>CAMODL010000004.1:0-155048 GCA_946611435.1 uncultured Clostridia bacterium
TACATTTCAATGCCGCATAACTTTATGCTAATCCCAAGGAAAACGTGAAGAGCCACATTTTCGGCAGAAATCGAGAATAGTGTGGTAATCCAAGTCTGGGATTTACCACATTATCAGCTAAAAGCCGTAAATGTGTGGTAATCCAAGTTCGGACTTTACCACATTTTCGGCGGAAATCGAAGATAGTGGTACTCGAGGAGCAAATCAGTACCAAGTCCTGCAATCGTACGGATCGAATCTCTTCAAATCGATCCCGTAATCACCAAGAACCAGATCGTATATGTTGTCGTAGTCCCGAAGTGAGCCGAACTCTTCAAATACCGAATGCGTTACTGCTGAATTAGGCGTCCAGGGAGTCGAGAAATCCGTTTCTCCTTTGTTAAGAATATGAGATCCTTGAACCTGCACTAATACATAGTGTGTCGGGTCAATAAAGATAATGCTGATATGATGTCCTACGCTATTCTCGTCACTACCATATTCCCTTATGGGAGAGAGAGAATAGTATCTGCTGTAATCGTTATATACTCCATTCTCTCCGTTGTATGAGCATGCCAGAGATATTGATGTATACCCCCTGAGATTCATAACTGCTTCGACGGAATGACACCCCCAACAGGTATAATCATAATACGAATGATTTCTGATCCAGTAACAGGCGGCATCGATCAACTCGAGGTCGCTCATGTTCGGCTTGTATTTCAGGATATCCGACAGGATCCCCCTCGCATTCTCTGAATAGACAAGAGTTCCGTTCTGATCATTGGTATATTCGATCGTCTTGATCTTATGTCCCTTGTAGTAGAGATCGAATTGCTGAAGTCCCGGCTCACCGAATTCGATGGTTATGACGATATACTTGTCATAACCCTTTTCGCTCATATATTCGTATCTCTGATCGGAGAAAGAAGTCATCGAAAAAGGCTCCTCCCCCTCATAATAGGCCGTGGAAGCGATCACCTTGGCGGAAGCGGCATTAGGGATATACTGGGCAAATCCGCTACCTAAATCACGGAAGCCTTCGTCACCCTTATACTTGATATAGAGATCAGATACATCCACCTTGCCGGATACGTATATGGTAAGTTCCAGACTCACACAGCACTCATTGGAATCGACCTTACCGTACAAGTAGGAATACAGATCGGTATACGTATTACCGTTGTATCCGTCATAAGTGGACACCTCCATAAAAGTGATGCCGTCACAGGTCGCGAGCCTGTTAATGGTATGTGTTATCTCTTGTGTGAACGGACCAACATCCGGAAGCACAACAACGTCATTATTCCCTTCGCCCTGCGAGGTCGGATCGTTCGACACATCCGAATGAGTTCCGCTACGTGCATAAAGCTCTCCGCTGACATTACCGCCGGCCTCGATGCCATATCCCCTGCAAAGACCGATCCACTCCTGAGATCCCGCGAAGCCGTTGAAGATATCAAGATCCGTCCTGCCGCCTGCTATCTGAGATACCCAGTCGTTTAAGCCGGCCTGATCGGGAGTCCTTCCTAAGAAGCCGACATAGAGATCAGTTACAAAGTCATTATCAGGTTTATTAAGGGCCTTATATTCGGGTGAGAAGATAAAGCCATAGGCTGCTTGTGATCCGGTGATCTTCCCTGCTGCTATCTGATCGACCCAGTCATTAAGTCCGGCTTCATCCGGAAGCCTGTTTAAGAAAGTATCGTAAAGTCTTGTGACAAAAGCCTCTATCTGAGCTCTGTTGGGCGTCAGAGCAAATGAATTACGGGCAGGATCGTAAGATCCTCGCATAATGCCGTATGTCGCACATAGTTCATCGAATTCTCGTGAATTGGCAAAGCCTGCAAAGAGATCCTTTCTTGTAATACCGCTATTGAGCTTTCCTACCCAGTCTGACTTACCTTCAGGATCCGATGCTCTGCCGAAGAAGCAGCTATACATCAGTTCCACATACTGATCGTTAGTTACGTTAAGACTCTGGAATTCATCCGAGAAGATAAAGCCGTAGGCACATTCAGCACCTGTGATCTCATTGTTAAGGAGCTTACTTGTCCAGTCGGTATATCCTGCTGCGTCAGGCTGCCTGTTAAGACAGATATCATAGAGGCGCGTTACAAACTCGCCTACGCCCTGCTCAGAAGAAGATCCGGCAGAAGCAGGGACGATCGCTATGGATAATGTAAGGATAACTGTAAGTAAAAGTGAAATAAGCTTCTTCATGAGACAGACCCTCCATATACAGATTATACACCTGAGGTCGTGCTTAAAACGCTATTATTCTTCGCCTGTTTTGGCGATCTCCTTCTCATTCTCGAGCTGGATGTCCTCAAAATACGACAGCATCGGCTTGATGTTCTTGCCGTGGATCCTTCTCTGAACATAGTTGTCAGTCAGCTTGATAACGAGAGGGCTCATTGCCAGGACACCGATCAGGTTCGGGATCATCATCATTCCGTTAAAAGTATCGGAGATATCCCACGCGATCGAAGATGTCATAAGCGCACCGGATACGATCATAAGAACGAAGATGACCTTGTAGATCCTGGTTACGATCGGAGCCTTCTTGCCTGCGAGATACTCGACAGCCTTTGTTCCGTAATGAGACCATCCGAGGATCGTCGTAAATGCGAATACAAGGATCGCGAGAGCTATGAAGTAACTTCCGAATTCAACACCGTTGATCTTGAAGACTGTATTGAAAGCTTCCGATACAAGTGTAGAATCGTCAACTGCATCATGCATGCCTGTATCAAGATCGACAACACCCGATGTAAGGATAACAAGAGCTGTCATGGTGCAGATAACGATAGTATCTGCGAACACCTCGAAGATTCCCCACAAGCCCTGCTTAACAGGCTCACGTACATTGGAATTCGAGTGGACCATAACAGATGATCCGAGACCGGCTTCATTCGAGAAAATACCTCTCTTGCAACCCCATGTGACGATCATCTTAACGGAGAGACCTTCTGCAGCACCCCAGGCAGCCTGCTTGGAGAATGCCATGGAGAAGATCGCCTCGAATGCCTCGCCGATATGAGTCGCATTACCGATAATGATAACGAGCGATCCGACAATGAATGCAACAACCATAAAAGGTACTATCTTCTCGGCTACATTCGCAATTCTCTTGAGACCGCCGATTACAACTACTCCGACGAGGCCCATGATGACAAGTCCTACGATGAGCATATAGAGATTGATGTCGGAATAAAGAGTGTGCGAACTGAGAGATTTAACCTTGAACGCACTCGTGAAGTTAAGAACGATCTTGTTGACCTGGCCCATATTTCCGATACCAAAGGAAGCGAGAGTAGCGCAGATCGCGAAGAGAACGGCAAGGACCTTACCCACATGCTTCATATGAGGATATCCGCCGAGACCGTCCTGTAGGTAATACATGGCGCCGCCGGACCATTCACCGTCAGCATTCTTACGTCTGAAGTATATACCGAGTATGTTCTCCGAGTAATTGGTCATCATACCGAAGAAAGCAGCGACCCACATCCAGAATACGGCACCCGGACCGCCGCCTACGATAGCGGCAGATACACCTGCAATATTACCGACACCGACTGTAGCGGCAAGTGCCGTACAAAGGGCCTGGAACTGTGAGATGGATGCCCTCTCCTTAGAGTGACTGATAACTTTCTGATCGAAAAGACTCCCGATCGTCTTCTTCATCCAGTGACGGATATGAGTAACCTGGAAGACTCTGGTCATGGCTGTCAAAAGGATTCCGGTTGCCAGGAGCAGCCAGATACCGATCTTGACCCATACAAAATCATTAACCTGATTATTGATATCAGTCAGCTTATCAATGAAACTCAATGCAATATACATATGTCCCTCCTTCTACATAACCACTTAATAATACACTATAGTAAAGAATAATATCACTACAATATTACTGAAGAAGAGATAAATGCACTTGTTCAGGATCACGGTGATGATATCACTGACGAAGGACCGGGTAAGGTCACAGGCGGAACAATAAACCCCGCCCTCGGAATAATCCCGAAGGCGGGGTCTTTGATTTAACAATGTTACAAAACCCGTGATATCAGGCGTTTACCGCACCCGATGTCTAATCAGTTCGTAATATCCTTGTGGAAGTCCTGAAGAGCCTTTACACCGAGATGTGTGTTATTGTGGATGGCCTTGATACCTTCTGCACTTGCCTTGGCAGCTGCCATAGTCGTTACATACGGGATACGGTGCTTGATCGCTTCCTTACGGATGTAAGAGTCGTTATGAGCGCTCGTCTTGCCGGCAGGAGTGTTGATGATCAAGTCGATCTCCTCATTAACGATCATGTCAGTGATATTCGGACGTCCCTCATAGAGCTTGTTGACCTTCTCTGCGGGGATACCGTCCTTGACGATCATGTCATATGTACCGCCTGTAGCAACGATCTTGAAGCCGACCTCATTGAAGGCACGTGCTACATCGATGAGATCGCCCTTATCCCTGTCACATACGGAGATGAGGACCGTTCCCTTTGTAGGCAGAGGTGACTTTGTAGCCTCCTGCGCCTTAAAATAAGCCTCACCGAAGTTCGGAGACAGACCGAGGACCTCACCTGTGGATCTCATCTCCGGTCCGAGGACAGGGTCAACTTCCTGGAACATGTTGAACGGGAAGACAGCTTCCTTTACGCCATAGTGAGGAATGATCTTGTCCTTGAGCTCAGGTACGGGAGAAGCCTTACCGGTAAGAGGAGCAGTCATGATCTCGGTCGCGATCTTAACCATGTTGATGGCGCAGACCTTGGAAACGAGCGGTACTGTTCTTGATGCACGGGGGTTAGCCTCGAGTACATAGACAACGTCGTCCTCGATAGCGTACTGCATATTCATGAGACCGCATACGCCCATCTCAACGGCGATCTTCTTTGTATAGTCCTTAATAGTGGCAACCTGCTTCTCCGTGAGATTCTTGGAAGGCAGGATACAAGCGGAGTCACCGGAGTGAACACCGGCAAGCTCGATATGCTCCATAACAGCGGGAACAAAGCAGTTCGTGCCGTCAGAGATAGCATCTGCCTCACACTCAGTAGCATGATGCAGGAATCTGTCGATGAGGATCGGTCTGTCAGGTGTAACACCAACAGCGGCATTCATATAAACGCGCATCATCTCGTCATCGTGAACGACTTCCATTCCGCGTCCGCCGAGAACGTAAGAAGGACGTACCATTACGGGGTACCCGATCTTGTTCGCGATCTCAAGAGCATCATCAACAGTTACGGCCATACCGGACTCAGGCATCGGGATGCCGAGCTTATCCATCATGGCGCGGAAGTGATCTCTGTCCTCTGCAAGGTCGATAGTCTCAGGTGATGTGCCGAGGATATTGATACCGTTGCGCTTAAGATCAGCTGCAAGGTTCAGAGGTGTCTGACCGCCGAACTGAGCGATGACTCCGACCGGCTTCTCCTTCTCGTGGATAGCCAGAACATCCTCGAGTGTCAGAGGCTCGAAGTAGAGCTTATCGGATGTGTCGTAGTCAGTAGATACTGTCTCGGGGTTGCAGTTTATGATGATGGACTCGAAGCCGAGCTTCTTGAGTGCGAGAGCAGCATGTACGCAGCAATAGTCGAACTCGATACCCTGACCGATCCTGTTAGGACCACCGCCGAGGATAAGGATCTTAGGCTTGTCGTTATTGACAGGGCTCTTATCCTCAGAGAGATGATATGTCGAATAGTAGTAAGCAGCATCCTTGGTTCCGCTTACGTGAACGCCTTCCCATGCTTCCTTGATACCGTACTCATAACGCTTATTACGGATCTCATCTTCCGATACTTCGAGGAGCTTAGACAGATATCTGTCAGAGAAGCCGTCGAGCTTAGCCTGAAGGAGAACGGGTTTGGAAGGAACAGCGCCCTTATGAGCCTTAAGGCTCTCTTCTTCGTCTACCAGTTCCTTCATCTGTGTAAGGAACCAGCGCTTGATCTTTGTAAGATCGTAGATCTCATCGATCGTAGCGCCCTTACGGAGAGCTTCGTAGATAACGAACTGCCTCTCGCTTGTAGGGATGGCGAGCTTAAGGAGCAACTCTTCCTTAGTCATATCGTGGAAATTCTTGGCATAACCTAAGCCGTATCTGCCGATCTCCAGACTTCTGATCGCCTTCTGGAATGCTTCCTTATATGTCTTACCGATACTCATGACCTCACCTACGGCGCGCATCTGAGTACCGAGCTTGTCCTCGGCTCCCTTAAACTTCTCGAAAGCCCATCTTGCAAACTTGATAACTACGTAGTCGCCGTCAGGTACATACTTGTCGAGCGTACCGTACTTACCGCACTCGATCTCATCAAGTGTCAGGCCGCATGCGAGCATAGCGGATACAAGAGCGATCGGGAAACCTGTAGCCTTGGAAGCAAGAGCGGAAGATCTGGATGTACGGGGATTGATCTCGATAACAACGATCCTTCCGGATACGGGGTCATGTGCGAACTGGCAGTTACAGCCGCCGATTACTTCGATAGCCTCGATGATCTTATAGGAATACTCCTGAAGCTTAGCCTGAACCTCTTCGGAGATCGTGAGCATGGGAGCCGAACAGAACGAGTCACCTGTATGAACACCGATGGGATCGATATTCTCGATAAAGCAGACAGTGATCTTGTTGTTCTTGGCGTCTCTTACGACCTCGAGCTCAAGCTCTTCCCAACCGGAGATGGATTCCTCAACGAGAACCTGGTGAACAAGGCTTGCCTGTAGACCTCTCTCACAGACTGTGCGGAGCTCATCAACGTTATATACGAGGCCGCCGCCTGCGCCGCCCATCGTGTAGGCAGGTCTTAATACAACGGGGTAATGAAGCTCTTCTGCGATCTTTACGGCTTCCTCTACGGAGTAAGCTTCGTGACTTCTCGGCATCTCGATACCGAGTTTGTTCATCGTGTTCTTGAACTCTATTCTGTCCTCGCCTCGCTCGATGGCGTCTACCTGTACACCGATTACCTGGACATTGTACTTATCAAGTACGCCTGCCTGGGACAGCTCGGAACAAAGATTGAGACCTGACTGTCCGCCGAGATTAGGCAACAATGCATCAGGTCTCTCTTTATCGATTATCTGTTCAAGCCTTGCAACGTTCAAAGGCTCAATATACGTCCTGTCAGCGACGTCGGGATCAGTCATGATGGTAGCAGGATTGGAATTAACAAGTACGATCTCGTACCCCAACTTCCTCAATGCTTTACATGCCTGTGTTCCGGAATAGTCAAACTCACACGCTTGGCCGATAATGATCGGGCCCGATCCGATGATAAGGATCTTGTTTATGTCATCTCTCTTTGGCATACACTTACCCCCATGTTTAACACATATTAAATTGCTGTTAAAGATATTATCACAACAATCGGATTAGTGCGATGAAAAAGTATACAGAAAGATTATTATTTTTCGCGAATGGATTTGTGCATCAGACAAGGGCAGGGCTTATCCGACCAGGACAGACCTTACCTTATCTTCCATATCTTCCTTGTTGATGACATCCTTATGCAGGATCTCCTTGGAAGACAGGTCCTTGATCCCTTCGGGTATCGGAAGACCGCTCTCCTCGGCAAGCTCCTTTATGATCGTCTCTACGGAACGGCCGTTGCTGTAACCGGAACCCTTGAGCGCGTCCATAACGGCAGGCGAGAACTTGAACGGAGATGCCGTAGCGGCAAATACCGTCTTGGCCTCATCGCCGGAGCGCTGGTGATAGCGGTTGTAGATATTGAATCCGACAGCCGTATGCGTATCGATCACGTTGTCCGTACGGTCGTAGACATCAAGGATCGTCTTGGATACACCGGTCTCATCGGCAAATCCGCCGACAAAAAGCTTCTGGAGAGACTTGAGAGTAGCAGGATCAACCGTGTATACCCCCTTCTGTCCGAGATCGTCCATCCAGGAGTTGACCTTAGAAGCATCCTTGCCCGATATCTCAAAGAGCAGTCTCTCGAGGTTCGAGGAGATGAGGATATCCATCGAGGGTGATGTCGTCTTGAAGAACTCACGGTTCCTGTCATATTTGCCGGAGCTGAAGAAGTCGCAGAGAACCTTGTTGCGGTTGCTGGCACAGATAAGCCTGTGTACCGGGATACCCATCTGCTTTGCATACCATGCAGCAAGGATATTACCGAAGTTACCCGTAGGTACAACGATATTGATAGCCTCACCCTTCTCGATGTGCTCATTGCGCAGAAGTTCTACATAGGAATAGACATAGTAAGCGATCTGAGGAACAAGGCGGCCCCAGTTGATGGAGTTGGCTGATGACAGCTTGATGCCGGATGCGTTCAATTCCTCATTGAAAGCTTTATCGGCGAAGATCTTCTTAACACCTGTCTGCGCATCGTCGAAGCATCCGTTGACCGCGATTACATGCGTGTTGGACCCCGTGGTGGTTACCATCTGAAGTCTCTGAGCTTCAGACACGCCGCCCGTAGGATAGAAGACGATTATCTCAGTGCCCGGGAGGTCCTTGAATCCCTCGAGCGCTGCCTTACCCGTATCTCCTGATGTAGCAGTCAGGATGCAGATCTTCTTCTGTTCACCGGTCTTCCTGATCGAAGCCGTCATAAGATGAGGAAGGAGCTGAAGCGCTACATCCTTAAAAGCAGCCGTAGGTCCGTGCCAGAGTTCAAGGATATACTCTCTCTCGTTATAAGGATTAAGCTGAACGAGCGGGACAGTGTTCTCACCCCACTTGTCGGCATGGTAAGCCTGAGACGTATAGTCGAGAAGTTCCTTCTCCGTGAAGTCCTCGAGGAACTTCGACAGGACTCGTGCAGATATCTGGTAGAACTGCATATTACGCATCTGATCGATATCATCATCTGAGAGAGTCGGAATAGTCTCGGGAACAAAAAGGCCTCCGTCCGGAGCAATACCTCTTACGATGGCTTCTGCAGCCGTGAACTTCTGTTCATATCCTCTGGTGCTTATATATTTCATTTGTCATTTCCTCCGATATGTCGGTCATTATACTACATTTTGTTCCGGCATGATTATTGTTCTTCCGTATTACCGCCTATAACCGGTGCCGCAATACTCTCTGTGACTTCAGGTTCCGTCTCAGCCTCGGTCTCCGTCGCACCTGTCGTATCCGATGTGCCCGGATCGGTATCCGAAGGCTCTGTATCTTCCGAAGGACCGGTAACCTCACCTGTGGGATCCGTATTGGTCTCAGCAGTCTGTGATGTAACCTTATCCGCGTCTATATCATCGAAAGTCTCCGCATACTCGGCAAGTATCGCCGCTACGACCGGGTCATCCTTATTCTCATTGAGCTTATCTACAAGATAATCATTACGGTCTTCAAGATCATCGGCCGACTTAAGCTTAAGTGCGGCGGGGATGATCACAAAATAGACGAGTACAAAGAGAAGCGCAGCGATAATTATACCGGCGATCACTCTGACGGTGAGCCTCATCTTCTCTCCTGCCGTCCTGACATTCTCCATATTGATATCATCACTGGGAAGCTCATCACCGCCGGATGCCGAACGCATCATTATGTCGCGTCTCTCCTTGTCGGAAGCCATCTGTATCTTGGACGGACGCGATGAAGCTCTCATAAGGATGGGCGCCTGCATACCGCTTCTGGCTACAGCCGAGTCCCCCGACGACACCATTGATGCCTTGGATCTGCCCTTGCCGGCGGCTTCCTTCTTAATCTCGGGATTCTTCATATCCTCCCTGACACTCCTGATCGCAGTCTGCGCGATCGTGAGGTTCATCTCGGATCCCAATGTATTGTTGATAGCGTATTCAATGCTCTGCTCAGCTCTGGACAACTGTCCTTCGCGAGCGAGGCACAGACCGAAGATAAGAGCGGTATCACCCCATGAAGAGTACTGTGAGATCAACGGCTTAAGGAAGATCTGTGCTACATCCGTGCCGTCTCCCTGTGCATTGATAAGTGCACGGTTATACTGTCTGACTATCTGCGATTTCTCTTCAGGACTGACATTAAAAAGGATAAGGTCCTTCTCTTCAATAGGCGTCAGTTGCTGAGCCAGCTGTTGATATTTATCCATTATTCTTTCCCATCCGTTGCAAGAGCTAGAAGTGTTGCTCTGACTTCACCGATAAGATACAGTGAACCGGTTACCAACAGCGGCATACCATCCTTCTCAGACTCAGAGAAAGCCTGTCTTACCGCCTCGACCGGGCTTAACGAGTCCACCGTCTTAACGCCGTTATTATACACGAGTTTAACCTGATTACAAATCTCGGTTCCCTTCATGCTTCTCGGGTTATTTACAGTCACTCCGTAGAGTTCTCCTATTACGATCCCGCCGCTCCTGTATGCCTCGATTATCCCCTCAGTATCCTTGTCGGCCATCATGCCCATGACAAGCCTTAGCGGTACACCTTGAAGCTTCCCGCCGAAGATATCATTCATAACAAGCGACAGACTTGTCGCTCCCTGCGGATTATGCCCTCCGTCGAGTATTACGATCGGGTCCGTCGACAGACACTCCGCTCTTCCTTTCCAGTATGCATAACGGACACCGGTCTCGATATCCTCCTCGGAGATGTCCATCCCGTGAGTATCTCTTACTCTCCTGCAGCAGGCGACCGCCAGTGCACAGTTATCTATCTGATGACGTCCGACCATCGAAGTAACATATTCCTTTCCGTCTGTAAAATCGGAACTGAACCTCATCTTCCCGTCATCCGTATATCTGACTGATATATGTTCAGGCGATACGAACTCGATAGGGCAGGATACCTCTGATGCCTTATGAGCGAAGACATCCTTTACTATACCTGCGGAATCATTATCGAGTATCGTCGAGAAAGGATCCGACACGACAGCGGGACACCCTTTCTTAAAGATGCCTGCCTTCTCTCCTGCGATCTCAGCTATCGTACTGCCCAGTCTGTCGGAATGATCCATTCCTATAGCCGTTATGGCCGTGCACAGAGGGTTCTCGATTATATTGGTGGAATCAAGTCTCCCTCCGAGTCCTGTCTCGAGGACAACGACATCTGCATTTTGCTCCGAGAACCAGACAAATGCGACCGCAGTCGTCAGTTCGAACTCCGTCGGGTGTTCTCCGCCTTCTTCACCGATAATGTCACAGGCTTCCCTGACACGCGATACAATGTTTTCAAGAGATACCGGATCGATCTCTCCGCAGGTCTCGTCACTTCTGAGGCGGATCAGCCCGTCTCTTCCGTCGATCATCCTCATTCTCTCACTGAAACGCTCGAGATACGGCGACGTATATACACCCACCTTAAGACCGGATGCCGCCAGGATAGACGAGATGTATGTAGTAACTGAACCTTTTCCGTTGGTTCCGGCAATGTGAATGCATTTAAGTCGGCGGGAAGGGTGATCAAGAAGCTCATCAAGTCTCATCATCCTGTCGAGACCGAGATTAATACCATATTTAAGTGCATCCGTCAGGAATGCAGGTGTCTTGTTCGATTCCTTCATCTTTCCTCTCCTTGAATACCACCAGGATACTCAGCATATAATTCGCCGCTACCACTATGAGACCATTGAGTCCCTTAAGCAGATACAGCACTGTAAGTTCAACGCCAAACAGGGTGATCAGGTTAGTGTCTCTGGGTATATCTACAAAGTACTCGGTAAACATGACGACTACGGTAAACAGTCCTTCACTGATAAGAAGGAATGTCAGGAACCTCAGAGATATGAAATGTATCAGTTCTCTTATGACATGCCCGTTGGATCTGAATACGAATATTCGGTTAAGTACATATGCCGCAAGCATCGACAGGAACCACGACAATCCCTGATTGAGATACAGCATCGCATCGAAGCTCCACTTTATGATGGTAACGTAAACTGATTTTTCTACCATCTTATCGAAAATAATAAAACTGATCGAGTTAACCAGAAATGAAACAACACCGGTAAGAGCATACATTATCGCCTGCCTCTTCTTCTCCTGTGCTACGGTCAATTCATCGCTTCCGTAAAGTAAAGTCGATACCTGCATCTAACCTCCCTTATACCCGCTTCGGCCTCGGCTTCGTCCGAATTATGATTATCTTACGTATTATAAACAAAACTATAACGATCAGGATAGCCTCGATCACACTCACTGTAAGAAATACAAAGAACATTATACGATAGATCCGCTCGGCTGTAGGATCCGAAGGTCTGTAAACAAAGAAGTCTCCCGAATCCTCATCATAAACGTAAAAGTCTCTGTTTCCGTCCTCATCCCTCAGATAGCAGATGAAGTTACCGTCATCATCCGTGTATCCCTGAACCTCGGCATTACCGATCATCTTTGAGGCCGGCCTGATCCCGTCGGGAACAGAGACATCGGAAGGGACAGCACTTACTGTAAGGACCTTGCTCATCCTGACGATAGCACCGCCCGGAGTATAAGGTATGATCGTATTATTGACCGGATTATAAAAATAGAATCCCGGTGAATTCTCACCATCATATAGATACAGTATCATGCTCACTACACCTTCTCTGGCATATACCGGAACACTGTATCCGTTGACAACTCTTACTGTCTGGGAGAATCCTTCCGGCATAACGGGATCCGGGGGGATATTGACGAATGAGAAAGTCTTTCCCAGAGCATCGACTACGCCTGCACCTTCGGGAAGCGTATCTTCCTGTCTGTACAGGTAGATCTTATACTGTGTCGTACTGCTCCCGTCCTGTGACGTGACATCTATTGTGATCAGATTCTCACCGACTTGAAGGTTCGTAGAGCCTCCTATAACAATACTCGCATTTGTATTTGTCGGAGTCGTATCAACATTCACTTCCGTTACATTACGGTTGACCGTAGCAGTATAATCCGTAACTGCGGAATCGAATACGGGATTAAGAGCGATACCGGGAATGGAAAGACCGGACAGACTGCTGTCTCCCGAGATCGCTTCAGAGATGGTAACAAACAGCGCACCTGCGGATACTGCATAAACATTGTCGGAAGAACTGTCGGTAAAGGCGCCCGTATCAGATATCGAGAATGTCATTACTCCGTCGGCACTCTCCAGTACTCTGAAAGATACGCTGAAAAGGATAACCTGCCCGTCAGAATAAAAGGAGGGATCGTTATCGAGATTCCCACCCGCTTCGAGCGCATCACTTATCAGTTCCTCGCTCATCTCATCAGCAGCAGATATCATGACCGTTCCGGGTTCAGACGTATCGGATGTATAAATGAAGTTGACCAGATCCGGTGACGGCTGGCACGATACGAATTCCGCCTGCGCTTCGTTGTAGTCAAATGCTATCGGACCGAATCGTGTGATATGAGGAAGATTATCCGCATATACCGTTACGGTTATGATGTCCCCCGGGTTGGGATTCGAGGAAGTAGTCTGAAGTGACAGGGTAATCGTTCCGTCAGCTCTGACTTTTCCTGCAGTACCGGTAACAAAAGGCAACAGGACAGATGACAGGACGATAACGACCATCCACGTAAGAAGCAATGCTGTCCTGACTCCTTTGCGCATATATCCTCCTATCAAGTATCCGGTCTCGGGTAGTACCCGTAACTATCCGGCATATTCTCATACACAGGGATCACAAAGACAAATTCACGGTCGAGCATCGACGTCCAGGAGTATCCGGAGAAATATCTCGCCCCTTCCGTATATGCCATTGAGATATTCTGTGCATATTGATGATTATATAATCCGTCGTCATTATCGACCACATCGAATTTCTGAAAGTAGAGTGTATTCTGTCCGACATCGGTATAACCGTCCGCTATCCACAGTGCACCGCCGGTTATGGCATCCTCTACATTATCCCAAGGCAGGAGAAGAGCAGCTTCGCTCTCATCTATAGTGCCTCCCTCGGGATCACGTCCCCATCTGGCATACCTCGCGCCATTGATCAGGGCCCCGTTCTCGATACTCGGATCGGGTGTGGATCCGATATTGTAGAAATTGTAATAACCTTCGAATCCCTGAAGTGTTCCGTGACAGAGAGCCGATTCACCGTTATATCCCATCTCCTGCAATATTCTGCTCGCCAGAAGATAAGGCGACACATCCGCGATCTGACCGGCATCGTAGATTATCTGAGCAAAATCATGCTCATCAGTATCCATAAAGCTTCCGCTTATCATGGAACGAACGCCTTCAACAGTATGAACATTGGCGTCAAAAGACAATTTCTCGAACATGAAAAGATGTCTCGGCTCCAGGAAATTACGGGGATCGAGGAAGTAGCTGACTACTTCATTCTTCGCAGCGTACCATCCGCCGCCGTCATAGAGAGGACTGTCAGGTTTGATCCACTCGGGATTCGAATACTCGTTGGCAAGACTCCTGCTGCCGGAATCCTCATTACCGAGCACAGTCGCGAAGTCGAGTCCGGTCCTGTATTCTTCGAAAATATAATTGGGGTGTATCTTATGGAGCATCCAGAGACCGCTCATATATGATGCGGGGAACCTTGACAGGATATCCTCGGCGAAGTCACCCTCATCATCTCCCTTAAGAACATAGATCGTATATACCTTGTCCTCTCCGGTAAATGACGTGACAGTAACGGTTATCTCATTCTCACCGTCTGCAAGCGTTATTCCCTGTCCCTGCATCGCGTCAAACTGTCCGTCGGAATTCGTACATGAGATCCTGACCGTAGAGCAGTAACCCTCCTGCGATGAAGCGTTTACCGTGATCTTCTCGGTCGTCTTGGTATAGTATCCGTAATCCACCATATTCTTGTCGAACTGAGGGCACAGCATCAGTGCATTCCCCGTGACAGCATCCCTTACATAGAACTCCGTCAGGAATCCGTTGATCGGATAGAAATAAATATCTTCGAACAGCTCGGTAAACACCTCGCCGTCCCCGTTCTTAAGTCTTATTGGCGTACCGGTCATATCGGATGCTCCTGATAAGGGCAGCGGAGTCGGAACAGCACCCGTCCCGTCAAGGACTGCACAGATACTGCCCGAGACCTTTGCCACATTAAGGCTCTGTACCATCGTGTAATCGACTCTTCCGGTCTGTGTGCTGCAGTTATCGCCTCTCCTTACTCTTACATAGAAGGCGTTGGATACTCCGGTGATGCCGGTCTCTTCTTCAACCGCTGCCACGTCCTGACGGTAGCCTCTCAATACCTCGATGTTAGTACCGCGAACATCGTTGGTACCGATGATATTTCCGTATACATCATAAAGGGACACCTTAATGTCATCGGACATCCCAAGGAAATTGACAAATGCATGATTCTCACCGGCGTCAAGTGTATACCAGGATTCGCTGCTCCCTTCATCGATCGATCCGTAGGCGACCGAAGCATTCTCGAGCTTCATACAGGAGGGAACATAGATCTTGCCGCCATCTGCCGTCATACCGCGACCGTCAGAAGACCGCATAAGTATACTGACATCATGTTCCCCCGGATCTACGCCGGCCGTATCCCATGCCATTATGTAGTCATATACACCGGTCTCCGTCTCAGTCATCTTGAGATTACCCTGATAAAGGACACCGTCAACAAAGAAGTCTGTACGTACTTCATCTCCCGTCACGGAGAACGTACCCGTTACTTCTCTTATTCCGATCGTTATGCCTTCACTGTCACCCACAGTCCTGGAAACCGTACAGTCTGTAAACGTACTTCCCGTACGGGGGACGGCGGCACTGGCCGAATAGCAGTTGTCCTCCTGTGACAGGTATTCATCAATTACATACTTACGGGAAGATGATCCCAGATCCTCAAGGATATCATCCGCCAACGGATCATTATGATCCCCCGTGATCACATAACACAGATCAGATGCAAATCTCTCATCCGTAATGTCATCCGACAGATAAGAAGGCGACGTCATCGAGCGGATAACATAGTCCCCTACTGTCATGAGCCCTGCATTGATCCTTGCCTGTGCCTTGTCCGAATGTTCTGAACCGTCAGTCAGTTCAGCGGCACGTTCGACGATAAGACTTCCGTTATGATCTATTCCGGACGGATTAACAGAAGAATCAAGAAGTCTGTTCATCAGTATCACAGCCGCGATCGACATGATCACAGCTGCTGCTATGGATATGATGTACTGAAGTCTGTATCCCTTCAAGAATGTGTCTCCTTCGTAGTCTTATCCTTCTGACGCTCTGCTCAGCTGATCGAGCGTATAACCATATGACGGCACAAAATGCTCCATGAAATAGTCTACCTCAGGCAGACCGATCTTATCGATCGTCTCCCTTATCGAATCCTTGGCGGACTGAAATTCCATATTGCCGGAAGTCTCCTCCGTGATGCACTTGATATATGCGGATATCCTGTCGGCTGCCTTCACCAGTCTGTGACAAAGCTTTCCTTCCTCATCTGCCCGGGCGGGATCGAGCAACTCCAGATACTGTTCCTGCATATCCCCGGGCAACAATTCAGACAGTCTTACGGCAGCCTCATGCTCAACTTCCTTATATGCCTCCTTGATAATATCATTCCTGTACTTTATGGGGGTAGGAAGATCTCCCGTAATGATCTCGGTACAGTCATGATAGAGAGCATATGCCTGCACCTTATACGGATCAGGCAATATCGCACCCTCAACATCACGGTTAAACCTGTTATGAAGAACAGTCAGTGCATGCGCGATGACCGCTACATCAAAGCTGTGTTCCTTTATATTCTCTACTCTGCTGTTCCTCATCAGTCCCCATCTGTTGATATACTGCATTCGATCCAGCATAGCGAAAAAACCGTACTGCTCCATATCTCTTCCCCCTTATACCTTATAGAGTGCGTCAAAGCAGGAATTGGCAAACGTATCCGTCATTCCCGCGATATAGTCCACAACCTTCTGGACCTGCGGGCATCCGGGCTGAGGATGATTGAGAGCGAACTTGGCAAAACTCCTCAATACCTCATTCTCGGAATTCATATACTTCTCGAGATCCTCCGTACATTCCATAAATGCGTCGAAAAGCGCCTCCACAAGTATGTAGATCGTCTTCTCATATGTCTTGATCTTAGGAGCCGAATAGATCTCCTCGAAGTTCTTCGTAAGGAACTCGTTCATGGCCTTGAAGTTACCTTCTGACATTGTGATCCTGTCAGAATTGATACTGCAATGGATAAGGTCTCCCACAAGAGTGTTGATCGTCTCGGAATTAGTCTCTCCGAGTCTGTTCCTGACCTCAGGCGGGAGGAAATCACTGCCTCCGATTATGCCGGCTCTCCTGGCATCCTCAACGTCCCTGCCGACATATGCGATCTTATCGGCGAACCTGACGACGCAGCCTTCAAGTGTGGCGGGAGCCGTCCTGTCCTTCTCAGGCTTGGCGGAGACCTCGGCCTCCGTCTTGTCTCTCTTCGGTGCGAGAGAGTGTTCGTTATAAGTCTCACCGCAGTGTGACACGATCCCGTCTCGTACTTCAAAGGTCAGATTGAGACCACTCTGACCCGGTCTTCTTTCCTCGAGGACATCTATCACTCGAAGAGAATGGACTTCATGTTCGAAGAACAGCTTGGGATCGACTGACTTGATGCACTTGTTAAGCGCCCTCTCTCCCGTATGGCCAAACGGCGCATGACCGATATCATGACCCATGGCGATAGCCTGGATCAGTTCGATATTGAGGTTCAGTGCACGTCCGATGATCGTCGAGATGTAGTTGACATAGATCACATGCTCTATCCTTGAACATATGTGATCGTTCACCGGATTAAAGAATACCTGTGTCTTATGCCTCAATCTCCTGAAAGCCTGCGAGAAGATTATCCTTCCCATATCTCTCTCATAACAGCTCCTGATTATCGCAGGCTCCTCATATCTTATCCTGCCTCTGGACTCCGAACTCTTCTGAGCATAAGCCGATAATGTGCTCTCGCGCTCCTCACGCAGCAGTCCGAGCAGTTCAGCGTCACGCTCGTTACGTATAAGCCTGGGCTCGAAGTCGATATCAGCGAATTCGCTGCTGTAAAGATCAAACAAACTGTCGCTCATTAACGGTCTCCTCTCTTAAGTCCTGCTGACTTGGCCAGCATATTCTTCCGATTTCCGTCGAAGTCCACGGTGACGAGTGCATCACCCGCCACAGGTTCGAGTTTGATAACAACACCGGGGCCGAACCTGTCGTGAACGATATTCATTCCGACATGCAGTTCCGAAGGTGCCAGTGATCCCGGCTTTGTCACGGTATTCCTCTTCGGTCCCGTAACCGATGAGGACAGAGCACTCGCGATATTACGTCTCGCTTCTTCGCGTGCCGGCGATATCCCGCGGGGCTCGGGCTTCTTCTCGACCTCACGCGCGCCTCCCATCCTGTAGATGTGCGAGGGGTCGATCTCCTTCAGGAATCTCGAAGGAGGATTGCACTGCGTCTGACCGAACAGCATGCGCTGCCGGGTCAGGATGAGGAACAGGTTCCTCTTGGCTCTCGTGATAGCCACATACATCAGTCGCCTCTCTTCCTCGATCTCGGCTACGGTAGATATCGACTTATAGCTCGGGAATATCCCGTCTTCCACGCCGATCAGGAATACCGCTCCGAATTCAAGGCCCTTGGCACTGTGTATCGTCATCAGCTTAACATAATCTTCATTAGAATCGTCACTGTCTCCTTCCGAATAGAGCGCGGCATTCTCCAGATACAGCGCGAGCAGACCTCTTAGTGTATCTGCCGTCCGGTTCTCCTCTTCGAAATACTCATCTGCCTCGGCCTCAGCCTTACGAAGCGCATCATCTTCCTCAGTCAGATTCGACGTCCTGTGACTCTTCTCGAATTCCTCCGCTTCTGACAGGAGCTCCTTTAAGTTCTCGACACGATCCGTGAGCTCACCTTTGCTCTCCCTCTGTGATATTATCTCGTCGATTATGCCTGACTCGTTCTCAACATAGTCGATGAACTCCTGGAAGGTCTTGATATCGTCGTCGAGTTCCGACCTGAATCTTGTAATAAGAGCCGCGAAAGACAAGAGCTTGGCGGAACTTCTGGAAATGTCGGGAAAATCCGACGCACGGGAACATACATCGAACATACTCATATTATTCTCGGCAGCGATCAGTCTCACTCTCTCGATCGTCGTGTCACCGATCCCTCTTCTGGGCACGTTGATGATCCTCTCGAGAGCCAGATCGTCCTTACTGTCATTTATGATCCTCAAGTATGCCAATACATCCTTGATCTCCTTACGATCATAGAATCGCATGCCGCCGTATATCCTGAACGGGATGCCCTTGTCTCTCATCGCACTCTCGATAGTTCTCGACAACGCATTCATCCTGTAAAGTACGGCTATATCCGAATACTTGAACTTACCTTTGCCGACCATCATGCGAATGGTATCTGCCGTCCATTTGGCTTCCACGGCCTGCGTATCCGTATTCATGACGATGATCTTCTCGCCTGCATCGCCTTCGGTCCTCAGGACCTTGCTCTTCCTGTGACTGTTATTTGCTATGACTTCATTCGCAGCATCGAGGATAGTAGCCGTGGATCTGTAGTTCTGCTCAAGCTTGACCACATGTGCATCATGAAAATCGTTCTCGAAGCTCAGGATCATCCTGACATCAGCACCTCTGAAAGCATATATCGACTGATCGTCGTCACCTACCACACAGATATTGCCGTCCTTGCCCGCCAGACGCATGATAACGTCATACTGAGGCTTATTCGTATCCTGATACTCATCGACCATGATGTATCTGAACTTGTTGTGATAATACTCGAGTACCTCGGGATTCTCCTTGAGCAGGCGCGACATATTAAGGAGTATGTCATCGAAGTCCATGGAATTATTCTCGGCAAGCTTGGCATTGTACTTGTAGTACACCTTCGAGGCCAGGAGCTTATATGAATCGCCGCCTGTCTGGGCTTCATACTCCTCGGGAGAGATCATATGATTCTTGGCGTTCGATATCTCAAACTGGAAGTTCCTCGGCTTATATGTCTTGTCGGGGATCTCGAGTTCATCCATAGCCTGCTTGATCAGCTTGACCTGATCATCCGTGTCGATGATCGTGAAGTTCTTGTCATAGCCGATCAGTTCGGCATGTCTTCTCATGATCCTGGCGAAAATACTGTGGAACGTTCCGCACCAGATATACTTTGACTTCTCGCCGACCAAAGCCTCGATCCTCTCGCGCATCTCCATGGCAGCCTTGTTCGTGAAAGTAATTGCCAGGATGGATCCGGGAGCTACATTGTGCTTCTTCAGCATATACGCTATACGATATGTGATGACCCTTGTCTTACCGGACCCGGCACCCGCCAGTATGAGCAGCGGTCCTTCGATATGCGTGACCGCTTCCTTCTGTTCCGGATTAAGACCGTCGAGCAATTCGGATACATCCCTGTCTCCGCCTGCTTCACGGGCATCCTCAAGTATGGAATTGAGCTCGCTCATAAAATCGAGCTCATTATCGTCTCTTTGTATCACCTTAAACACTCCATTATCATCTTTTCGACTATTATAACAGAATGAAGTGTCAATATTCGGACAAAATGTAAAAGGTCACGATGTTATAATCAAATCAGCATTACAAACAAGGAGGTGCCCTTATGAGCAAGGATTACTGGAAGGACGTTTTTAAGTTGGGATTCGGTCTTATGAGACTTCCCACTCTGTCTGACGGTTCGATCGATATCGAACAGACATCCCTTATGGTAGATAAGTTCATCGAAGCCGGCGGCACCTATTTTGATACGGCCTATATCTATGACAACGGCGGTTCGGAGAAGGCGGCAAGGAAGGCACTGGTCGATCGCTACCCGCGTGAGAGCTATACGCTTTGTACCAAGCTCAATGCGATGCTTCAGTGTCACGATGAAGCGAGCGCCAAGCAGCAGTTCTATACAAGTCTGGAGAGGACCGGCGCAGGGTATTTCGATTACTATCTGCTGCACGCTCTCCAGAGGAATAATTATCAGCTCTATGACAAGTACCACCTGTGGGATTTTGTCAAAGAACAGAAGGAGAAGGGGCTCATTAAGAGATACGGGTTCTCTTTCCACGCTGATCCCGCGCTTCTCGAGGAACTACTCACAGATCATCCGGATGTTGATTTTATCCAGCTTCAGATCAATTATGCCGACTGGGAGAATCCCGGAGTTGCCTCGCGCGAGTGCTATGAGATTGCAAGGCGCCATGATGTCCCGATAACCGTAATGGAGCCGGTCAAAGGCGGAGGACTTGCTGATCCTCCTTCGGGCGTCAAGGATATCTTCAAGGCCTATGATCCCGATGCATCCTATGCTTCCTGGGCAATACGTTATGTCGCCTCAATGGACGGCATCATCTCCGTATTATCCGGGATGTCCAACATCGAACAGATGGAAGATAACATCTCCTATATGCGCGACTTCAAGCCTCTTAACGAAGAAGAGCAGGACGTCATCCGGAGAGTTCAGGAAGAACTTACCAAGGACTATTCCATTAAGTGCACATCATGTCACTACTGTACGGACGGCTGTCCCATGAATATCGCTATCCCCGAGATCTTCGCCGTAAAGAACGGCGAGATCAGGAGACCGAGCTGGGATCACGGGTCTCAGGCATACGCGATAGCCACACAGGATAAGGGCAAAGCTTCCGAGTGCATAGAATGCGGTCAGTGCGAAGGCGCGTGCCCTCAGGGCTTGCCGATAGTCGAACTCCTCAAGGACTGTGTAGATATGGAGCGATAAGTTCAGAACTCGTTCTTGATCCTTTGAAATCCGCTTACATATGTGATCGGAAGTGCGATCGCTATTGCTGCCGCGGCCTGGATCAGATTAGGAATAAGAGATCCGGCTGCTGCCGCAGGTCCGTACATGAACGGAAGAGCCTCGAATGCAAAGTATCCGCCTGCCATTATTATCTCGGCTAAGACCGCTGCAATGATCCTGCGCGCGATCGGGATCTGCTTGCCTTCCTTTGACAGAAGGATCGCGCCCGCTATGGCACCCATGGCACCCTTGATGATAAATGTAGGGATTATGTATTGAGCATAGCCCGCCATCAGATCTCCGAGAGCAGAGCCGATAGCTGCCGGGAAAAATGCAAACGGACCGAGTAGATATGCGGCAATGAGGATAACGGCATCGCCCAGGTTAACATAACCGATGGCGGTCGATACATGGATCTCGGTTCCGGCAAACACAAACGCCGCCAACATGCCCGCATAAGCAAGCCTCCTTTGCCGAGTTTTGTTGTCAAGTCTGTTGTCTGCCATATTCTGTTCCTTTCGCCGGTATCACCGGCAAGTATACTCATTCAGATATCTTTTGCAAGTTACTGAACTGAGTAGATTATAGTCATTGATCGGAAGTCAGACAAATAGACAAATCAAATACGTGTCTATAAGGCAATACTATTATGTTCCGAGAAAAAGTCAAAACGATCCCGCACCTGAGACCAAGTGCGGGACCATTTATCCATTCCATGTGTTTGAGGGCTTGTTTATTATCAGATCTCGTTAACTGTACCGATGAAGACGGGAATATCGGTAGAAGCATCAACGATCGCATATACGAACGGTCTGTCCAGATAGATCGTAACTGCTTCATTATCAGCAATGGATATCCCCATAGTGTCCAGCATAACTGCCGTAGCAGCCGCAGCTCTCGTCCCGTTACGGTCTACTTCGATGTGTGTGTTATGAAGGACCTTGCTTATGTAGAGCATTTCTTCTTCTGTTATATTCCCGAAGTTGGCGTTATCCGTAAAAGCATCTTCAACGCCCATTGCGCGGAGAATATCATTGAGTACTACCGAATAATCATATCCGAACTCGGGAAGACGGGTATATACATCGGCGGAGGCGGCATAGCTGTCGATGAATGCTCTGTACATATCGCCTGTAAGTCCCGCAGCGAACTCGTTGATATTTACACTCTCGTCTGTGGGAAGCATGGCGAGGAAATAGTAATCGCCGCCTGTATAATATCTCTTGAAGCCTGTTGCAAACTCAGTCGAGAAATATCCCGACAGCGTGTCATTCAGCATTGTTACGGTCTGAACCTCTCCGTCGGAATTGGTGAACTCACCGTCCTCGTTGACCTGATACTCTTCATAAGGCTTGAACCACTGTGCCTCAAATGCGATCGCATTTACCAGGACCATCACGGTATCGGGACCGAGTTCGCTGATCATGTCGGGGATCATGCCGTTTGTCTTTTCCTCTATCCAATCATTGATGATATCGACGGCGGATTGATCGAATTCGATCTCCTGTCCCTCTGCCTCGTAGTATTCTCTTATGAATTCCAGATATTCGTCACTGATCTTGCCGCCGAGGATATCCTCGTTTGCCCACATAGAGTTGGCACTGTGAAGTTCCAACGCCTCGGCGTTGTTCAGATGCTCGTTGAGATCGGCCATAAATGCCTGCACCTCCTCAGGCGTGGCGTCTGCCGATATAAGATCCGTGATCTGTCTCAATGTGTCATCACAGGCACCGGCGCCGGTCATCTCCATTGCAAGTGCGATGGAAGCAGGCGATATCATGATATTCTCATCTTCTGTGGCCGACCCTAACGTCTGAGCGAAAAGGCTGATCGCATAATTCAGATAAGCCTCATTCATCGCATCTTCGTCGTATGCGGCAGAAGGAGCCTCGCTGACATTAAAGCTTCCCTTGTACTGAGCTTCGGTCCTCGTGTGTCCGGTCGTCTCTTCGGCATTCTCCTTGTCACCGGAACTGCATCCTGCGAGCCCTGTTACCATCATTGTCGATGCCATAAAAGCGGCCATGAGCTTCTTTGTGTTTTTCATCTTTCGATTCCTCCGTTTTGCGGTTTCTGACATTAATACAAACGCCGGATCCGAAATGTTGCATTCTTCTCATAAACTTTTCGGAAATAAATATAACAAAAGGGGCTGACGTCAGGCCAATTACTCCCCGTATTATAAGAAAAGTGCAACTGTCGGAGTTAATTACTCTCTAACAATTACACTTTCTATGGTACTAAAAGGAGCTGTGTAACCTCGATTTTTTAGTCGAGGTTTTTTCACAGCCCCTGAATGCTCTCGGTTCAGATTATTCTACGATCTCCTGAGTTATCATAACACTAAAGGTTGTAGCAAGGCTTCCTGCAGTAATACAACTGAGAACTGTTGTTACGATCAACGGAATCGGGAGCGTGCCACCGGCGACTTTAGCAAGCTCATCCTCGGAAAGCTCACTCAGTGCTTCGTTCCTGACTTCGGCGATCTCTTCAGCCTTTACATCGTAGCCCTGCTCCTGAGCGATCTGCGAGATTGTCGAATAAACAAAATCTGCATCGCTGCTCTTATCATCGCTTACCTTCTTTTTGATTTCATCATTAACAGCCTCTGCAAAAGCATTATCCTTCTTTACTCTCTCGAAAAATTCCTGTGATGTCTTCACGGCACGTTCTCCTCTCACGATTGATACATACTGTCATTATAACCTAACAGCATAAAAAAGCAGTCCCTCTAAGGAACTGCTTTGTATGATCGTGAGATCTCGTCTTATCTTACGAGTGCCTCTGTCTCCTGTGCGATAGCCAGCTCCTCATTAGTGGGGATGACTACGACCTTGACCTTGGAATCGTCTGCGGAGATGATGGCTTCCTTACCACGGAGACCGTCATTCTTGGCAGGATCGACCTTAACACCCATGAACTCAAGGTTTTTGCAGATGCCTGCTCTTACATCGTAAGTATTCTCACCGATACCTGCCGTGAAGACGATAACATCCACACCGCCCATAGCGGCAGCGTAAGAACCTACGATCTTCGTTCCCTGATATACGAACATATCGAGAGCCAGCTGAGCGCGCTCGTTACCCTCGGATGCTGCCTTAGCCAGATCACGGAAATCGGAGCTTACGCCCGAGATGCCCTGTACACCGCTCTGCTTATTCATAAGAGTGTCAAGCTCATCGGCAGACATGCCTGTTCTTTTCTGGATGAAAGGAACGATAGCAGGATCGATATCACCTGTTCTGGTACCCATGCAGATACCGGCAAGAGGAGTAAGACCCATTGAAGTATCCTGGCACTTACCGTCCTTAACTGCTGCGAAGGAGGAACCGTTGCCGAGGTGGCATGTGATGATCCTGAGATCCTCGTACTTCTCACCGAGGAAATCTGCTACACGACGTGATACATAACGATGAGATGTTCCGTGGAAACCATAGCGGCGGATATCATACTTCTCATAATACTCGTAAGGAAGTGCATACATATATGCCTTCGGGGGCATTGTCTGATGGAAAGCCGTATCAAAGACTGCTACCTGAGGTGTACCTGCGGGAAGAACTGCCTCGCATGCCTCGATACCGATAAGGTTAGCGGGATTGTGCAAGGGGCCCAGGTCAAAGCAGTCGCGGATGACCTTCTTAACATCATCGTTTACGATAACGGACTCGCTGTAGTACTTACCTCCGTGGAGGACTCTGTGACCTACCGCAGCGATCTCGGATACATCTGCGATAACACCGTGATCCTTGTCGACCAGCTGGTCGAGGATCATTGTAACCGCTACCTTGTGGTCAGGCATATCAGCCTCGATAACTACTTCATCCTTACCTGCAGGCTTATAGGTAAGCTTACCGTCGATACCGATACGCTCAGCATTACCCTTAGCCAATACATCGCCGTTATCGATATTGAACAGCTGGAACTTGCAGGATGAGGACCCGCAGTTGATTACCAAAATCTTCATAATTACATACTCCTTATATAGTGATTAACCCTGTGCCTGAACAGCCGTGATGGCAACCGTACCGACAATATCGTCAGCATAGCAGCCTCTGGACAGGTCATTGACCGGCATGGACAGGCCCTGAAGGACCGGACCGTATGCTCCGGCCTTGGCAAGTCTCTGAACGAGCTTATATCCGATATTACCTGCTTCGAGCGAAGGGAATACGAGAGTGTTGGCATGTCCTGCAACAGTGCTGCCGGGTGCCTTAAGAGCTGCAACCTCAGGTACGAGAGCCGCATCGAGCTGAAGCTCACCGTCGATATCAAGCTCGGGATAGTTCTCCTTGGCGATCTTAACTGCATCAGCTACCTTTGTAACGTCATCGTGCTTGGCAGATCCCATTGTGGAATAAGACAGCATAGCCACCTTGGCGCTCTTTGCCGTCAGAGCCTCGAAGGACTCGGCAGACAACTTGGCGATCTCAGCGAGCTTAGCTGAATCGAAGTCTGTATTAACAGCGCAATCAGCGAAAACAAACAGTCCGTTTTCACCCAGTGTGCAGTCCGGAACTTCCATAAGGAAGAATCCCGATACGGAACTGATGCCGGGCTTTGTCTTCAGAAGCTGCAAGGCCGGACGGATAGTGTTGCCTGTTGAATGACATGCACCGGATACTGCACCGTCAGCATCACCGCACTTGCACATAAGGCATGCATAGTACATGTAATCCTTCTCCATTGTCTCCTGAGCGATCTCGGCTGTTACGCCCTTCTTGCTCCTGAGTTCGACAAACTTGTCGATATACTTCTGCTTATTGGGGTCGTTGAAAGGATCTACGATCGTAGCTCCCGTAATATCGAAGTCACCCTTGTTGGCCTCGATCTCTTCGGGTGTACCGATGATGATGATGTCAGCCAGATCTTCCTTGATGATCTTCTCGGCGGCCTCGTAAGTTCTCTTATCCATAGACTCGGGAAGAACGATCCTCTTCTTGTCTGCCTTGGCGCGTGCTTTGATCTCGTCTATAAATGCCATAGTTATACTCCTTCACGGGAAATTTCACGCTTACGAGTATACTCTTACGTCATTGTCTTTTCAAATAATAAATAAGGAAATCATGTAAGGGCGAGTATCATTCCCAGATTCTCCGAAGCATAGAAGACATAGCGATCACCTGAAGTCCTGAATATCATGCTGAGTGCAGGGCTTCCGGAGTAGGTAGCTACTCTCGCTCCCTCACGGGAGCAGGCAGAGCCGTAAAGATCGCGGTCACCGCTCTCGATGGCGATGCTCATGATGTCCAGATAGGAATCCACGGACTCAGCCCCTTCGGTCTTTCCGGTAGAAATGTAATAATCCTCCCTGATGACACCTTCATTCATAAATGTCGACTTAAGCCACGAGAATGCCTGCCCGGGCAGTTCTCCGACCTCTGCCAGGTTACGCATTACCGTTACGGACTCGGATACGCTTATCGCCGCGGCATGTCTGTACGAATGAATATAACTTACACTGCCGTCACCGGCGATCGTATATGCATAGGAGAACAGCGGTATGCTGTCTGATACCACGCCGCCCTTAACGATTGCCAGATTACGTTCAAAGCTTCCTTCCGGGAGGAAATCGTTGTCTTCAAGAGTCTTGATAAGTCTGAGCCTTATTGCCGACAGTTCTACCCCTTCGATATCGGCATAACTCTCGTCTGCCAGTCCGGGTCTTGTATCAAGCGTCGGGTCCGTATACTCTTCTTCGCTGAGCCCGATGGCGTTCTGATGGTATTCCGCATAAGTAAGAGTTACCGGCCTGAGCATTCCCTCTTCATCGAAAAGCTCCTCTGTCATATCCTCTATCTTGTGAAGATCCGATGTTGTTCCATAGACAGAATAATACTCTACAAAGGCCTCGAGCCACATCATCCTGTCATCAAGGGACTGAGACGCTATGTCGATCTCCGACATGACTCTCTTCTTAAGCTTCTTGGCTTCCTTGCGATCGGCCTTCCTGACATATATCTTAAGAAGGAGCGCCTGATCGCTCAGATCGTAGATCCCGGATTCCTCCTGAGGCTCTGTCACGAGCCTTCCCTCTATCATCAGCCATGAAGGTATCATCGTGCCCTCTTCGCCGCCGTCGATCATCAGATTATTGGTCCTCGAGAGCAGATAATCACACGTGATACCCTCATCCGACGCGATCTTACGCCACTCGTAGTCGGCGCGTGTCTCATTGTAAACGGATATCTTACGGGCTCCGCCGTATGTCCTTACATACCAGATATAGAGACTGCCCAGTATCACGGCGACCACAAGCACTGCCGCCGTTATAATGACGTGCTTGAGATCAATCCTCTCGATCAGGCTCTTACGCTGACCGCTCTGAGCTTCTATGAATCGTTGTGTCTTTCTTTTCATTGCATAAGATCCGCTTCATCTAATATAATTACATATTGGATTATACCAAAGAAGGAAGTCTGCGGAAGTATTGCATGAGAGTCATCGGAATAATTGCTGAATATAACCCGTTCCATAACGGACACGAGTATCTCATCTCCAGAGCAAGAGAGCTGGTCGGTGACAAGCGTGCCGTCGTTCTTGCCGTAATGAGCGGTCCGTTCACACAAAGAGGCCTGCCTTCGATCCTTCCCAAGCACGTTCGCGCATCACAGGCGCTCAAATGCGGAGCCGACCTGGTACTGGAGCTTCCGTTTACTTTTGCCTGTGCTCCATCTGAGAGATTCGCATCCGGAGCTGTTGAACTGCTTTACAGAACAGGCGTTGTAACGGATATCGCCTGGGGAGTTGACTGTGAGGATCCTTCTCTGCTTTCCTCACTTGCCGGATACGACTTCGAGTCATCCGATGTTTATACATCTACCCTTAAAGCGTCACTGTCCGACGGCAACTCCTTCCCCTCTGCCAGAGCCGAAGCGATCGTCGGTGCCGTCAAGGCTCAAGGTCTTGATATCGGTGAAGACCTTCTGCGCAATACACTCAGGCAGCCCAATTCCATTCTGGCACTCGACTATCTGAGAGCTATGCGCCATATCGGCGCACACTTCAAAGTCCATATGATCCCCCGTGTCGGATCCGGCTATTCATCCGATGATATCGTTGCCGATCACCCTTCAGCCTCTGCCATAAGATCCGGGCTTTTCTCGCTTCAGGATCACGGACATCTGTCGGTCGCGGCAGCGGCACTTCATCTTGCCGGCAAGATGCCTGACAGTTCACTGGCAGCAGCACTTCACGCCTGGCAGAACGGGATCTGCCGACTGCCGGACCGCGATCGTTATGCAAATGATATCCTTAACAGGATCGCTGTATCGTCATCCTCCGAGCTTGACCGGATCGCCTATATGAGCGACGGACTGTCGGGATATCTGCTTAATAAGGTTACTGATATCAGAGCCGGGGAAGCGCTTTTCGATAAGATGGCTGAGAAACTGGCCACAAAGCACTTCACCATGCCGAGGATATATCGTTCACTCGCTTCCATGCTTGTCGGCCAAAGCGCCGAATACATTATGGAAGAAACACATCCCCGTTTCATCCGCGTCCTTGGATTCGGCAAGGAAGGCCGCTACTGCCTTAAGATCATGGGAAAGTGCGCCCGCCTTCCGATCATCCACAACTGTTCTGACGCATTGGAGCTTTATTCCTCCGATGAAGCACTGAAGTCGCAGTTCGAGCTTGATCTCGCTGCCGGTAATGTCGCCGCATCTTATCTCGGAATGCCGTATAACTCTGAGTGGGAGACTCCGCCGGTCAGGATCTGAGCACAAAAAAACTGCCCCGTCACCGAAGCAGTCTTGTTATCATAATCAACTGTATGATTACTGAGCCTTAGCTGCAGCCTTTGTCAGACGAGACTTCTTTCTTGCAGCTGCGTTCTTGCTGATGTAGCCCTTAGCAGCGGCCTTATCGAGAGTCTTCTGAACAGTCTTCAAGGACTCTTCAACATTCTCATTAGCAGCGATGGAAGCGTTTGTCTTCTTCACTACTGTACGAATCTCGCTCTTCTTCATCTTGTTAGCAGCTGTCTTCTTATCTGTAACGTTTACACGCTTGATAGCTGACTTGATATTAGGCATGTCGTTCACCTCCATCGTTTTTTACACCGAAGGATTTTAACACGTTAATAAAAAGCGTGCAATAGTTAATTTTATATATAAGGATCAAGCTCTTCCGCCCTTGGGACCTGCCGCCGCATAGAGCGCGATGCTGGCTGCGATAGGCAGGTTGAGAGAATCGATATTGTCGGTATGCTCGATCCTGACGGGCTGACCGATGCTCGAGAAGGATGCAGGAAGTCCCGTGGCCTCATTACCGAATATCAGACTGTATGGTCCCTCGATCTTAGTCTCCTGAAGCCTCGTGCTGCCGTCGAGCATAAACGGATATAGACGATTGTCGGGGAACCTTGCCATATACTCATCGATAGTCTCGAACACCTCGACCCTTACTCTCGCTGCAGCTCCCATGGAAGCCCTGACGGTCTTCGGATCCCACTGATCCACGGCAGGCGGTATGACTGCGATATCGAGAACTCCGAAGCCGGCGCAGCTTCTCATTATCGTTCCCATATTGCCGGCATTCGAAGGATTGACCAGAACAACATGGTTGCCTTCCCTGATGTGTTCCGCCTTCTTCTCCACGACGGCAATGACAAAACAATTCTCTTTCTGAGACAGGATATTAAACGGCTTCTCCTCGACGGATATGCCGAATCCGGCCTCTTTACTTATCTCCTCGATCCTGGCGATCGTCTCCTCGGATCTGAACTGAGGATGAAGGATGACCTCCTTCACCGTCCCGGGTCTGTTGACCAGAAACTCCATCGCGACAGTCGCCCCGAGAGCGTAAGAAATGTCATCATCTTTCCTGTATCTGCTAACTTTCATTTTTTCCTCTCAATAAAGAATGACAAATTCTTTTATGTGTGATATCTTGTATATGTATTATATACGTAAATACTGATCGGAGGCATACATCTCATGGAAAATCAGAATAATCCCAACGTTAACCCTCAGCCTCAGCAGGCTCCTTATCAGCAGCCCGTACAGCAGGCTCCCTACCAGCAGCCCATGCAGCAGGCTCCTTATCAGCAGCCCATGCAGCAGGCTCCCTATCAGCAGCCCATGATGCAGGCTCCTGCTCAGCCCAGGCCTGATCAGTCCAAGCTCTTTGCCATCCTGGCTTACATCCCGTTGTTCTTCCTTATCGGTCTGCTCGTAGCACCCGAGAAGTTCAACCCCTTCGTTAAGAACCACGTTAATAACGGAATCCTGATCTCGATCCTCACTGCAGTATCTGTTCTGTTCCGTATTCTCTTCGGTCTTATCGCCAAGGGCTTCGGCGAGACTCTTCTTGTTATCTTCCTGCCTCTTACGATCACACTGATCATCTTCGGTATCGAAGCAGTTATCAAGAATCAGTACTACTCCATCCCCTTCATCGGCAATAAGATCCTTATCGTTAAGTAATCTTACTTTTCGCTGAACAACAAAGAACTGCCGTTTCAAACGCGGCAGTTCTTTTTTATGTGATTCTTACGGAAAGCCCGGGAGCAAGCCCGTCAGATCTTCCCCTTTGCCCACACCTTCATCATCTCATTGGTAAGGCTGAAGTCATCCGGCTGGAATTCGATGTCGTCTCTCGTTCTCCACTCGGCTACCTTGAGTTCGCTCTCATCCATCGTAATCGTGTCATCGCCGTCGACATCACAATAGAATCCGACAAGGATATCATCGACGATGCCCCACGGCTGTGACTTATAGTATCTGATGTTCTTAACCTTGAGACCGGTCTCCTCCATGACTTCACGGGCAACGGTCTCTTCGAGCGTCTCTCCTATCTCGGTGAATCCGGCAACGAGAGCAAAATGAGCGAAGCCTGTCCTGTATTTGGTCACGAGTAGTTTATCTCCGTTTGTGACACCGACAATGACAGCCGGAACGATCCTGGGATAGATAACGTTACCACACTCACACCTGATGGCGCGTTCCTTGTCATCAAGATGAGTCAACTTACCGCACCTGCCGCAGTAACGGTTATTTCTGTACCAGTTAGCCAGCTGAAGCGCGGTGAAAGCAACAAATACCCTGTACTTCTTGGGAAAACCCATTGAGCGGAACTTCCTCACGTTCATGAACTCATAACCTTCAGGGATCTTCATATCGCCGATATCATCGACATCCAGCAGGAAATAGTGGTTCTCGTCATCTACCGAGAAGAGATAAACCAGTTCGTCAGTGCTGATCTCGGGAAGATCCTTTACCATCGGGAACAGGTCACCGCTTATCAGTACGTCATTGCCTCGAAGAGCGATAACGATAGAATCGGCACCCGGCTTGCTGTCAGGATCATAATGGTTATATAGCTTATGCGGGAAAATGTCTTGTATCATGTGTATCTCCTTTATCAATCAAGTTCAATATCGTCGAGCAGGTTGTAGATAGCATCCTGTGAGAGCACGCCCCGCTTCAGGGTATCCGGCAGAAGACCACGCTCGTCTGCCTCGTAGTCAGACTTAAAGGTCGTGGCGAGGTATTTCTCGAGCTGTCTTATGTCCGAAGTAGCTGCCCTTCCCATATCACGGCTTACGCGGTCAAATACTTCCTCCATACGGGCTATCCTTACCGTACGAAGGTAGATCTCGATACCGTTGTCATCATTCGACCCGATGACCACGTCAGCCCTGGCTTTGACTTCATCAACGCTGTTGCCCATCGCAACGCCGGTACCGGCAAGCTCGAGCATGCCTATATCTGCGATGTCATCTCCGAAGGCCGCTACGTCCCGAGTATCGATTCCCAGGTAGTTGCAGGCCATGATAATTGCTGATTCTTTGTTGACTCCACGGGGTGTGAACTTATACCAGTAACCGTCAGTGAATCTCACGACATCACACCCGGGAAGTGCGGCGATCAGCCTGTCAGCCTTATCTTCGTCGAAGACTTCAAAACACAGCTTAAGTGTTGCCTTGTCATAATCATCAAAGTCGGTAAGATTACTGTCTCCCCAGCTTCTCTCTAAGACATCCTCGTCAGGAGTATAGTTTCTGTAAAAGGTACCGTCGGTCGCGTCTGCCGTGATGTTCACATGCCCTATGACCTCTTCGGCACGCCTGATGATCTCACGCGTCTTCTCGGCACTGAACGCACCTTCAAAGATCTTCGTTCCTCTGACCTTTACTTCCGCGCCGCCGCTTGTTATCAGTATGTCCGGGGCAAGCGTTCCCAGATACTTACGGGAATTACTCTCACTTCTCGATGTTACGACTCCGATGATCTTACCATCACGACGGTATTCCTCCAGGACTTTCAATGCCCCTCCGGGGATTGTCTTGTCGCTCTTAAGCAATGTGCCGTCCAGATCAAATAAATAACAGTTGCTCATCTTATAACCTTTTCGATATGATCGTTGAATAAGATTATAGTATACTTTCTTGAACTTATCCTCAAAAACCTATATAATCTCCGACGTGACGCATCGAGGTGTAGCGCAGTTGGTAGCGTACGTGCTTTGGGAGCATGGGGTCGCAGGTTCGAATCCTGTCACCTCGACCACATTTAACATTGTTACAGATCCTTTTTTCACGGGTCTTAGCGACAGATAACAGAAACGGCAACAGATCGATTGGTCCTGTTGCCGTTTTGCTCGTTAATTAAGCTTTATGATATCAGTCGAGCACTTCCTCGATGGTCTCGGGAGTGTATTCCTGACCGTGATAGACGATGACTACGCCTTCGGGAAGATCATCGAAGGCCCGGTGCTTCATATCAGTCGTCGCATCGCCCAGTATTATCCTCTGAAGCGAGTCAAGTCCGTCGAAAAGATCGTTGGGGATCTTCTCGATACCGTTGATCTCGACTTCGGTTATCGTCGATGCACTGTCATACCACGGTACGGATTCATCTTCCCAGTCACCGGGGATCTTATCGCCAGTTATGATCAGTCTTGTCCCGTCTAACACCCAGGAACAATTGATTTCTTCCTCGACCTTGATCATCCATTCCTCGTCAGATCCGTCTGTCTCTGTAAGGAGATCACCTGCCTGATCAAGATCGACCCACACACAAGGCCTGATACCCCGTTGCCTGTCTTTCTCATTGAATAATCCGAATCTTGACAGGTCGATCCTGCCGTCCTGCTCAACGAGCATTGCATGCCCTTCTGCCGTAAACCATGACTCCACATCAAATGACGTCCTGAGCCACCAGCATGCATACTCATTGCCGATCACGGACTCATCATAGACAAATCCGTATCCGGTCAGCTCTTCGTAGCGCTTCTGCGTAAAATCATCTACCAGACCGGTGGTGTTGTGCTCGGCATAAGGCGTAGCCCTGCAGAGAAGCAACATTGAGTATATGTCGTGATGGTCCTCGTCATAGTCGATGGGAACTGCCTCATAGTATCTCATGACATCATCGTAAGACAGAAGGAAGACGCCGCTTATAATATCACCTGTAAACTCTCCGGCATCATTCACTTGAGTATAATCCGTCATATCTGCAAGCGCACCTGATTCCTCATCCGTAAAAGCACTTCCTGAGAATTCAGAATTAAGCCATGTTCTGATGTAACTGCTGTTCCACGGCTGCGAAACACTGAGATCACTACCGCTTGCATTCTCACTCTCGTTGAAACATTCGTAGTCGAGTACATACTTAGAGATAAGAAGAGCCCTGCCGTCCTGAATATCAAGGACCTGCCATTTGATAGGTTCAGCTCCGTTATCAGGATCATTGTCCTGTTCATATCTTCCGAAGGCGACAATATCACCGACTTCTATGTCACTTCCTACCGAAGCAGGTTCATTCGAAGTCTCGAGCGGATCGGTATCACTTACCCTTATGACGCTCCAGTAATACCTGCCGTCGATAAGCTTAAGCTTCATGGTGTAATAGACGTAGTCGAGCGGCTCGTCGAAGTAGTACTTCTGTGTCTTAACGTAGTAATACTCTCCATCGAAAAAGATATCAACGATCTCATTATCGTCTCCGCCTCCGGCATCACCTTTACTGTAGTAGATGTAACCATCCCCCGCAAGATAATGATGTTCTGTGTCACTGCCGTCGGTAAGGCTGCTGTTGATCACATCCATTTTCTCAGTGGAAAGATTGAAGATATTCTCTTCTATCCAATAAAGCTTCTCAGCTTCAAGCCGGTACATAGAGGATGTTGCCGGTATCGTACCATTAGGATCCGCTGTGACCGTCTCCGCTTCAAAGTCATCAAAATACTGAGAATAATCAATAACTGTCTCCGTCAATGTCGAGTTCGGCAAGAACCATCCGAGATGATAAGCCTCGAATCCGGTGTTGCAATCATATCCGCTCATTTGGAAAAGATCGACGAATACTCTAAGCTGTTCTGCCTCAGGCAATTCATCGATAGACATCGATATTGCCTCACCTTCAACTACAGGTTCAACATAATCGGGTGTGACCTCTTCAGTTCCGGAAGTGTCATCAGTCTCTTCGGCAGCTGTAGTCTCAGTTGTAGCAACAGGCTCAGTATCAATACCGGTCAGATCTGTCTCTGTCATATTCTCATATGTTTCCTCGGTAGTCGTCTCAGATTCATCTTCATTTTTATCATTGACAGCTATCGATATGACTGTTGCGGTGATCCCGACAACCGCTGCAAGCGCAAGCACGCCTATCGTAACCTTGCCTGCCACGGTAGAGAAGAACCCTTCCTTCGCCTTAGCCTTTGGAGCTGTCCACGCCGAATCCTTGGCGCCGGTAACGTTTCTCTCTTTTGCACCTGCGCCTTCCTTGGAACCAAGTGCGTTCTCTTTTGAACCGGGAACTTCCTTGGATGCTGTCTCATATGACTTTGCCATACTGTTGATATTGATAGCAGGAAGTGTAAGATTATCGGCTTCACCATTCAGGAACTTCGTCATGAACGGCAGAACAGCAGCGGCCGCAAAGCGGTCATCATTATCCTTCTCATACTTCTCTATGCCGGATCTGATCTTGACTCTGGAAGACTTGAGCCTGGTCTTGACAGTCCCTTCAGGACAGTTCATGAGCTGCGCAATCGTCTCTACAGGCAGTTCGTCATAGTAATAAAGGATCACCGTCTGATATTGAACATCCGACAGTTCCTCGCGCAGGATCTTACGGAGGATATTTCTCTTCTCCTCGACCAGGATGTAGGAATCCGGGAGCGACTCAAGATCATCATTGCCCTGAAGTGACTCATCAGACGCGATCGTGTCGTCATAGGAAACATCGCCCTTCTTCTTACGGTACAGATCAAGGGCTTTGTTGGCAGCGATCGTCTTGATCCACCCCAGCAGCATCCTGTCGTCTTCAAAAGAGCCTATCTTATTGAACACAGCAACATAGGTGTCCTGTGTCGCATCCGCAGCGTCATCCGGATCTCTCAGTATTCCGTAACATGTCGCATAGACCAGTCTCTCGCTCTTGTTATAAAGATCAGTAAACGCATTCTCATCTCCGCTCTTGATCCTCGCGGCCAGCTGCGCATACTCATCATAAAGTTTCTCGTTGTTCATCTCTGTTCATCTCCTGTCCTTCGTTTATTCTATCGCTTTTATCGCCCGGTTTGTATAACTCCTTCTCGGGAAGTCTTATTTCCTCAGCCACCTTCTCCAGGAATCTGGTCAGAAACGGCTTTCTTTCTCTGTCATCACATCTCATCTCGCCCTCCTTATCCGTGGGGGGTCTCATCCCACCTTTCAACTAATAAACGCACGGAAATGGGCGGAGGTTCATTTTCGCGAAAAGATTTTTACATCTGAATCCGACAAGTCACGTCGACACAAAAACGACAATGGAAATACACTTTTCCATTGTCGTTTCATTGTCGATATAAGCGAGGTTTGCTGATTAGCGGCAAAAGCTTACTGACGTCATTCTCGCGCGGACGCTGATCCCGCTTATTTCAGTTTCCCGTAATCTTCATCCGACACCGGTTCGAGCCACTCGTTGCTCGTATCTTCCCCCTCGACCTCGATCGCCAGGTGGGAGAACCAGGAATCCGGCGCCGCGCCGTGCCAGTGCTTGACCTCTGCGGGGATATTGATAACTGTTCCGGGAGTCATCTCGACCGCCTCTTTCCCCCACTCCTGGTAGTAGCCGCGGCCGCCTACACAGATAAGCATCTGTCCGCCTCCGCTCTTGGCGTGGTGGACGTGCCAGTTATTACGGCACGCTGGTTCAAACGTAACATTATAGACGGGGACCTGTTCGGTGGACACCGGCGCCAGATAGCTCTGCCCCACAAAGAACTGCCCGTAGGGATTTGTTTCACCTATTGGGAAAAAGATACTGTTCCGGTAACGCTCCTTCTCGCTCATCGCGGGGATTTCCTCGTTCCAGACTTCTTTGGCCTGACGGAAAACTGCCCATCCCTTGGGCCATCCGACATACATGGTGGCATGGGTGATTATGGCAGCGATCTCTTCCTTGGTCACGCCGTTCGCCTTAGCATTCTGAAGGTGATACTGAAGCGATGAGTCCGTGATCCCGGACGCCATCAACGATACGACCGTGATAATACATTTGGTCTTGATATCGATCGCTTCTTCGTTCCAAACCTCACCGAAAAGCACATCGTCGTTAAGATGCGCGAACATCGGAGCGAACTGTCCCAACTGCTGTCTGCCTGCTGTTTGTACTACTTTCCCGCTCATAATAACCGCCTCCTGTTTTTGTTTCTATTATAACAGTCAGAAGCGTCTAACGGTGCTTATCTCAGAGTCTTCTTTTACTCCTGGGCCTGAACTGCAGTCATTGCAACGGTATTAACGATGTCCTCCACGGAGCAGCCGCGCGAGAGGTCGTTACAGGGCATATTCAGTCCCTGCAGTACTGCGAAGCAGTCCGCCCCGCCTATCCTCTGCGTGATCTTATATCCGATATTACCCGCCTGCAGATCCGGGAATACGAGTATGTTCGCGCGGCCTGCGACGGGGCTGCCGGGAGCCTTGCTCGCACCGACTTCGGGAACGAGAGCCGCATCGTACTGCATCTCGCCGTCAAGCAGGAGGTCAGGAGCCAGATCATGTGCGATCTGTACCGCTTCCTGAACTTTGGATACCAGCTCGTGCTTGGCACTACCCTTGGTAGAGAAAGACAACATGGCTACGCGGGGCTCTTCGAAGCCGCACAAACGCTTAGCCGTATCAGCTGTAGCTATGGCAATATAGGCAAGTTCTTCTGCCGTGGGATTGGGCATGACAACGCAATCCGCATATACGAGCAGACCGTCCTCACCAAGATCCTTGTTGGGGCAGTCCATCAGGAAGCTCGAGGACACGATCTTCATCTCGGGCTTGGTCTTGATGATCTGCAGAGCCGGACGGAGCATGTCGCCTGTCGTGTGAACGGCGCCGGATACCAGTCCGTCGGCATCGCCCAACTTGACCATCATAATGCCGTAATACATGGGATCAGCGACCAGCTTCTTGGCATCTTCTTCCGTTACGCCTTTATTCTTGCGGATCTCGTAGAGAGCCGAAGCATAAGCGGAAGCCTTCTCGGAGCTTAAAGGATCGACGATCTTAATGCCGCTGATATCAACAGCCAAGTCGGCTGCCACCTTGTTTACGGCATCAGGAGAACCGATCAGGATCGGCTCGGCCAGGCCTTCTTTCTTAAGGATCGAGGCGGCCTCAACGGTCCTCTTCTCATCGCCTTCCGGCAGAACTATCTTCTTAACGTCAGATCTTGCCTTGTTCTTAACCTTTTCGATCATGCTCATAATGAATTCCTCCTTTTACAGATCCATTCCTTCAAAACCGTTCCATACATTCTTTCCCGTGTATGTAAGCGGCGTCTTCTCTCCGCGGAGCACAGCCAGCGCAGGAAGTGCCAACGCCTCCTGCTCCATCTCGCCCGGATAAACGCTTATGGGCGCGATGAATCCGCATCTCTTTAAGATGCCTTCGTAAACATCGTCAAAACGCATGAGTCCGCCGGTCAGAAGGATCGCATCAACATTGCCGCAGAGCACGGCGCTCATCTCGCCGATCATCTTACAGATCTGATAGATCATGGTATTCCATACCAGTGACGCCTTGGGATCCCCCTTGTCGACAAGCTCGTGGATGGTGTCGGCATTGGCTGTTCCAAAGAGATCGACAAAGCCGCCGGCTCGGGAGCATCTTAATCTCACATCTTCAATGGAATGTGCCTCGATATAATCCAACAGTGCCAGGACAGGAACCGAACCGATACGTGTAGGTGTAAAAGCACCCTCGCCGTCTGCTCCCATGTTGCCGTCCACCATGCGTCCGTGCTCATGCGCGCTAACGGTGATACCGCCATCGATATGAGCCACGATGAAGTTGCAGTCCTCGTACTTACGGCCGATGCTCTTAGCGTGGAACTCGGCCACCGCCTTCTGGTTCAGCACGTGGGAGTGGGATACGCGGTAGATGCCCTTGATACCGGTGAGTCTCGCATAATCACAGTATTCGTCAACATTCGTGGGATTGAGCGTGAAGGCCGGCTTGTTATATTCGCAGGCGAACTTCCATGCGAGCATGACACCAAGCTTGGCCGGATGCTCAGATCCTCCGACTGCCGCCTCCGTGTCGTCATACATCTTCTGATCGATCTTCGTGATACCGCCGGGCTGTGTGCATGCGCTTCCGCCTCTTCCTACGAAAGCATCGATCGACCCGGGTGCCACATTCTCCTGAGCGAGCATATCCATAATGACTCCGTATCTGAAGTCGAGCTGCTTGTTAACGTGTGAGAACTGAAGCAGCACATCAGCATCGTGGAAAAGGCTCTTCTCGAAGACTGACTCTTCATTCTCGAAAAGGCTCACCTTAGTGGAGGTCGAGCCCGGATTTATGATCAATAATCTGTAGCTGTCTTTTGACATGATATTTACCTCGTATTTTGCCTTGCGGCAGACTTTCTGCACTATGATATACTTAATCGATCGATTTTGCATCGGGATAAACTGATTTGGTATGAAAACGATATATTTTATTCGCCATGGGCAGACAAAATGGAAGTTAGCCAACAAGATCTGCGGTGCCACAGACATCGAATCATCGGCAGGAATCGATGAAAATGTAGTAATCCAAGTTTGTCCCGTACCACATTATTGGCGGAAATTGATGAAAGTGTGGTAGTCCGGGTGCCGGCTTTACCACATTATTGGCGAAAACCGATGAAAATGTGGTAGTCCAAGGATGTCTCGTACCACATTATTGGCAAAAATCGATGAAAATGTGGTAGTCCGGGTGCAGCTCGTACCACATTATTGGCGGAAATCGATGAAAATGTGGTAGTCCGGGTGCTGGGTTTACCACATTTTCGGCAAAAATCGAAGAAAGTGTGGTACTGCCTGCACATGAGGCGGCAAAAGACGACAAGACTTATCTGCTGGTGGCACATAACGGGATCGCGCGTATGATCAACTCCTATTTCTACGATATGACCAATAAGGAGTTTGCTCAACACGGGATCGACAACTGCGAGATCTCAGAATATCATTACGATCAATAACTAAGGATCAGAACACTCCTCGGCGCCATGACCGCCTCATTGCCGTCAAGAGAAGGCGCCTCATCTTCCGTCTGCAGCATCCCCGCTACACTAAGATCCCCATAGGATGACAGGTCTAATACCTGCTCGCTCTCGCTGACATTAAAGATCAAAAGCAGATCTTCGTCACCATAACGCTTGGCGATCACACATACATCATTCCCGGAAAGATCTTCCATATACTCAGGCAGACCGTAACAAATGGCAGGATGAGAATTACGGATGATCATAGTCTGTCTTATGAACGAGTATATAGACATCTCATCTTCGATCTGTTCATCAAGAGCGGGATATCTCATCTCCTGACTGTCTGCATCTGCCGGCCCCTTGCACATGATCTCAGCCGACTCAGAAGAATTGTCCGCTGTCCAGTACATGGGCAGTCTGTAGTTCTCATCCCGTCCCGAGCCGCTCATTCCTATCTCATCCCCATAGTAAAGGAAGACATTGCCGCTCATCAGAAGGCACATTGCCTGAGCGATCTTATACTGAGAGCCGTCAGAACTCAAGAAGAACCCGGACGCTCTGCCCATATCGTGGTTTGACAGGAACGGCGCATCGTTGATCATGCTGCCATAGTCTTCCATCACCTTATCGTAGAAGAGCTGCTGACCGTAACCATAGGAAGCGGCGCCTCTCGAAGACGTGCCGTTCACGGAATTGGCGATCACGCCGTCCTTCCCGGCGAAAAGGAAGTTAAAGAAGCTGTCTATCCCGGACTGATAGTAGCTTACATATTCGGTGTAATCAGTCCACGCTTCACCGACAAGATAGGCATCGGGATGCTCGGCCCTGATCGCATCCGAGAACCGGCTCATAAACTCGATATTGCCCTCAGGCGAGCCGGTCATATAATAAGTAGTCGCATCGAGTCTGAAGCCGTCTATCCCTTTATCCAACCAGTAATCCGCGACAGAAAGCAATTCATCCCTGACATCGGGATTACTAAGGTTCAAGTCCGGCATACCGCTCCAGAACTGAGCTTCATAATAGTAGCCGGAATCTCCTGCCATATAGTAGGCTGATGCAGAGTCAGAAGCGAAGTTATAGTATCCGACATAAGGACACTCAGACACATCAGGCTCCTCTCCTTCCCCGAGGCCTTCCAGATAGCTTACAGCCTGAGTGAACCAGGGATGCTCCGAAGATGTGTGGTTCAAGGTCAGGTCCATGATCAATTCCATGCCTCGCTGATCGCACTCGGAAATAAGCTCCTCCATATCCTCCATCGTCCCGTATTCCGGATCGATAGCATAGTAGTCCGTGACATCATATTTATGGTAAGTGGGAGACGGCATGACAGGCATGAGCCATATTCTCGTAAAACCCAGCTCCTTTATGTAATCCAGCTTTGAAGTAACACCTTTGAGATCACCAATGCCGTCGCCGTTACTGTCGCAGAAGCTGTATACAAAGACCTCGTAGGTGGCAACGGGATCCGAGGGGTACGTCATCTCTCCGTTGACCTCATACATCTCAGGCCTGCTTTTATCCTCACGCTTTAATGCGCAGGCGGAAGATAAGAACACCAGTGCCGACAGTAATATAGCTGTTGTCCGTCGATACGCATTTCTCATTCGGAATACTCCGTTACGGTATCCAGACTGTCACGGTCCGTGCCGTTATGCGACAGTTTCAAGTCGATACTGACCTGATCATCATTGACCAGATGTGCACCGATATCATAGTCCAGCGCATTCTTGACGACCGAATCGATCTCGACATATTTAAGATCCAACTCACCGTTACGTTCCGCCGGATCTCCGGCGAAGATACTCTTCTCACCCGTGATCTTGGATTTAACCGACGCGCACCGGGCGTATATCTTAACTCTATCTTCGCTACAGTGCTGATCGTCGATAAGTGTCGTTCCGAGAACGCATGCCCGCTCGGATTTGATCTGGTTCTCGATGCCGACGCTGTTGATCTTTATAGATACATCTTTACTCCCGACGCTTCCGATCGCGATACAGTTACGGCCGTTCATCTTATTGAAGAAACCGACATTACGCATATTGATATCAACTGCTCCGCTGATCGATCCCAGAGTTACGGAATTCGTAAATGACAGGTCGCTCTCGATGCTGCATTCCGATATCTCCATATTGGCAGGTCCTCGGGACGCACCGATACCTACGCCTTCGTCACCCATTATATTCAGGATATATTTGCCGCGTCTTATCGATATGTTTCCGCCGAGGCCCGAACCGATGCCTATACCGTTCTTGCCGCTTCCCATGATCGACAGCGTACCGTTCTGCTCGAAAATAAGATCTCCGTGTTCCTCCCCGATACCGTTACCGACACCGTAATATTCATCGCCGCTTACGTTGATCGCCAGTAATCCGTCACCGTCGATAACAAGAGTGGAATCCTCACTTACACGAATACCGCCGTTCAGGTAACTGTTTCCCCTGAGAGACAATGTTACACTCGATCCGTCTGTGATATCGATAGCGGGCCCTGAGTGAGACGATATACCGAGACTTGCATTATCGAGTATGATCTTGCCGCTGTAGCCTTCCGTGGCCATGATCGTGATAAGCGAATCAATACCCGGCACGCCTGCAACGATAAAATCGTTATAAGTCTTGCGTCCGCCTCTGATCACGATAGATGAATACTTGTTCTCGCAGAGCGACGCCATATTGATGCGCGATTCGCGGCCGGCGTAGTATTCACGCGGCTGCGGTGAGTCAGCAGATCCGAGATTGATAGTCGTGATCTCATCAATGATACTCTTCGGGATGGAATCAACGGCTTTCTTGGACGGTCTTGAAACATAGTAACCCTGGAGAAGATCGATGCCAAGTTCGATCACGGCCTTCATCTCCTCGACATTCTCGACACCCTCTGCCAGCGCCATGATACCGTTATCATGCGAGAACTGAATGATATCCTTGACGAAATGCTGTTTCTGCGGACTTACATGTATACCTGACAAGAGCATCCTGTCGATCTTTACATAGTCCGGCATATATCTCAAGAAGTTGGATACATTGGAGTATCCGGTTCCGTAATCGTCAACGGCTACCTGCATTCCGAGAGATTCGATCTCAGACTTGAGGATCCGGAGTTCCTCGTCGGATATCTCGGATTTTTCCGTAAGTTCCACGACCATGGATCCGCACACTTTATCAAGTTCTTCCCTGAACTCTTTCACTGAATCATCGGTAAGACGCTGTCCGGGGATACTGTTGACAAATACCTTACGTGTCCCGCCATGAGAGATATCCTTTTCGATGATGATCCGGGAGACATTCATATAGGTAAGCTTCTCCACATCGTAGAGCCTGTTCAGATATGTGGCATAGCGAAGGACCGTGTCAGGCATCATATGCGGAGTGACACAGGGTCTCATAAGAGCTTCATAAGCATATATGCTTCCATCCTTCGCGTTTACGATCGGCTGGAAATGATAATCGATCAGGTTGTCATCCAGTATACGGCATACGAGATTTGCCTCTTCCTGCTCTTCGGGAGTAAGTGTCTGATCGAGCCTTATCCTGTGGGCCTCCGTCTTGACCGTGTTTTTCTTGAGGACGGCAACATTGACGAGTGCCTCGAGCGACGTAACATCTTCAGGACTTCCGGTCTCGATCCCCGAGTAGAGTGCTATATCGAAGTCGAGTTCCGACTTCTCGTTATACTCATGAAGCCTTCTCATGAACTCTTCCTTCAGTTCCAGGATCTCACTCTCTCCCTCACGGGTCGTTATCCTGACTGCGACCATCTCACCGTTACCGATACAGAAACAAAGACAGTTACGGGTACTGAATACGGAATCGAGGATGCTCGCTACGGCGATGATCGCGTTATCGCCGTCACGTCTGCCGTATGTATTGTTTATCTTTGACAGGTCGCAGATATCCACGGCGAGTACACTCACATAACCGCCGTTATTGCGCGTCATGCCGACAAGCGTAGCAGCCTGTTTATAGAAGCCGTGGTAGTTATAAAGACCGGTAAGATTATCCCTCAATGATCCTTCGCCGAGGATACGGTTACCGCGTATAAGTGCCTCTGTCCTTCTGAAGTACTCGAGGCTTCTGGTCACGCTCTTGAGCCACGAGCGGTACTCTCCCGTTATCCCGTGTCCGGGATCGCTGTAACTTATGACGGCATATCCGTATACGATATCCTCATAGTTCATCGGCATGAAGAAATATGCTTCCGGCTTATCTCTCTGATCGCAGATCTCGGGAAGGAGTTCGTCCGATCTGATCGTCTGATCAAAGCTGATCTTGTTACGGCTCTCATCTTCGGATCCGCAGCTTATTATCCTGACCAGGTTATCTTCGAACTTCCCTCTGTTATTCCTGTTGTCACTGAAGTTCTCCCAGTTACGGTTGAGACAGATATCAAAGCTGTCAAAACTGCCGATAAGATATGTGTATGAGAATATCGAACTGATAAGCCCGGTCACGGTCGACTGTTCCATCAGATCCTCATCCATATGTGTCAGAACGGAATGGACTGTTCCTTCGGAAAGCTCCGTACTCCAACTGTCACGCCTGTAATATGCGGGCCGCGCACTGTCACATCCGCATCCGCATGTTCCGCCTATAAAGAGATCCGGATTGGCCCTGAACGGCCTTACGGTACCTCCGCAAATCATGTCATAGACAGTATCGGCTGCGTATCTTCCGAATACATCCGAAGGAATATTAACCGACGTTACAGGAATGGGAGCGTGCCTGCTCTCGTTTATTGAGTCATACCCTACAACGGCTACATCTTCAGGGATCCTTACACCACCCCTGATAAGACCGTTAGCCAGTCCCATTGCCATACAGTCATTCGCACACGCGACCGCATCGGGAAGCGGTCTGTCGGAGGACAGGAGAGTCTCTGCAAGGCTCTCGCCGCTCGTATACCAGAAGTCACCGTAATAGATATTCTTCTCATCGACTTTGAGGCCGTGCTCCGTCATCGCATCCTTATAAGCCTGAAGACGTATCTGGGAATGAGGATGCCATGATTTGCCTGCGAGGAAGATGATATCCCTGTATCCGTGTTTCTCGATCAGATGAGAGACTATCTTCTTCTCGGGATTATAGTTGTCGGTGTGAATGGAAGGGAAGTAAGGACTGTCGCTGTCGACGAAAAGAACTTTGCCCTTGTAATCTTTGTGGATCTTCTCTTCTATCTCCGAAGCAATGCCCGGCGTCTGGATCGTGTCGGCCATAACTACGACGGCATCGAACCTGTCATAAGGGATAAGCGAGAAAATGGCCGACTCGCCTTTCTCACGCGCAGGATTATTCTGATACTTGATATACATGGCATAAACACATACATCAAGGTTGTTGCCGAAGGCAGATTCAAGGAACCCGGAGATAAAACAACTCTGGTAATACTCTTCAGGCTGACCAAGCAATAATGCTATCCTTTTCCTTCCGTTATCCGCCAAAACCTACTCCCCCCGTTTTGAGATCTTTGCCCTGTACATCTCAGCATCACTCTTCTCGATACACTCTGCCAGATCCATGCCCTCATGTGCAGTAACACAGCAATAACCGACGGACAGCGAGAGGTCATGATCATTCCCGCTTCCGACAAATGTCTCGGATGCCTTGGCGATCAGACGTGCTTTAAGTTCAGCTGCATCACTCTCTTCACCATATGCGATTGCCAGGAACTCATCTCCACCCATCCTCGCTCCGATACCGTTATTCGGCACGATAGCCTTGACAGCATCGGCCGCTGCCTTGATCAGACGGTCGCCCGCTTCATGTCCGAAGTTATCATTCGTATATTTAAGGTGGTCAAGATCGATACTGATAAATATGAGTTTTGTCTTCTCATAGATCCATGTTGATCTGTGAAGCTCCAGGAACTCTCCGAGTCCCCTCCTGTTATAAAGAGAGGTCAGATAATCCGTTATGCTGTTTTTCTCATAGATATCTTTGAGCAGCCGGGCTCTCTTGTATATGAAATACCTGCTGAGCGTTAAGCCGACAGTGAGGTTCCAGTTGTGGAAATATACACCGATCCTCTCCTGATATCCGTTAAACCTGACAGCCGTAAACCCGAGCGCATTATCGCGATCATAGAGCATCGTAATGTAATAGTTTACGGGCTCATTGCCACACAGCCCGTCCGGGAGGAGTTTGGTCCTGTCAAAAAGCGTCCTTCCTTCGACCGGCCTTCTCTCGCCGTCCTTCCAGTTAAGCAGCAGCTCTGCCGAATCAGGGAGGTCATCCGTAAAACTCGGCAGACCGAATTCGTCATATTCGCTGAGCAGACACAGATAGAACTCGCTGACATCACCGTTTATACCGATGTTGTCAGAGATGATATCAAGCAGACTGTCGAGAGGCCCGAAGCTTGCCAGATCGATCCTGAAGTAGTTCTGCTTGGTATGGTTTTCCAGCAGTTCTTCATTGATGCGGAAATAGTATTCGATATTCTGCATCTCCTCGTCACCGGAGGGCTTGCCGCACCCGCAGCTCTCTCTGAAGAGGAGTCTGGCAGGTACAGTGACAGTCCTCTCCCTGTCGATGCCGTTATTGATGTCCGAGATAAGTCTTACCGATTCACGTGCCATTCCGTCAACATCTATCCCGATGGTGCTCAGAGTCGGTTGAATGATATATGCGATAGACTCATCGTCAACACCTGTTACCCTTATGTCATCAGGAACCTTGATGCCCATCTTCCTCGCAGCATCGCATATCGATCTTGCCATAAAATCATTGGCACATACGATCGCATCCGGCTTACGATCCGGATCAGACATAAAGAACCGCAGTGCTTCATCGCCCATATATTTCCACAGATCGCCCCTGAACATGGAATTCGGATAAATGGTAAGGCCGTGATCTGCCATGAACCTGCGGTATGCTTCTTCTCTCATAGTGCTGTCATAGTGGCCTTCGTATCCCATCATAAACGAGATGTCACGACACGAATGATACCGGTACAGGTGCTCGAGTATGTCTCTCATGGAATCATTGGCTCCGGACTCTACACAATAGAACCCGTCTGCTCTTTCTCTGAAGGATACGACAGGGCATGTAGCTCTCGTCCTGATCATCTCATAGATCTTCTCTCTGAAACGTCCCTTATCGTATGTATCAAGAGCTACGATTATCCCGTCCAGGTCTTCTACGGGAGCGATATCGATTATCTTCTCGCCGTAGATCTCGTACTTATTCTCTTCTTCCCTGATCTCGTAACTTGTGAAAAACAGTATGTTATATCCGGCAGTGTAAGCATACCTTATCAGGGACGAACACATATCCCCTTGGTATTCCTTCTCGGCTCTGTTGACAAATACGCCGATCGTCTTCCTGCCGTTGAACATAACCCCCTCCGTCGATGCGGTAATCCTTTTCTATTATATTTCATGCGCGCGTGTTTTTAAACGAGCAAAGTCACGCATCTTTATTATGACTATTCAGAAACGTTCAATATGATATAATGCATTGATCTTATTGCATAAAGCAACGGAAAGGGAATCAAATGCTGACTCAAGTATCTATTTTCGCTGAGAATAAAAAAGGCGCCATGAACAGGATAACATCACTCATAAGCGATGCCGGGATCAATGTATCTGCACTGGTCACTAATGACAGTGCGGAATTCGGTATCGTAAGACTTATAGCAGAGGACCCGGAAAAGACCCTTAAACTCCTCACGGACGAAGGTTATATGTGCCGCCTGGACCCCGTGATCGCAGTAAATATCGGAGATGAACCCGGAAGTCTTAACAGACTTCTGTCCGACATAACTTCGAGCAATATCAATATCGATTATCTGTATCTGTCATATAACCGCGAACTCGGTAATCCCATTGCGGTCTTCCACGCTCATGACTTCGATGAGATGGAGGACTTTCTGACAGCCCGGGGATTCGTCGTTATCTGATCAGCCGATAAAGTAGTAACACCATGTATAGAGGATCAGTGTGCCGAAGAAGATGAATAATCTTACGGTAACGAGATCCCTGTCAAGAGTATGATCCGTTACGGCAACATAACCCTTCCCGGAACCGGAACGCGCTCTGATATCCATGGCAAAGTACACTATGAAGAACAGTATCAGCGCTGCAAGAAGCGAACAGAATGTCGGAAGTATGAGCGGACTTATGCCCTCGAGAACAACCTTGACCGACGGACCGGCATACTCGTAATCAGATACTGAGAGAGAACCGTAATCGAGCAGATAAACAGTATCCTCCTTGAAGAAGATGATCCCCATCAACAGAGTCTCCATGGCAATATCCGCTATCAGGAGCCTGCTGTCATTCTTAACGAACGGAAACAGGAAAGCCAGCGACAGGACGAGCGGTATGAGCCACTGGATATGCCAGGATACTAATACGATAAACACACCGTAAGATGCGAACATCACGAGCATCGATCTGTAGAGAAGTTCCTTCTTGTCTGACGGATCCGTATTGCTCATATAACAGATCAGACAGATTATCGCATATAGCAGTACAAACACCGAGATCCTTCCGCCGAGGCTCACCTCGAAGAGACGATCGGCAAATGAGAATGATTCATTGACCATCTCGGTTATCACGGAATAGCCCAGCCCTCTCTCGAAGACGAGCGTTGAGACCAACGTAGCCGATACACAGATCGCCGTGTTGATAACAATGTCCTTAAGCTTTTTGTTGACCAGGAGGATCATGGGAATAAAGACCATAAGCGGGATAAGCTTAAAGACAACGACTATAGACATGATAAGCGAGAATATCTTATATCGTCCCCTGAAGTAATACGGCAGCGCAAGGAGCATCAGGATGACATAGAAGATATCGATCTGTCCGAAGGCTACTGTTACGTATATCAGGATCGTAGAGAACGCGAACATCTTACGCACGCTCTTGCCGTACTCTTCGGGCATATCACATTCCTTAACAGTCCGGTCGAGCAGCTTCACCGACAGGACAGTCGCCACTGCCACGATCGCATCCAGATAGAGTACTATCGAATTGGCAAGCGTCCCCCGTCCGAGATCGCCGTCAGCGACAAAGCTGAACGGGATAAGAAGGATCGATACCGGCAGGTAAACAAATACACTGTAGAAATAACAGACATATATCCTCTCCGTACCGAGCGTGATCTCCCTGTCGTATACATAGTCGTAGAAATCGACGATATGCCCGCTCTTAACGGCATCTATGAACCTGAGTCCTCCCTTGGCGATCATGAACAGATCAAAAGGCTGATTCAGGAGTATCACTGCCATGACTATGGCCGCATAGAACAGGGTCTTATCGGTAAGGTCGCGCTTCCTGTCAGTCCCCTGCCCCATATTGGCAATATATATCATCAAGAGTGCCGCTATAACGATATAAAGGAACGTAAAGGATGCTTTGGAATCCACACCTGTATGAAGGCCCTCGACAGATATGAACATGCGATCATCAGAGTTGAATCCGAGGAAGATACCCTTCTCCGAATTACCGGTGGAATCGAGCCTCAGAGTGAGAGTATATCTCTCCCCCTCACACACTTTTTTACCCGACAGATCGATCGAATCTTCATAGACGCTGTTGACATCCTGTCTGGCGGTGATATTCCCCTCATCGTCAGTCAGGATAAGCTCGGCTTCGATCCGGAAGACCTTCTCATTCTCTCCGACATTCTTAAGGTCGACTCCGACCTTAGTTAATCTGTCATAAGGCATCGCGAAGCTGAAACTGTATTCTTCGCCAGCTTCTATTCTTTTATAATCATCGAAAGTATTATCGATACCCGTTGCCCATATAGACATACCGGGCACTATCGTAACCAGTGCCAGATAGAGAACAGCAAGCAGGACTGCCGCTATTGCAAGGCGCTTATATCTGAGTTTATCTTCAAGTCCCTTCATGTTCCCTCCACATTACGTATGATCATTATATCATACGCGACACTAGCAGGCTTTCGATCCTTTGGTCATTATCACATACTTACAGTTAATGCCGTTAATGATAGAATAAGCATGTAGCAAAAGGACTGACCGAATATCAGATAAAGGGTATTGATTATGGCAACAGCATCCGAAGATTATGTAAAAGCCAGGAAACTTGGAAATAAAGAATATCAGAAAGCCCTAAGTGAAGGACACTATCCTTACCTTCCGGCTCTCGACTATATGCTCCCGACGAGGACCACTCTCAAGGAGGAGAAGATCGGCACACGTGAGATCCCTCTGTATCTTGTTGTCGGAACCGTTACAAAGGGCCGCCAGGAGTCTTTCGCCAGGAACTTCATGCCGCTCCTTCCGCCGGATACCGAATTCGGGATGAAATGGGTCAATCTGATGGAGTATCAGACTTCACAGGGAATCAATGATGCTATCGTAGTAACCGAGTTCATGGGTAAATTCTACGTATCCGAAGGCAACAAGCGTGTATCTGTCATGAAGTATCTCGAACAGCCGACGATACTTGCCAACGTCACCCGTGTGCTTCCTCCTGTTCCGGAGGACAAGGACGACAAGGAAGTCAACATCTACTACGAATTCCTTAAGTTCTACAAGTGCACTTCCAACTACGATATAACCTTCACCGAAGAGGGTTGTTACGACAGACTTGCCGAGGCTATCGGCAAGACATATGATGAACCTTGGGATGAGGACACATTGCTTGATCTGAAGTCGGCATTTTTTAATTTTACCAAGGCCTATCTCTCAGCCGGCGGATCTGCCTATTCGATCACTGTCGGCGACGCGTTCCTCGTATATATCGACATGTATAAGTACGAGAGTCTTATCAACACTCCGGCCGAAGAGATCAAAAAGAATATCAACCAGATCTGGCGTGAGATCAGGATAAGAGCGAACGGTAATCAGATCACATTCTCGGAGGAGCCACAGCTTCAGAAGAAGAATGCTATCCCGATCATAGACTCGATCATCAAGAAGCCGACATACAGCGAACAGCATCCTCTTAAGATACTCTTCCTCTATGACGGCGATGCCACAAGATCACGTTGGATCAACGGACACGAGAAGGGACGTCTCGAGCTCGAAGCTCTTTTCCCGGGCGTTGTTAAGACACTGGCCTGCGACTGTAAGGATACAGAGGAAGAATTTGCCGATTCCGTTGAAGCGGCAGCAGCTGACGGAGCCGACATGATCATTACCACATCTCCTGTTCAGATGGAGTTCGCCCTGAGAGCCGCAGTCAAATATCCGAACATCAAGTTTCTCAACTGTTCGGTACATCTGTCACACGATGCGGTAAGGACTTATTACGGAAGGATGTACGAGGCAAAGTTCCTTCTCGGCATCATCGCTGCGAGCATGTCGGAGGATCACCGCATAGGTTATGTATCGACATATCCGATCTGCGGTAATATTGCCAATATCAACGCTTTTGCCATAGGAGCTTCAATGGTGGATCCGAAGGCCAAGATATATCTTACATGGTCATGCCTTAAGGAAGGATACTGGAGAGAATTCATCCGCGAGAATGATCTTAAGCTCGTCTCGGGCCCGGACCTTATCAAGCCCACAAAGGCTGATAACGAATACGGCCTTTACTCTGTCGGCGATGACGGCAGTATAACCAATATCGCTTTTCCCGAGTGGAAATGGGACAAGTATTATGAGCTCATAGTCCGTAAGGTCTTGAATGACGCCTGGGATTCCGAGACAGACGATACCAAGGATAAGGCGATCAATTACTGGTGGGGAATGACATCGGGCGTTATCGATATCTATCAGTGCGACATCATCCCGTACAGCACGCAGAAGATGGTCGCTGCTGCACGTAAGGCGCTCATTGCCGATGTCGGGAATCCTTTCGACGGGGAACTGAGGAGCACGGAGGGTATTATCAAGCCCGCCTTAAGCCCCAGGCTCACTAATGAAGAGATCATCAACATGGACTGGCTCAACGATAATATAGTCGGAACGATACCTACTTTCGATGAGCTGACGGAGACTGCTCAAAAGACGGTCAAAGCTAACGGCATCCCGCTTATTGTCAATGGAGATACATCCAAAGCATGAAGATCCTGGCCGTAGCAGATGTGGAGGATAATCTCCTCTATAACCACTTCAAGAAAGAGCGCACAGCGGGCGTCGAACTGATCGTTGCCTGCGGAGATCTCAGAGCCGATTACATGGACTACCTTATGACGATGGTCAACGTTCCCATGATCTATATAAGGGGCAATCACGATGACGAACTCATCAAGAATCCTCCGCTGGGGGCTGTCTGCATCGAAGACCGCATATATAAGTATAAGGGCTACCGTTTCATGGGACTGGGCGGTTGCATGAGATATAACAACAGATCCGTCAATATGTTCACAGAGAAGGAGATGACCGCCAGAGTCCTTAAGCTTACTCCTAAGGCCGTCCTGTCAGGCGGTATCGATGTCCTGGTAACACATGCGCCTGCAAAAGGATACGGCGACCTGACTGATCTTCCTCACAGAGGCTATGATATCTTCAACAAGGTCATGACCAGGTATAAACCCTCCTATATGCTCCACGGGCATGTCCATACGAATTACGGCCGGATCAAGTCAGAGTACGAGCATCCGTCCGGTACCCGCATCGTAAACGCCTGCGGATATAAGATCATCGATCTTCCTGAGAAGAACTGAACCCTTTTAACAATGTTACAAAGACACTGAACACGGGCCTTTATCACGATCATGCATCTGTCTTTGTATCAGGGCCGTCTTCTCCGAAACGCTTCTGTCCCCATACCATCGATGTGTCTTCTTCGCCTTCCAGGGCCGCTTTTACCCTGTCGATCGACTCCTCAAAGGCTGCGACTACATCCGGGTCAAAGTGCGTACCTGAACCCTCGCGTATTATCTCCATCACTTTCTCGATCGGCATAGACGGCTTATATACACGCTTAGCTGTCAATGCATCGAAAACATCCGCCACTGCCATAACACGCGCTGACAGCGGGATCTGCTCTCCCTTAAGCCCGGCCGGATAACCCGTACCGTCCCATTTCTCATGATGGCACAGCGCCAGATTCCTGGCCTCTATCAGATATCCTTCAGTGCTTGACACCTTTGTCATGGCCTGTTCGATGATCATGGCACCCGCAGTTGTGTGCTGCTTCATCTGTTCATATTCTTCATCAGTCAGCTTCCCGGGCTTGTTGAGCACCGCATCAGGCACCTGGATCTTTCCGATATCATGCAAAGGTGCGGAGTGAACAACATCAAGGATATAATCCTCTGTCAGGATATCGGGATAAAGACCTTTTTCTTTCATCCGGCGTAGAATGATATCAACATATGCTGCCGTCATTTTGATATGGTTTCCCGTCGACTTGTCACGGCTCTCAACAATATCGGCAAGAACGATGATCAGACCGTTCTGCATCCTGGTTATCGTCTCGTTCTTGGCCCGGATATCGCTCATATACTTGACCGTATCCTCTGTAGTCTTGGTGAACGCCTGATAAAGATTCTCTATCTCATCTCCGGTCTGGATATTAAGCCTTCTTATCCGACTGACATTATCTTCGATCGCGCCTTCATCGTTATAAGCAAATCTGTCAGCCGAATATGCCATACTGTTGACCGGCAGGATAATGTGATACTCGACGAGCCAGAGACCCGTCTCCAACATAAGGATGAAGAACCCGAGGAACAGTGATACCTGCTTGGCGATAAACTGATAACTGTCGGCTTTTATCTCAGTCATATCGATATCAACACAGACATAGCACAGACATTCACCCTTATCGTTATAGACCGGTTCATACAAGGTCATGAGCCAGCCGTATTCATCGTCCGTGATCAGTGAGTCGACTTTCTCCCCTTTAAGGAACTCTTCCAGATGATCGGCTATCGAATCGTCATACGGAACCAGTAATCCCGGAGGATCTGCTTTCTCTTCATCATCTCCGATACCGTCAAGATCAAAGACTACATGACAGCCTTCCTCATCGATCCTGTAGATATAGATATACTCAACCCCTTCGTTACTGTCCCTGAGATCATAGAGCATTCTCTCGATCTCGTCATAACCGGGAGCACTTCTTCCTTCTTCGATATAATCGTCGACCATGTCGGGATCTATGATCTTAGAAGCCAACGCAGCTGTATTCTCTGCGATACTCTCGTGATTATTACGGTTTATATCCTTGAAGAGCAGCGAACTGATCCCTATGGACAGTGCCGCTACGACAGAAAGCGATACCGTGATCATAAGGATAAGCTTCCCTCTTAACGACACCTCTCTGCACTTACGCGAACGGAACATCTTGAGCACTTCAGATGACAACGGTGTCTGACACCATCCGGCAAAGTACAGTTTATTCTTGATCTCATCCGACAACAGTCTGATGACAACATATGCTATTACGATCGTGATCGCCTTATCATACAGATCTATGATCGTATCCGTCGCGAGCTGTGCCCTGAAGGAACTGATCTTACCGTCCTCATACATATCCCTGATAAACGGGATCGCGAGGCTCTCCTCAGAGAACCCGTACAGGAACCATGTGAGGATCGATCCTACGAAGCCGCCGATAAATGCCAGCGGGAAAATAAGTACTGCATACCCGCGGAAGCGTTTCAGCATCCCTCTTCTGGCAAACCCGGACGAGCAAACGGCTATCAGAACATTCAAAGTCGCATAGAAAAGCGAAGTGGGGTCACTATAACTTTTTGAGAAATTCGTTATCAGTCCGACACAGATACCCGGCAGCGCGCCGCCTAAGATAGAGGCAATAACGGTACCGATAGAATCAAGGAACAGTTTTATATCGAGTTGTTCTGCGATAAACGAGCCAAGTAAATTAACGGCGACCCCGCAAATGATCACCGCAAGGATCGTGAGATACTTAGGCTTACGCCCGGTAACGCCGGTGTTCATCATCTTATTCATAAAATATATTTTATCACATTATCGAGTGAATAAACAGACAAAGAGCCTGATCAGATGTCAGGCTCCATTAAAGAAAAAAGTCAAAACAGCTATCATCAGGAAGCTCAATACGACCATTACGATGACCATCCATACTATGCGGAGGACCTTCGCGATGTTCTTCCACATTATCTTGGCATCTTCCCTGGCCCGCTCGGCCTTTGTCATCTTTTTGCGGTTCTGGTCGACCGGACGATACATAAAGTGGCCGCATTTACTGCATACCGTTCTGTCTCCGTTCTCCAGGCCACATCTTGGACACTTCATACTCTTGCTTCCTTTTCAGATCTCAATCTATTCTATACTATTTATATCGAAAAATCGCTTCTTTTTATCAGCAACCTCTTCAACACTCTTAATATACCCGATCACGTCCTTGATGCTCGGGCATCTCTCGAGCCGACCGCCTTCGAATGTCCTCTTGCTCATCGCACCGGCTCCGAACGAGAGAACATCGCGTCTGTCGCTCATCATCGCCACATTATATCTGCATCCGGTCCCCGGTTTTGCAAATCCGACATTCTCCAGTCCGTGTCCTGTATCTTTCTGCCTGTACATATAGTAAGGATCGTATCCTCTGCCTTCAAGGAGACTGTAAGCCTTCGTGAGCACGGTATCGATATCCCCTCTCGAACCGTTCCTGTCCAGCACATCAGCTTTATCCATAGATGCTCTCCTCTTCTTATAGAGCGTATGGACAGTTAAATTGGCAGGGTCAAGATCCATGACCGCATCGAGCGACTCCAGGAGTCTCTCAGACGGCTCGTATTTGAGCCCGGCGATAAGATCCATATTGATCGTGTCAAATCCCGTTTCGCGCGCCATATGATACGTTCTGACAGTATCAGACGATGTGTGTCGTCTGTTGAGTCTCGCCAGTGTCTCATCTGACATAGTCTGCGGATTAATGCAAAGCCTGTTAACACCTGCTTTGCGCATAGCTGTCAGCTTTCTCTTCGTGATGGTATCCGGTCTTCCTGCTTCTACGGTAAATTCCGTATCAGAGTCCATGGCGATCAGATCCCTGATCTTATAAAGTATCCGTTCCATCGACTCATCATCGAAGACAGTCGGAGTCCCACCGCCCATGTAAACGGCAGATATTTTGGATGTGACGGCCGGTGCCACGAGTGAGATCTCCTTGATGAGTGCCTGCTCATATTCTGCGAGAAGTCCCATATGGTGACTTATATCACTCGAGACAAATGAGCAGTATTCGCAGCGCGAAGGACAAAAAGGAACTCCGATATAGATGCAGAGTGACTCCTCCGGGACGGTATCCAGTATCCGCTGCTCTTCCATATATGTCTTCACGGCCAGTTCCGCCTTATCAGGACGGACCAGGTACATTTGAGCCATCTTCTCTGCCTGTCCGACCTCACCTGCAACAAGGGTAGGCCTGATCCCGGTAAGACATCCCCATGGGAAACTGCGTGACGTAATATCGACGAGTAATCTGTAGAGAGTTCTTTTCACCTCCCGCTTGACGGGTATGTCTCCGGCAACGGCTCTTATCTCTTTATCATCACAAGACGCAATGACACTGTCCCCGTCAACAATACTCATGATCGTCAGATCATCAGCCTCTAAGCAGACTACACGGTTATTTGCCCGGTCTTCACTTATCCCGTCGTAAAAGAGTCTCAAAACATCACTGATACCGTAATAGTTATCGTGTCCCCTAAGTATTACCTCAAGCATCGTCTTCCGTCCTTATGTACTTATGGAAGAAGTCTACATAGAAATTAGTGTGGATATGATAAGTATACGTTCCGCCTTCCTGGCCGTTAGCCTCCAGAAAAGCGTTATTGGCATCTTCCGAGAAACGGCTTATAAGATCAGGGATGAATCCCTCCTCAAGAGAAGCCTCGTAGTCATCCTGTGCCCTCATGTCTCTTCTTACGGCAGCGAATCTGCTGTCGCCAAGATAATCGTAGAATTCCATTCCGAGAGCTTCAGCATATTGAGCGACATCCGAATAAAGATGGATGAATATATAAAAGTATCCGGCATATCTGAAGTCGGGCCTTGTTGACGAGATACAAGACAGGACCGCGATCATGTTGCAGTCATATTCACGTGCATAACCTTTGGCATGGCTGATCTCATGACAGAGTGTTATCGGGAATTCAAGTATATCGAGATAATCTGTATTAACATTCGCTTCGCCGAGCAACACGGAATAAACCCCGGTAATATCGGTATAGCTCCAGAGGTTGCTTAAAGACACGGCCTTGGCTCTGATATAGTTAGGACTCATATCCAGTCCGTAGGTATCGGATACGGCATTAACTGTCCCATTGGCATCGTAAACACATTTCTCGAAGCTCGTATTCATATGAGCTACTCCGAGATAATCCTCACCGAGCTTCGACCTGGCAGACAGCATTCCGGCATAGGCCCAGTTAAGAGTATCAACATAATCCTGATAGTCAGTACACTCCTCGAGATCGAGCTTCTCCTCAACGGACGTCCTGTTGTAGTTGATCCCGTGCATCAGTTGATAAACGGTCATCAGAACGATAGCGACCACGAGAAGCCATGAGACTGTCTTAAGGACTGACGTCAGGTATTCCCTCTGCTTCTTTCCCGTCAGCATCAGACGGATAAAGCTGAATATAAACCATACTGTAAGGATAACTGCCATTATCGCGATCACCACCAGCAGATTCTCCGAGACGGATACCATCCAGAAGTTACTGAACGAATTAAAGACGAAGGCTACCACCGGAAAGATCTTCGCGCAGTAAAAATCCGCCGACATGCCCGTGATCGCCCTCTGCGGCCAGTAGGTTACTATCCCCAGTAGAGCAGCTGCCAGGATAATAAAGATGATCCTTTTAATATGTTCTCTTACGTAGGATCTCAGGCTCTGTTTATAGATCTGTCTCATATCAGTTGCCCGTCACCTTGAATATGAGCGCCAGCAGTCCGTAAATTATCGGTTGATGAACAATATAGATCACAAGCGCATGCCTTCCCAGGAACTCGATCGGCGATGCGATCTTCCTGACCGCCTCGGGTCTGTCCGGAAGCTTCGACTTTTTGTCAGAATAAGACGCCCTTCCTATGGCGGCACCGACAAAGAATATGCCGAGCCACGGGAATATCGGCAGATAATCCGCCATTGTCGGCATCCCCTGTATCGAGAACCCTATCGGCAGGAACAGCATATTATCCGTACAGTGATCGAAAAGCTTGATATACCGTCCGATCATCATTATGCATATGCCGCTCATACCCATGAGCATGTTTGTAAGCTCCGGACTGATACTCAGCCGTCTCTCGATAAAAAGGACCAGAGAATAGATAAAGATACCAAAAGTGATAAGGTGAAGCACGTTAAATAGGATGAGTGATTCGATCCCGGTGATTTCCTGAACGATATATGAACCGATCGTGAATGCCGATGCAACGGCAAGCATCTTCAGCCCGCGCCTGATATTATTCCTCGAAAAGGTACAGCAGATGCCTGACACTCCAATAAAGAGCACCAATACGATCGGGTGAAAGAAAACAATATAAGCTTTGCCGGACAGATACGCGAAGGCACTCTTACCGAACTCGTATCTCACATCCCAGGAGAAATGTATAAACAGCATGGACAAGATAGCGATTCCTCTTAAGAAATCAAGTTCTACGGCACGCTGTCTCTTCTCCAAGATCCTTATCTCCTTTACTTATGTCTAGTCCACATTTTAACACATATATAACAATAAAAAACTCGGGAGCATTTGCTCCCGAGTAATAAGTCTTCATTTTGCCTTAGGATCAGGCTGCTGTATAAACGATCTTGGCATTTGTTATAGGATATGCCGTTCCGTCGTTGTAGTGAGCAGTTGTACTTCCGTTGGTCTGGATATCGAATGAACCGCCGTTGAAATGAGGAATCCAGAAAGTGCCTTCATATACAAGCTGAACAGTACCGGGATTACCATACTCGTAGTTATAACCGTCTACAAATACGAATCTGTAATGGAACAGTCCGGAAGACTCGTCAAAGTAAGTCTCATCCTTATCGAGGTAGATGTTCCATTTAACATCGCCGCTGTTATTCCTCATCTGCTCAAGTGTAAATGCAGGTGTACCGTTAACCATAAATGTTGACTCGGAAGGTTCGATCATATATGTGACAGTTGTGCCTGCTGCAATATTCCTCTGGGTATCTCTGAGAACCATATTCTCGAGAGCCTGAGCATAGAGCTGAGCATAGTCTGTTGAATCATTTGCATTATAGACTCTGTAGTAAGAATCCTTGATCGCGATCATCAATGACAAGAACAGGCTGCTGATGAGCGCTATTATTGCGATCGCGAGCATAAGCTCTACGAGAGTAAATGCTCTTTTGTTTTTACGCTTAGATACACATCTCATAATAAACTCTCCGCTGTCCTTTCATCAGTTATAGTCACGAACCTTATGGTTGCAATACGTTCCATCATCAAACTGATATCTGCAGTAGTAAGCTGTAGAACCGGCATGTCTGTAAAGATTGATATAGCCATAGTGATGGCAAGCTGTGCAGTAGAAAAGGTCACTGCTCGGAGCATAGAAGAATGTCGTTCTGTTATCGGCATATGTCATGCTCTCGCCGTATCCGTATGTGGCTGCTGCATTGTAGGCACCGTAGTCGGAGGCACCTGTTGTCTCTCTCCACTGATATACTGTCATATCAGGAACGTTAGCAGGGCTCGCTGCATAGTCCATCGTCGTCGTCGTTCCGCCGCTACTCCTGATAGCGTTGGCAGATGCATCACTGTATCTGTCAGCAACTGAAAGATTGGAATATGTGGCGATCTTAGTTATAGTCTTCTCGTAGTTTGTATTACCTACTCTTGAATAGATCGAGGTGTTCGTTGAATAACCCATTGTTGCAATGAATCCATTCATGATCATTGTCGAAGCGATAGCCAGGATAGCAACAGCCAGCATTACCTCAAGCAATGTAAAACCCTTCTTGGAAGAACGCTTAAGAATTCTCTTCATACTTCCCTCCTACTTAGAAATTATGATCTGCAAGCATCTGCTCACTTGCCTGGATGCCTTGTGTCATCTTATTCTGTGACTGTTCAACGTCCGACTGACCGGACTTGGAACCGTTATAGATCTCTACTGCATTGAAAGTAACTACGCTAGCAAGCAGAATGATAATAGCGATAACCATTACCATCTCGATCAATGTAAAACCCTTCTTTGTCTTGTTGATCTTACGCATTGAATACCTCCAAGTAAGCACACATACTTACACGTACCCTTTATTACTATTATCATTATACAGGGATTCACGGAAATTTCAATGACAAATTCACATTTTGTTTAAAATTTGTACAAAAATTCTGAGAACTCCCGATCAGCCGTCCGGCAGGAGTAAAAAAGACAAAAAAAGAGTGGGAGGAAACCCTCCCACTCTCCTTTTTGAAGTTAGCACTTATTATGTGTTAGCATCGATCTCGTTAACGAGCTCTGTGATAGCATCATTGTGAGAATCAACGGAAGATGTAGCACTCTTAGCCTTGTTGAGGTATGTACCGATGTTCATAACGAGAACTGCAGCAAGGATAACGATGATAGCGATAACGAGTACCATCTCAATAAGTGTAAAACCCTTCTTGGACTTCTGAATCTTCTTCATTGTAAAAATCCTCCTATAGATTTTTTAAGTTTGTAGCTTAAGTATAGCACCTTTTCAGAATTGTGCAATACCTTTTTCAAAATTTCTTCACATTTTTTCACAATTTATTGTAAATCGTTCAAAATGTGAACGGATCCCCCTTATTCCAGGGGCCGATCGGCCGCCTGGAGAGGGTTTTTCCATTAATCCTCCGGAACATCTACAGGTTCGTCATTACCTGCAGGGACGTCACCGTCTTCGTTGATATTACCGGAATCTGAGTACTGCAGACCAAGGACAGTGCCAAGATCATAAGTATCAAGCAGCCACTTGAGGATCGAGCTGGAGTAATATGTAGCGAACGGTCTCTCAGAAGCCTGAACGTCCTCAGTAACAGGCAGGATTCCATACCAGCCGCTGTTCTCATTTGTAACAGGATACAGAGGCAAGCCGATAAGACCAACATTATGTGTAGGTGTATTACCGTTAAATGTGATATAAGGCTTGTTGAGATCCGGATCGGATACACGGTTAACGAGCTGAGCAGAATAGAAATCGATCTCAGCTGTCATTGTGAGATAACCGACCTTGTCTTCTACATTGATGGAATTGATCTTGATAGCCTGAGGATCGAGCTTCTCGATCTGAGTCAGAGAAGCGATAAATCCGTCATAACCGATCAGCTGTGCATTGTCAGGCTCACCGAAGATAGGTGTATAGAGCGAAGCGGACTCTGTATTAGCATTGCCACGGCCTGCATTCTCCTGACTTGAAACGGAAGACTCGATTCCGTCCTGTACTCTTCCCCACCACTCTCTGAACTGATCAACAGAGTTAGGATCTGTGAGATTGAACTGAGGTACGAGGAATCCGTCTGTTGTAGAGTATGTGACTGATACTCTCTTAACCTTCAGGATGTTAGGAGATACTGTGCCGTCAGGCAGGATAACGGAAGGCTGATTTACATCGGATACACCTGCTGCTACGAGATAAGGGCAGTTGTTGTCCTCAAAGACCTTCATGACGTACTGCTCGAGCGCCTCAGAATTGAGCTGAGCGATGAATGAAGTCTCGATATCCTTGATCTGTCCGTTAAGGATCTCAAGCTGCTGTCTGTTCTGCTCGTTCTTCTCGATCATCTGGTCGAGATATGCCTGCTGATCTTCAAGCTCATTCTTCTCATCGATCAGTTCAGACTGCTTATCCTTCAGAGGATTGAGAACGAACATCTGAAGTGCAAAGATCGCAATAATAAGTACTATGGCGATCATCAGGAATCTTTCTCTGTTAGATAAATTACCCATTATGATTCACCTCCGTCTGTCTTCTTGTAATAGAGTTCGATGCTGGTATCTGAGCTTGCAGTACCGGTGATAGCATCGTTGTCGAGGATGGTCTGGAAGTCCTCATCGCTCACGCGTACACCATCAATAAGTACATAAGAGAGTTCATATGTCTCGGAACCCTGTGTAGCTGTCTTGATAGTATCGAAGGAATATCCCTCACCCGGGATCAGGTAATAGCCGTTATTCTCAGCATCACCGATCTCAGTTACACCGATAGCCGTAATAGCATCGCCCTCGAGGTATCTCTTAACTGTGACATGGATGTCGGATGTGAGTGTAGCCTGGATCGAGAATGTGTAGTAAGTATCGATCAGGTTAACGTATCCTGTAGTCTCGTCAACAGCATTCTCAAGATTATAGTGATCAACGGAAAGCTGTGTAACACTTGTGAACAGGTTGGACTTCTGCAGGAGGTTTACGAACTCGGCTGCATTGTAGTAATTAAATGTCTCACCCGTGATCGTTACGGATGCACCGTTAACGATATAGCTTGAAACATATGCATCATTAGGGATGTTAGCCTTGATGAGGTTAGCGATCTCAACCTTTGCAGGGTTTACTTCGTCAACTGTATTTCTCATCTCACCCAAAGCATACAGGTACTGAGTCTTCTCAGAGATCTCATTCTGAAGCTCGGCATACTCTGCTTCGAGATTGTTGTACTCCTCGCCCTGGAGGTCCTTCTTGATATCCTTGATATCATTCTTGACCATCTGATTCTGGATAGCAGCAAAGGCGATCAAAGCTACCATAACCAGAACTACAGCTGCAACGGCGATCGCAACATAGGCGAACATTCTTGCCATCTTGGCTGCCTTTTCCGTGAACTCGGAAAAGAAGTTCATGTCTTTCTTGGAAAAATCCTTTTTGGAACCGAAAACTGGCATTTCCTTACCCCTCCTTACTCTTCACGAATAAGAGCGCCGCAGCAGTTGATGAACTGAGGAAGCTCAAAATTCTTAGGTCCCTGAACAGTGCTTAATGTGTTCAGTACCTCAACCTGTGTTGCAAGCTGGCGAGAAAGCTCTTTGTCGATCTTCTTGTAGCCGGCACCGGATCCGTAGAGCAGGCATGTACCGATATTGTCGATACGGAACTTGCTTATGGAGAACTGAGCCGTACGTGATACAGCATCAACAAGGTTCTTGAAGTATGCGTTAACAGCACTCTGAAGCGAAGGGTTCTCCGCTACTGTCTCGTGCCATACATCGATATCTTCTACAGGTACGGAGCTGTCAGAATCACTCTTTGTGATGTTAAGACGTCTTGCCAGAGAAGACTGATTGTCTCCGCCGCCCTGCATCTTCTTAACAGACTCTGCAACCTGACGGATATTGCCGTGACCGAACTGCAGTCTTCTGGACAGGAGCGGGAAGCCCTTATCGAGAACAGTAACTGTAGTTGTCTTGTCGCCGAGCTCGATGAGGAGCAGTGTCGACTGAGCAATATTGATGTTTCCGTTAATGATACCGGAATTGAAGAGCTTCCTGATGGCATTAGGATTAACGTCCAGTGCAACAGGAGTCATATCCATGTTCTTGATGAACTCACGGTACTCAGTAACCGTATCGGCAGGAACAGCCGTAGCTCTTACCTTGATCTTCTCGGCATTTGTCTCTTCATCGACTGTCTTGCCGTATACAAGGTAGTCAATAACCATATCTCTGTTATTACCCTGACCCATGACTTCGTACTTAACCATATCCTTCAGCTGCTCACCCTTTACCTTAGGGAGCTCAAGGTCTCTCGTATGAACGAAGGAACCCTCTGTAGTGATGATGATATTCTTCTGTCTGATGTCGAGTCTTGCAAGAGCGTGCTTCATAGCCATGATGATACCGAATGCATCGGATATGGCACCGTCTTCAATTGTCTCTGCCTCGAGAGGAACGATACCGACCTTCTCAAGTGTTATGGTTCCTGTCTTGCGGTTATAGCCGCCGACAGCAAGCTTCAAGTCAGAACTGGATGTGTCGATTACCAGATCCATTGAACCTTTTCCGAATGATGATAAATCCATTTATAGTCTCCTTTCGATTAAGTGTCTTTATCCGACGAACTGTGCCATTGTGAAGATAGGCATTGCAATAGCACCAACAGTTGTACCGACGAGGATAGCCATCAGGATGAGCATGATAGGCTCAAGAGCTGCTGTCATCTTTGTCGTAGCTGCGTCCGCCTCATCCTCGAAGAAGTCAGCGGCTTTATCAAGGATAGTATCAAGAGTACCTGACTCCTCACCGATAGCTACCATAGCGTAGATCATAGGAGGGAACTCAGTGATGTTCTTGATGGACTTGGACAACTGTGTACCTTTACGAATCTCAACTCTCGCATCAGCCAGCTTCTTCTCGAGAACTACATTATCAAGAGAAGCAGCAGTGATCTCAACGGCAGTGAGTACCGAGATACCGGACTTAAGGAGTGTGGATATCGTTCTGCAGAACATAGCTGCGGCGTTCATCTTAGTTGCTTTACCGACTACCGGCATCTTGATCATAAGATTATCCCAGGCGTAATGTCCTTTCTCGGACTTCTTCCAGGTCTTAAATCCGAATACGAGGCCTGCAACGACAATCGCATAAACGTACCAGAATTTAACCAGTGAATCGGATATTGCCATAACGACCTTAGTAAGCGTAGGAAGATCTCCGCCAAGGTCCTTGATCGTCTGAGCGATACCGGGAACCAGGAATGTAAGAAGACCAACCGTGATCGCGATAGTCAGGAAGAAGAGGATCTTCGGGTAGACCATCGCAGAAGAGATCTTGTTCTTCAACTTTGACTGCTTCTGGAAGTGTTCGGCAAGTCGGCCCATAACCTCGTCAAGACGACCGGATTCCTCACCTGCAGAGACCATACTGATCATGATGGCAGGCAGAGCATCCTTCTGGTCCTTGAAAGCGTCCGACAGTGTGCGGCCCGACTGAATGGACTCATAAATATCACCGACAACCTTCTTGGCACGCTTTGAATCAACCTGCTGATAAAGCATATCAAGGGATCTGATGATGGTAATACCGGCTGAAAGCAGAGCAGAAAGCTGTCTGGAGATAAGAACAAGTTCCTTCGTATTCAGCTTCTTGCTGCCGATTTCCATATTTAAGAGACCGGGGCCCTTATCAAGTTCAACCGACAATACAAACTTACCGTCGCCTTTGAGCTTACGTGTTGCCTCAGCTACGCTGCCGGCATCAAGTACGCCCTCAGACTTCTTGCCTGCGCTGTCGATAACCTGATATCTGAAATTAGGCATATCGCTATTCCCTCCTATTTAGTATTTTACTGGAAATCCAGATCTCCGAAGAGAGGACTGTTGGCAGGTCCGCCAACGTTGTTGATGTATCTCTTGAGATCATCCGGGAAGCGGCATCTTGCAAGAGCCGTCTCTCTGGAGATGATCTTACGCTTAACAAGCTCTGCGAGATAGAAGTCCAGAGGACACATTCCAACCTGGAGGCTTGTTGCAAGAGCACTGTCGATCTGGTATGTCTTACCCTCACGGATATTGTTCCTGATAGCATCATTAGCGATCATGATCTCGAATGCGGCACATCTGCCTCCGGCGATCTTAGGAACCAGAGTCTGACAGATAACGGCTACGAGAATGGAGCCGAGCTGAACTCTGATCTGATCCTGCTGATGAGGAGGGAAAACGTCGATGATACGGTTGACCGTATCAGATGCACTGGATGTATGCAGTGTCGACATAACAAGGTGTCCCGTCTCAGCAGCGGTGATAGCGGTACTGATAGTATCAAGGTCACGCATCTCACCTACGAGGATAACATCAGGATCCTCACGGAGAGCGGCACGGAGAGCATTAGCGAAGGAAAGTGTATCCTCGTGGATCTCTCTCTGGTTGATCATAGCCTCACCATGCTCATGGAGATACTCGATAGGCTCCTCGAGAGTAAGGATATGACACTTCTTAACACTGTTGATGTGTCCGACCATGGCAGCCAGTGTCGTAGACTTACCGGAACCCGTAGGACCGGTAACAAGGATAAGGCCACGAGGCTTCATGGCAAATTCCTTGAATACCATAGGCAGACCGAGCTTCTCGCAGGTAGGGATCTCGTTAGTGATCGTTCTGGCTGCAAGAGCATAAGAGCCGCGCTGCTTAAAGATGTTACATCTGAAACGGCTGTAGCCCGCGACAACGTACGAGAAATCTATCTCGCCCCTCTCATTCAAGTACTGCTGTCTGGACTTGTCGATCATTGACTTGCACAGGAATTCTGTATCTGCGGGAGTCAAGATCTGTCCGCTCAGCGGCATAAGTTCACCACTGATACGGATCATCGGGGGCAGACCGACTGTGATGTGCGTGTCAGAAGCACCTCTTCTGACTGCCTCAGTCAGTATCGCCTCCATCGTCAAGCTGAATTCTTCCACTTATATAACCTCCTTGTTTAACCGTCAATTGAATATGCTACTCTGTTCATCTCATCGATGGTCGATATACCTTCGAGAACGAGGGCAGCGGCAGAGTCGGCAAGCATCTGTGTGCCTTCCTTGACAGCGAGCTGTCTCATCTCTTCCTCTGAAGCTCTCTTCTCAAGGAGCATCTTGATGCCCTTGGTCATAACAACGATCTCATGGATGGCAATACGTCCCTTATAACCGGAACCGTTACAGTCTGTACATCCCTCACCGCGGTAAAGCTTCTGACCGGGTTCAAGATGCAGCTTCTCGATCTCGTATTCTTCGGGTTCATATGCAACTCTGCAGCTTGTGCAGATACGACGTACAAGACGCTGGGATACAACGCCGACAAGAGCGGAGGATACCATGTAAGGCTCGAGACCCATATCGATAAGACGGTTGATGGAAGATACCGCATCGTTGGTATGGATCGTACTGAAAACCAAGTGTCCCGTGATAGCTGCTCTCATAGCGATCTCGGCAGTCTCACCGTCACGGATCTCACCGACCAGGATGATATCAGGGTCCTGACGGAGGATAGAACGGAGTGCGCTGGCGAACGTCATTCCTGCCTTGGCATTAACCTGGACCTGATTAAGTCCGGGGATCTTGATCTCGACAGGGTCCTCAACCGTAATGATATTGGTCTCGGGAGAGTTCTTCTCAGCAAGTAAGGTGTAAAGTGTTGTGGTCTTACCGGAACCGGTAGGTCCGGATATCAGACAGATTCCCTGAGGAACCTGAATAATCTTGTTAATGAGATCATTGTTATGATCACTGATACCAAGATACTTACGGTTAAGGTTGCCGTCGTTCTTGGCAAGAATACGGATAACGGTCTTCTCACCGAAGATCGTAGGAAGGATAGAAACACGCATGTCTATCTCTTCGCCGTTGAGCGTTATCTGGATACGACCGTCCTGAGGAATACGCTTCTCAGCGATATTCATACCGCCGAGGATCTTGATCCTCGTTGTGATCGCGTCTCTGGCATTAACAGGGTTGCTCATGATCTCCTGCATAACACCGTCGATACGGATACGAACTCTGATCCTGTCCTCCATCGGCTCGATGTGAATATCCGAAGAGCCCGCTCTGATAGCAACTTCTATCATGGAGTTAACAAGCTTAACAACAGGAGCACTGTTAACTGCGTCGGCAACTTCTTCGCTTAGTCCTTCGAGCTGATCATCACTGAAGTCCTCGTTGAGTTCCTGAGCCGCCTGTGCAGCAGACTCTCTTCCGTAATTGTCCTTGATAGTGTCAAGGATGCCGGTCCTCGTAGCAAGCATGAGTGAGATCTCATAGCCCGTACGGAATTGAAGCTCGTCCTGAAGCAGAAGGTTCATCGGGTCGTCGATGGCAACAACGAGTTTCTCCTCGTCAAATCCTATCGGGACTGCGACGTTCTCAGTACAGAAACGCTCATCGAGCAACGCAGTTGCCTTGGGATCGATATCAATGTTCGCCAAGTCGATGATCGGGTAATTGTACTGGCTGGAAACAGCGCGGAGTATATCAAACTCTGTCATAAGGCCCATCTCGGCTATGACTTCGCCAAGACGCTTACCGCTGTCCTTCTGAACGCTGAGAGCTTCGGCAAGTTCGGCCGCCGTCAGGAAGCCGCTTTCGATGAGAATATCGCCTAATCTCTTCATCATTTCCTCCAAAAACCACGTGGAATGCGATATAAGTGACGAATATGTATCATTTGATGAAATTTCCACATAATTCCCCAAATATATCTATAAAACTATACAACACGGCACAAAGAATTACAAGTTTATTTGTGATTTTTATAGGTCAGGTGTGTGACATGAACGTGTATATGTCGCTTTTATTTTTTAATATGGTATATTTATTAAGGAGGTAGTTTATGGGTTATCTTACTGTTCTGTACATTTTCTTTGTATTCTTTGCCGCGTTGTTCGGTATCGTTATCGGAAGTTTCCTGAATGTAGTCATTTACAGAGTTCCTGAGGGTAAGACAATATCAAAAGGTCACTCTATGTGTATGAGCTGCGGTCATACATTGGCAGCCAAGGACCTCGTACCTCTGTTCAGCTGGCTTGCCCTTAAGGGCAAATGCAGATATTGCGGTGCACCTGTAGCATCCCGTTATGCCAAGATCGAGAGCCTGACCGGAGCAGTTTACCTTCTGGCAGCGCTGCTTCATAAGGAGATCGGACTCTGGGTCCTGAACGAGGACCATTACTACATCTACGACCTGATCTATTATGCACTGTTTGTTATAGCTGCATCGGCCACGATCGCTACGATGATGATCTATCACGATACCGGAAAGGGCTTCCCGGGACTCGCGCTTTATACTCTTGTTCCCGGTGTCCTCTCCACTCTGCTGCTTACACTTTATACCAAGGACATCGATCCGGTATTCAGTCTGAAGTACACCACATGCGCATGCGTGATCTCGGCCATCTTTGTTATTGCATGCCGCGTGACAGCCTTTATCGCCCGAAGCGAGTATACCAAGGCCGATCTCGGTATGGACATGGGCTTCGCCGGAATGATGCTGTTCGCTCAGTATCTTTGGATGGGTCACTATAAGGAAGGTCTCATTACATATGCTTCCTACGGCGTCTTTTATATGGTTTTCAGAAGGATCATGAAGGGCAAAGCCGGTGACAGATACACAGGTATCGTATCGGCGGCAGTCATTGTCATTTTGATGATAATAAGGTATTTTATTTAAGTTATAAGAACAAGCATTAAGTTATACGGAGGTATGTATGTCAGGTCATTCCAAGTGGAGCAACATCAAGCGTAAGAAAGAGGCATCTGATGCAGCCAAGGGAGCCATCTTTACAAAGCTCGCCAAGGAGATCGCGGTAGCGGTCAAGGCCGGAGGTCCCGATCCGGACGGTAATTCCAGACTTAAGGATGTTGTTTCTAAGGCAAAGGCAGCCAACATGCCCAATGATAATATCAAGAGAGCTATCCAGAAGGCGGCAGGCGCCGGCGAGGGAGACGATTATGAGGATATCACCTATGAGGGTTATGGCCCCGGCGGAATCGCTATCCTTGTAAGAGCTCTTACAAATAACAGGAATCGTACGGCAGCTGATGTCAGACACATCTTCTCCAAGAACGGCGGTTCTCTGGGTGTCGACGGAAGCGTTTCATTCCTTTTCGAGGAGAAGGGTATCATCCTTATCTCAAAGGAAGACTACGAGGATGAGGATGCGGTTATGATGGACGCACTCGATTGCGGTGCCGAGAACTGCGAAGCCGAGGATGAAGTCTATGAGATAGAGACCACTCCTGATTCCTACTATGAGGTTAAGGACGCACTCGAGGCGAAGGGATATGCATTCCTCGATTCCAGCTTGGGTCCAGTTGCCACTACAACTAATGAGGTTACAGATGAGGCGATCGTTGCTCAGCTCGAGAAGATGCTCGAGATGTTCGAAGAGAATGACGACGTCCAGGAAGTCTATCATAACTGGGATAACTGATCTTCCCTCCCGTCTTCGGCGGTTGAGAGTGAGGTGACTTGATGTCAATCAAAGATGAGAACGACAGAATACCTGAGATAACGACACCGGAACAGGTGAACGCACCGGCTGAACAACCGGCGGCTCCGGCTCCTGCGCCGACGCGCAGAGGTGTTCTTATCCCGGAGCTTCGTTCTACACTCAAGAGAGTGCAGGCTTTCCCTGAGAACAGGATCCTTAAGAATGCTCAATCTCTTGAATCCGATCCGGAATTTATCCTCAGCAGTGAAGCTCTTACAAGAGAATTCCTGTCTTCGATCGCCGTCGTTGCTTTCGTCGGACCATCCGGCACAGGTAAGAGTACTCGTGCGATCGCCGTAGCGAGAGCAAACGATATCCATTATCTTATCGATGACGGACTTCTCATCAACGGAAGCCGTATCGTAGCAGGGACATCTGCCAAGAAGGCCCCTACCAAGATCGAATCTGTCAGACAGGCTCTGTACGTCGATCCGACAAGATCCGCTGTCATGAGACGCGCATTGGTCGAGAGTCACCCCGCTGCACTGATGATCCTTGGAACGAGCGATTCAATGCTCGAGAAGATATGTACGAATCTCTGGCTCAATCAGCCTTCGATGCTCATCAGGATCGAAGATGTTGCTACCGAAGAAGAGAGACGTATTGCCCGGAACACCAGAATGACAGAGGGAATGCACACTATTCCCGTTCCGAGCATGGAGGTCAAGCATGAGTTCTCAGGGTATTTCACAGACCCGTTGAGCAGACTTCGTCAGAGATTCGACAGAGAGAGGGGAGTAACTCCGTTTGTCAATGATACTGAGAGGACCATGGTGCGTCCTACCTTCTCGTCCCTCGGCTCCTATTCTATCGCCGATGATGCCCTGCTTGATCTTATCAAGATAGTCCTTAAGGATATTCCGGGATATGGTGAAGTCGTATCATTCAAATCCGAGAAAAGAACATATGGTGTTGTCATAAGTCTTGAGCTTGCACTTCTCTACGGCTATGATGCTCAGAAGGTCCTTCTGGATATACAGCAGAGTGTCGGAAGCGCTATCGAGGAGTATACTTCCATCACGACAGTTGCCGTAGATGTCAGAGCTGCGAGACTATTACATTCAAAGAAAGGTACAGTGGCAGGTTAATGGAAAAGATTTACATGATCCCGGTCAATGACGCGTACTCATCGGAATGCGAATGTCCGGTTTGTTACCTTCGTAAGAAGGCCGAGAATGACTACCTTGATTACTACCTCGGACCCTCTCTTATGGAACCCGACACACGTAAGATAACCAATAAGACCGGATTCTGTCCTGAACATATGGGTAAGCTTAATAAGAGAGAGACAGCAAGACTCGGATTGGGTCTCATGCTCCACACTCATCTTAAGGACTTCCACGAAGATATATCCAAGGATCTGAAGACAGCAGCACCCGGGAAAGCGTCCCTCCTCAAGGGAAGAGATTCCGAGTATAAGAAGAAGCTGAATTCTATAGCCGACAGGATCGACAAGCGTATCGCTGCCTGTCCGATATGCGAGAAGATCAACTATACAGTTGAAAGATATATCGAAGTAATAATGTACATGTTCTCCAAGGACGGAGACTTCAGGAAGAAGTTCGCGGAACACAAGTCACATTGTCTTCCGCACACGGCAATGCTCCTGAGGAGTGCCGCTTCCGAACTGTCACAGAATGATGCGGCAGACTTTGTTACTCTGCTCGCAGACAACAACAATGAGTACTTCGCCGAACTCATCGGAGATGTTGAATGGTTCACGCTTAAGTTTGATTACAGGAACAATGATAAGCCCTGGGGAAACAGTAAGAATGCTATTCAGCGTTCTATGAGATTCTTATCGGCGGACAGGAGTGATTTTGATGAACAACAATCCAAAAAATGATATTGCCGAAGAGTATCAGCTCTTCCCTCTATCTGATGTCGACAACCGTTCAAAACGAAGAAATATGCTTATCAGGCATGACTATTATTCCGCGGACAGTGCTCACGGAAGATCTCTTCTGGAGTCAGTATTTGAAGCCATAGAGGATTCGGATATCGAGATCGAGACTGTCTATCTGATCGATTCGGGAGTAAAACTCTGTTCAGAGGACTCGTCTCTATACAATTCCTTCCTGGGGTTCGTAACCAGATACAGTGCCAATATATTCTGCTGCAGTTCGTCGATCGAGACCTATTCCATACGTTTGAGCGAACAGTTAAGTAACATAATCTGTGTTCCCTCATATGATTTCTTCACTGAGATCATTCAGGAAAAAGATCTTATCATCATAGACTGATATCTCACCGTTATCGCCACTATCATATAAAGAGTATGAATTAAAGGACCGCTCAGATGAGCGGTCCTTCTTTTGTGGTTTATCGGAGTGATGAAGATCACATCATGTTGCGTAATAGTACTCGAGAGCGACTACATTGTAATCAGGCTTGATCGGGATAAATGCATCCGGATCCTCGTCTGCATGAGGTGCAGGGCAGTACGGGATGGGAGCCAATCCACCGGTCTCAGAGAGGACAGTGTAAGCATTAACTCTTCCGTAGAAGAACTTTCCGCTGGAGTTATAGAAGTGGAAAGAACCTGCATCATTGGAATCAGCAGTTGTAGGATACAGAGCACAATATGCCGTAAGGTAAGAGCCCTGGTTACCGTTCATATAGATCTGAGTGCTGTGAGCAGTATCCATACCGGCACCATATACATATGCGGCAGGCATTACACTCTGATCAGGCTTATTTCCGTTAGCTGCATAAGCGGCACGTCTGTCTGCTGCAGGTGTAGAACTGTCAACACCATATACAGCACCATCGATGATTCCTGCCATTGCATCAGACTGGATCTCGAGCTTCTTGCCGGCACCGATAACGAATACGGCGTGGTGAACTCCGTCAGAGTTGAGGAGCTCGATGATGCCGTTGTTGCCCATGTAAAGTCCGTTAGGCAGATAGAAGATATAATCGCCTGTAGACAGATCACATGTGATAGTGCGACCACTCAAGCCACCTGATACCTTATACTCACCTGCGGGAAGACTGGTACTGCAGGAAGCGATATTAAGAGCTGTCCCGCCGTTGGCATTTACATCAAGATGGTTCTTATTTGCACACTGCTGCCAGTAGTAAATCTCACCGGATTCCTCCTGGTTAGGAATGAATGTAGAACTGCCGTATCTTGTCAGATTGTCCTGAACCTGTGAAACAGCGCTTGTTACCGCAGCCTGTACTACACCGCTTGCTGTTGCCGTACCGCCGTTAGCAGTATAGATATGACCATTAGCATGACCCAGTGCCTGTGAAGGATTACCGAATCCTGCATCAAAGTTTGCATTTGTACCGGAAACTACGATATTAGCTCCGCTGTTCTGGCAGAGAGTGCTGCTTCCGTTATAACCTGTGATAGGTGCGTTGTTGTTTATGAAGAAGATACCCGTATTAGGATCCATCATCTCAAAACCGCTACCGTTGAAAGCAGGAGCATTGAGTGTTCCGTCTGCACCCCAGATAACAACATCACTGAAGAACTTGGAACCTGAAGCGGCTGCAAATGCACCGGTCGTAATGAATGTGGAATACATATTCGTGGAACCGATAGGTGTACCGGCTGTGCCACGGGAAAGGATCGTGTTATCAGAAGAGTTGTATCTTCCGCCGGAATTAACATCATAACCGATGCTGACGTTGGCAAGCTGTCCGCCGCCGACAACCTCAACCTGGTGACCGAATCCGCCGCCGCCAAAATGCTGTTCTTCGTTAGGCTCAAGAACGAGTCTTACAGTATCGCTCTGTGTACCGATCTTGGTAACGATGTCAACATTGTAGTAGCCGGTTGAGATATCCTTATTGACCTCGATCGTTGTGCAGTCATCTGCTGTTCCAGACATACCCGGAACTCCTGCAGCCGTTACATTGATAGGACCAAAGCCGTCAAGGGAGGTAACCATACCCTTATTGATCTCATGCATCTCGATAGCAGCGTAGAACGATTCAGCTACGGATGTAACTGTCAGTCTTGACTGATTCTCCTCTGCTCTTGTATAGAGACGGCTTCTTGTACCGCTCGTAAGCAGTATCGCCGATGTAATGAAGATCATGGCCATAGCCAGGATGAACAATACAGTAATGAGGATAACACCCTCTTTGCTGTCCTTCTTTTTGGATTTTCTCTTATGTACCATCTTCAGCATAGAACAAATCCTTCCTTCTTTACGCATTTAAACACACGACTGCATATAAACTTATTGTCATTATAAGGCATCTCATTTGAGATTTCAATAAAAATTTTTAATTTTCTACATCAATTATACATTCTTTGTTTACAATTTATTCATTTTTATCGTTCACATTTACACTTTCATCATCTTCGGATGGGGTCTCCTCTTCCTTTGACGGCTTGATATGCGGCTTTCCGTTTACACCGAATTCATCAAATTCACTTTTCTTCTCCTCTATCAGCCACTGATCCATGGGGGAAGCTATCCTCATGATGGCCGAGGCATATGCCCCTCCGTTCCTTCCTTTTTTGATCCTTGCCCTGGCGAAGAATTCCCCGTCAGTCTCGCATTCACCCATTGCATATACGGACTTACGAAGCCTGAACGGACCGATCTTCAGCAAAAGAGCCGAATCACATCTGGGACACTTGCGGATATAGTCCGTGGCATATCTCGAAGCCTCATCCGCATTATTGACTTCGGGCGTAACAAACGGGTATTCGTGTCTGATATCCGGATCTGTCACAGATCTGCTGATCGCCTCAGAGACTTCAGAAGTATCGTTATTAAGATAGATACATCTTAATATCTCTCCGGTATATTCGGCATCCGCCATGGCACTGTGGAAGGTCTCGTTCTTCTCTATACCATAGTAGTCAACGGCATACTCCACACTTCTCTGATGTCCTCTGTCTCCTGCAAAAACGGAAAAGATGGGCTGGATATCCACAAACATCATCCCGAGTCTGTCGTTCATCCTTCGCGCCTTGAGATTCTTCTTCAGCATATCGGGATCCGATGTTCCCCATCCGACCAATATGGCATCCTCACCGCAGAATTCACGGAATGCCCTGTAAGCAGACTCGAGATATGTTCCGTTTCGAAGGTCGGCATTGGTCTTACCGGTCACTTTCTTTACATGATAATGTATCTTATTATAATAATGCGGTCTGATATCGCAGGAATAGTTTCCCGCAAGGACGGGTACGCCGTCACGGATCACGTAGCTTACGGCACCGATCTCGATAATCTCCCCCGGCAGAGTCGATACGTCGATATCATAATGCTTGCCCGGTATCGGTTGATTCCATTCCATATCGAAAACGATAAACCGTGTTCCCTCTGTGATCTTACGTCGCTGCACCGGATCTCTCCTTACTCTTCTTTGAACCGTTAATATAGATCAGTCCCAGGACCGCCCCCAGACTAAGGGTCGATACCATTGCTCCTATTACAAGGTCACCCTTATCGGAAGTCAACCTGATCTCGGGCATTATACCCGAACCGTCACTCTCGAACAATATGGCAAGAAGGCCGCAGTAGTTGTAGGTATCGGCTTTACGTCCTCCGGCAGTAGCCTTGATCGCAGGATCATAAGCAACACTCGTGATCACGGATTTGGTACCTGCATACGTCAGCATCCAATTGTTCCCGCCGCCTTCGATCGTTTTACCGTCGAAGGTTTCCGTGGCCGTCCTCAGGGCTTCAAGTGCCTCATCATCGATCATCCATAAGGAGAAGGATCCGTTCATCACGGCTGCCGGAGTCGTTGCATAACGTATACTGAAAGCCGACTCTTCGGGAACAAACTCGTAAACAAACGGTCCGGCGTAAGAATATGCCCTGTCGGATACAGTATAGCTCTCGGTTATGAATACTCTGGCGTCAAGTCCTGATGTGATTATGACACGCCCGGAGTCCTCGACATCCGCCCCTATTATCATCTCACACTGGCCACCCTCAGGATCGAATGTAAAGAGATCTGTCCCGTAGGGAGAGATGCCGTGATTATAGATGATGTTATAGTCAGCTCTGATATATGCACTGCTCATCAGGGCCGCTCTGGAAGCATTATTAAGCGCGTCCGGAATGGAATCCGGCTCCAGATAAGACAGATCTGCCGTTATGAGGAGATATGAATCATCGTCACTGTTGCCGTAAAGAGGAAGATCTTCAGAAGGGATCTGCATATCATAGAGCTCAGCTGATAATTCTGCGAGATTGCCGCTGTCATATAGTGACAGTGAGTCGGAAGTGGCAATTATCTTGGGGGCGACATGCCAAAGATTGATCCCCATACCGAGGACGGCCAGACAACACAATACTTTGAGCGATACTTTGCTGCCTCTCAGGAATCTGAGGAGCAGACCGCCTGATATGACTGCCGCCGCAGCAGAGAAATACAGCGTAAACTCGGAAGGCGATGTCTCATTGGCAGAACTGTTCGTAATAACGATCAATGCCAGGATGAGGAACTCCGAGATCCGAACATCTGTCTCCTTAGATGAAGCAATATTCCTGAGGGATACCGCAGATACGAATATCAGGAGAAGCGCAAGACATATAAGTCTTGATGAGGCAAAAGCCCGATCCGGATAGACACTGATGTATCTGTCAACAGCAGGTACGGCCAGCGTTACATGAGTAAGGACCGTAAACAGTAAACACGTAAGCTTTACCCTGAAAGGTATAACGCCGTTCAGGAAGAATAACAGCACGGTCATCAGAACAAAGATCCCGAGCGTAAATGCAGGGGCGGCTATTGAAACGGATGACGGCACCTTGCCGTCGAGCATGGAAGACAGCATATCAAAGAAAGTGTACCTGATCTTGTTGCTCTCCGGACTGTCCGCCATATCTCCGTTATAGAATCCCGGCAGCCAGACGACAGTCGTAAGGCCGAGTGACAATACCAGCGCGGGTATGATCCCGCCCATGGATATAAGGATCTTTCTTATGCTCCCTGTCCGGCACAAAGTAAAAATAAGCCCCATCCCCAGAGCGAATGGTAAACCTGCCAATACACCGAACGGTCCGGTAATGATCATCAGTGACAAAGCTCCTGTCAGTATCAGGAAACTCCGCTTATTATTCTCACACAGATAATAGTCTTCCGCATACATTACGAGCGGAAGCATTATCATCATATTCCCGATGACCGGGATGACACCGTAAGACAAAGCTGCCGGCAGCGTCGAATAACATAGGGCAAGGAGCAGCGACGAAGCCGCGGACGTCCTTATCCTTTGTCTCAGGAACATGAACAAAGACAGGCTGCAAGCTCCCATCCTGCAAAGCACCGAGAAAGCGAATACATCGACTGATATCTTTCCTACAGGCAATGCCCCAATAAAGAAAACATCCATATGTCTGCCGAATATCTCTCTAACCGCTGACACATTACTCAAGACATGCCCCGATCTGATCATCGAAGACAACGTATCGACCGCATCCGCCTCATTGGCTGCGACCGAAGCGATCGCCGCAGATCCGGCAGGATCGAATCGGGTCGCTATCAGGAAAGCGATCACCGGAAGGAAAAACGCCAGGACAACCTGAAGCGGCATATTACGTGACGCCTGCTTCCAACGGCGAGCAAATCCTGCTCTTAATTCAGAGGACAGATCCATCAGCATCCCTTCTCTTCCTCATAGTGCCGCTCACTGTCAGAATGGCGACAAATGCGATCATGCCTGCCCCCGTCATTAACAGCGACGCATTAAAGCCCTCCGGCTTATACTCAAGCTTGACCGTATGAGTTCCCGAAGTCAGTCTGATACCGCAAAGAGCATCGGAAACAGGTACTATCTCAGCCTTCTCTCCGTCAACATATGCGGTGAAGCCGTCAGTATACTGGATCGTCATGAGAAGCAGTCCGTCATCGATTACATTGACCGTTCCCTTAAGGCTTGTCTCATCATAATATGTGACCTCGATCTGTTCGTCGGCCAGCTCATCGAGCATTGCAAGATATCCGCTGTTATTCAGTTCGTAAGCGTAGATCTGCATCTTACCCGTCTGCGGCTTTGTATATGTAAGTTCCACTGTCACCGGAGTACCGTCGTATCTTCCGAGACAGATAGTCTGGTAGCTCCTTATCTCGAAGTTCCTGTTACGGCTCTCGTCGGCATATTTGATCGATACGCGGCCGCCCTTGGAAGAATTGGCGTAGATATACATCTCCTCGCCGATCTGAGATCCCTCAACGACTACAGTCGCAGTTGCGGCTTCCGAAGTGCTTATAGGTGTATATGCGACTCCGTTCGCTGTTATACCGTTAAATGTCATATTGGTGCTGCCGTTGTCTCTTATGCTTATCGGCAGATATACATCCGCATCGACGCCCATGCTCCTGACCCAGCTGTTTGTCTTGGCGAATACATCCGGCAGAGTGCTCTCAGGGATATAATCCAGTATCTCCTCCGAGACCATGTAGCCTACTGCCAGTGCATCCGGATTACCGTATACCGTTATGCCGTCACCCTGATATTCCATATCGAAAACGATCGGAACAGTCTGCGTATCCTGTATGGCGATCAGATTCCTGACACCGAGGAGCGTTGCCGTAACCCGTGTGATACCGTTATTACGAAGTCCGTTAATACCGTTGTTATGGAAACCGAAGTTCCTCATATACTTGATAAAACTCTCTCTTGCAGTCGACGAGAAGATCGACAGACCCTTTACGTCGTAGATGGACTGTATATCGCAGATATTATTCGGAAACAGTTCCGTCCTCTCGAAAGTATTGTGTCCTTCTGTCCCCTCGGTCATGCTTACGTAATCTCTTACTGCAGTCCTGTTCTTACCGTAAAAATCATATCCCGTGAATCCCTCATGTTCGGCAACCGTCGATATCATGACGCAGGCCGTAACAAACATCTCGATAAACATCGTAACCGTTATGAGGTACTCATAGATATAAGAGTTCTTCCTCTTGCCGATCCTGATGATCCTGAGGACAGTACCCTGAAGCGCGACAAAGATCACTGACAGAGCTATCTGAATGTATCCTTCGTTACCGCCTCCGAACTTTTCGAAAAGGATGATATAAGCGAGTACCCCTCCGACTACGGCACTTATCGTACCGAGCTGATACTGCCTGATTATCCTGATGGTCATAAATGCCATAAACACCATGACGAACGACATCAGGAAAGACTGTCTGTAAGGGATCTGGTTGGGGAAATGGAATCCGTGCCAGATGAAGTTCAGCGTACGGTTAGAGAAGCTCAGATACAGGAATAACAGCATGAAGCCGCATCCGATCTTGTGTCTCAGAGTAATAGACGAGCCCTTCGGGGCCATGAAGAACAATATCACAAGGATGACGGTAACTGATCCGCAGAACACGTTGGCCATACCGTCACGGATGTTGGGGTTGGCGGCAACAAGGAGCCTTCCCATGAAGTCAAACAGATTACCGGTAAGCTTCCATTCCTTCGGCATCGTGTCCCCGACAGCCGAGGAATTCTTAAGGATAAGATATGTCGGTATCACTACGACGGAAGAGATCAGACCGGCTGTAACACTTCCGACGGCAAATCGCACAACACTGCGGAAGAACCCCTTGACCGAAGGCTTCATTATCATGAAATAAAATGCCGGGGCAAAGAATACCAGGAAGATACATATAAAGTATCCCGTGTAATAATTACTCATTATGCAGACAGCAAGAGAAGCAGTATAGAGTCCGAATCTTCCCTCTTTAAGGAGCCTGCGAAGGCCCAGACATATAAGCGGCAGGATGACCATCGCATCACACCACATTATGTTCCAGAAATCAGTCAGGAACCATCCGCAAAGAGCATAAGTGCATCCGAAGATCACCGTTATGTAATCATATCGCTTGCCGTCTCCTTCTGACAGGAACAGCGACATGAAGAATGAGGCAAGTCCCGCACGGACAGCCGTAATAAAAGCGATAAATACGGGAATAGCCTTGGGGGTAAACAGTACGCACAGCAGATTTAACGGACTCGCGGAATAATTCGCATAAGCCGCATAGTACTCGTTGCCGAGGCCGCAGTTCCAGGAATAGAACAGCGATTTGCCGCTGACTATCTTCTCACGCAGTTCGCAGAGGAAGGGGGCATACTGGTGATAACAGTCGACCGTAAGGATCGTCCTGTCCCCTATCGGATAGACCTGCATTATCGCGAAGGCTGATACTATCGTCAGAAAGGGGAAAAGAAAAGCCAGGATGCGAAGCGGGATCTGCTCGGGCAGATTGTCCGTAAACTTCCGTCTCGGTTGAACATATTCCGCAGATACCTGATATTCGGGCTCTGTGTCGGCGAATTCAACGCCTGTATCGATATTAATGTCTGATCTCTCATTTTCCATAAAGCATATAATAGCATAATTTGTAGCATAAATGCCTCATTTACGCTTTATTAGCGTAATAATAATAAAAGAAATGTGTGGTAAAGTATAATGAATGATAATATGGAGATGGAAAATGGGACTTAAGCTCAAGATCATCATGAACCCTTCATCGGGTCGTGAGACAGCCAGACTGAACGTTGAGGACATGCTCGCCTATCTGGTCTCTCTCGGCATGATGGAGCGTGCCGACATATACTACACATCAGGCAAGAACGATGCGACAAGGTTCGCTGCCGCGACGGATCCTTCCGAATACGATTATCTTATCGCTGTCGGCGGAGACGGAACTGTCAATGAAGTGGTTACGGGTATGCTCAACGCAGGCGTAGATATCCCTCTTGCGATCTATACATCAGGAACGGTCAATGATTTTGCCACCATCAACAGACTCCCGACTTCTCCTTCGGAGTTCGCCAGGATGCTCATGAACCCTTCCAAGCTCAAGGTCGACTGCGGAAAAGCCGGTGACAGTTTTTTTCTTAACGTGCTGGCAGCGGGCCTTCTGACTGATGTTGCATATAAGGTGCCTTCGGATCTTAAGACGGTCTTCGGACCTGCCGCTTACTGGATATCGGCAGCCAAGGACCTGTCCGCCATATCAAGGACTCTGCCGGTATCGTTCAAGACGGAGACCGCCGAATACAATGAGGACATCGTAATGTTCCTCATATCAAATACCAAGAGCGTGGGCGGCTTCCGTAAGCTTATGAAGAAGGCCGATCTGACGGACGGCAAGCTCGACGTTCTTATCCTGAAGAAACTGGATGCCGGAGACTTCATGCCTCTGGTCGGAAATTTCCTTGTAGGTGATCATATCAATAACGACAGAGTGATATACTTTCAGACGGACAAACTGGAGATCTCGTCTATCGGAGACAGCCCGATAATCGTCGACATCGACGGTGAGAAAGGTCCTGCACTTCCCATTAAGGTAGAATGTATACACGATGCCGTCACTCTGGTAGTCCCAAGGGAGGAGGATCTATAGTGAAAAAGCACGGTGATAAGAAGAAAGTAAGAACGCCCGCTATCGCCCGGGAACCCGTAAATCCGGAGAATATCGACCCCTTCGGCACGGAGACTGATGCTGCCGCAGAGGATAAGATCGCGGAAGAGGCAACTATAACCGACGGAATGGAGGATCAGGGATCTTCCGGATCTTTTGATGTTCCCGAAGAAGGCTCTGACGCAGAAGGACCCGAGGAAGAAAGCCGTACGGTACTTTCAGATCTCGAGAAGATAGATCCTGATCTCCTTATCGGAGACAACAGTATCGATATTGACGATGACGATGAAGTAGTAAGGAAGGCTGCCAAGGCAACAAGCGATACTACCAAGTTCACACCCAACGATATCGAGCCCATCGTCCTTGATATGTCTGACAATAAGAAGGATTATCCCGAAGATACTGAAGTTCCGGTCAAGAAGGGTCTTCGTAAGAGCCGCGGATTCGTTTTCCTTATCTGTGCGATAATCGTGGTGACGATCGCTGTCGCTGCTTCGATATTCTACGAAGCGGGCTACCGTGACAAGCTCAACAGCCCTCTGACCATCAACGGTTCTGATGTCAGCAGTGCCGAGTTCAGCTTCATGTATCACTATCTGCTTATCGACAACGGTGTGGATATCTTCGCTGCGGATACACCTGCAATGCTAGAAGCCCCTGCAGATGATCCGGCATATGCGACAAACAGAGAGTATTTTCTTGATCTGACAGCTCAGGAGATGAGGACAACACAGATCCTCTATGATGATGCCAGAGCTCACGGATACAGCATCGAAGAGGATCATTATGTTCTCGCCAATGCCTATATCGACTGGCTCTCAGGCAAGGCTGACGAGATCGGTGTGTCCCTCGACACATATATCAAGGGTGTCTTCGGTAATCAAGTCAATCAGCAGACAGTCGTTAATACGCTCGCGAAGAAGTACTTTACGGAGGATTACGCTTCCGGAGCCAAGCTCGAAGAGCTCTCGGCTTCCGACGAGCAGGCCGAGGCTGCATATCAGGCTGACCGCACATCTTATGATGTAGTCAACTACAAGATCCTCCGCATCACTTATGAGCAGAGAGATCAGGCCTTTATCGATACGGCTAATCTCCATGCCCGGCAGATAATCGAGGAGATGGGTCATGATCCGTCGACCTTCGAGCAGATCGCATCGCAGTACTTCTCCGGAGAAGCACAATCCGTTCTGGCAGAGCCTGATTCCACACTCGTCAGTGACGTAAGATATGCCGATTTCACGCATTCCGACTTCAGAGACTGGCTTTTCGACCCGGAAAGAGTTCCCGGTGATTCCAATATCTATACCGACGATGACGGCTTCCCCATCATCCTGGTCTTCGTATCGCGCGACAGACAGAGAGTTCCGCTTCGTGACGTAAGATTCGCATATATCCCGATCCAGATGGAGGAAGGTGCTCCCGGACTCCCGATCACGGAGGCTCAGATGCTCGCTCAGGAGATCTACGAGAATGCCAATTCCGAGCGTGACATGATGGAGATCGAGAACATCTACAACGATCAGATCTTAAGCGGTGCATTGAGCGTTACGCACAGCAACGATACATATCCCGGCAAGTATGACGGCATCCTCGGAAGCTGGATCTTCTCGGACGCCCGTGTCGCAGGCGATAAAGTATTCCTTGAGACCGAGAGCGGATACTACATCGTATATCTGATCTCCATCTCAGAGAACGAGGAATGGTATGACAGGGTAAACAGCTTCATCCGCATGAATAACTATCAGGCCTTCATAAACGAGATGATGACCGAATATACTTATTCGTTCAACAACACGGGATTATCCGAGATCCAGGATCTGCCGTAAGAGATTACACATATCAGTACATTCAAGAGGTCGTCTCGGAGAGGCGACCTTTTTCACATACGGCTTTGGCGGATTCGAGAATTAAACACTCAGCTGACCGATACCCGCATTACGGGCCTGACTCCCGAGCCTGCGTGCCGGTTCTCTACCATATAGCCGAGACAATCCACGGTTCCGTCACTTCTGACCCGGGCGGCATAGCTCGGGGATTTGCCCGGGGACCTCAGCCACCACCAGTAATTCTCATCGAGACCGTGGTACAGGCACTGACGAGACACATCGTCCCGATAGTATTCTCTAACCTCTTCTATACTCAGGAGGAATATCTTATCTTCCGTGTCACTTCCCGGATCCGTATCATACTCGGGATTGGGATCGGCTGTAACGAGACTCGTCAGTATCTTCCCCTGCTCTTCTTCAGTAAATGCTTCATTGATAAAAACCCCGTTAAGCCATTCCCTGATGAACGAAGTCTCCCATGTGACCGGCGCGCGGTCGGGATCATAGCTTTTTATATCTATCGATTCGGTTGAGATGAGGAGCATACTGTCGTCTTCAATATCCAGTATAGTCCACTCAATAGGCGAGCCGTTGTAGCAACCGAAGCCGGTCACGGTATCGCCAACCTGCCTCCCGGATCTGTCGGCGTTATCATCCGACGGGGCGAGCTTTACTATAAAAACGGCCAAAAAAAGAAGAGCGACAGACACCAGTGTTGCGATCTCCGTCCTCTTCATTTTGTGTTCCTTAAATAAGCCGGCCACTATCAGTCAATATTCATTATCGCGATAACAATGTAAGCGATAACGGAACCGCCCAATGCGATCGTGAGAAGTATTGCTGTTGCCTTGACCCAAAACTTTCTGCGGCTGTTAGATATCATTTGCCCGTGTAGCTGTCCCCGACTCGAAGTGACAGCTCGATCTCCTTGTTGTTTCTCTCGATGACTACTGTAATATAGTCACCGATCTCATGCGAGTTGCGTATATCTATAATATCATTTGTCGCCGTGATTTCAATGCCGTCCATGGAGATGATGCGGTCGCCGACCTGAATGCCTGCTTCCTCTGCAGGACCGCCTGCATCGACTTCAGCTACGAATACACCTTCGAATGCTCCGTAGAACGATCCGTCGGCGACATAAGATACCGAGACACCCAGATAAGGCCGGTTGGCAACATAACCGTAGTTGATCAGCGACTGTATGATGCTCTTTACATCGCTTATCGGAATGGCAAATCCAAGACCTTCCGCAGAACTCATCTTGGCGTTGGTGATACCTATTACCTCACCAAAGGAATTGATCATAGGTCCGCCACTGTTACCGACGTTGATCGAAGCGTCAGTCTGGATAAGGCTCAGCGTGTATCCCTTGTTGTTCATTGTTCTTCCGAGAGCCGATACGACGCCTGCAGTAACAGATCCGGACAATGTTCCTAACGGGTTACCTATAACGACAACAAGCTCTCCGGTCTGGAGCAGATCGGAATCACCGAGAGTTACATAAGGAAAACTCTCTTCACTGTCGAGCTTAAGCACAGCTACATCTGTCTGGACGTCTGCCCCGACGACCTGAGCCGATATCGGATCTTCATAATCCGGAACAACGACCTTCAGTTCATAATTGTCATTCTTGGTCGCATCTTCGACAACATGCTGATTTGTAACGACATAACCGTCCTCGGAAATAATGAATCCCGATCCGGAAGAAACCGCCTCACTGCTGCCGTCAGTTGTATCGACTATAAAGACCGATACAGTCGCGGGACTGACCTTATCGACTATCTCGACAGTACTCAGAGTATCCTTGTTCGGATCATAGACCGAAGCGGCTTCCTCAAGAGTAAATGCAGGATCAGCCAGATCCGACGGACGGGCGGACAGCTGCTGTGCCGCAGGCTTATTCTCCTGCTTCCTGCCGTTCGTATATGTCATATTGCCGAACTTGCCTGTCGTTAGACCGAAGATATATACAGTCTGGAATGCCGAGAAACAGATGCATGCGATCAGGGCCATCGTCATGATCGTAAATGCTTTGCTGCTCTTGTGCTTGGGCTTCTCTGATCTGTCATCATCGCTTCGCTCCCCGGATCCGCGGATACTCTCGCGTTCCGTGTAACCGACAGGATCCGAAGGCGGACAATCGCTGATCATCGCTGCGGGAGCGACCTGTTCAGTGATCGATGTATCCGTTCCGGCATCTTCCTTCGCCGGAACAAAAGCCTGCTCATTATTCTCTTCTTCTATTCTCTCATTATCCATTTAACCATCTCCTCCGGATCCTTTTGGATCCACCTAACTAATGATATACCCGAATGCCGCAGATATATCGGCAAAATCTAGTCAAATCTATTCTTTAAGCGAGAACTTCTCTATCAAGATCTCACGTTCTCCGATCAAGACTGGACTTATCTTACCTGCTGTCTTATCGGTCACCGCAGTTATCATCTTAGCACTGTCGGTCTTCTGACATACATACGTGATACCGACGTTGGATCCGTATTGGATATCTTCGATCTGCCAGCCGTTCGTCTCCATCAGATACGTGAGTTTGTCGCTCATCGCATACGGACAATCTGCCCTGTAGGCTTCCCCGACCTCGGTACGGACGGGGCCGGCGGCTTCAAGCGCCGCGATGGTCGCCTCGGTGTAGGCACGAACGAGCCCGCCCTTCCCGAGCAATATCCCTCCGAAATATCTCGTGACAGTAACGGCCACATTCATAAAACCGTTCTTATCGATTATGCTCAGCATCGGCATTCCGGCCGTCCCTGACGGCTCCCCGTCATCACTGTACTTGCGCATCTGTGTCTGCCCGTCATAAGTCCATGCATAACAACAGTGTCTCGCATCAGGATAAGTATTCCTGGCTTCATTGACAAAAGCTTCCGCCTCCTGAGCTGAACGTATCCTTACGGCACGTCCTATGAAGACGGACTTCTTGATCTCGATCCTGGATTCTCCGTATTCCGATAGAGTTATCATACCTTATTCGCAGTATCAGCTTATCTCTTTGTATCGCTGATAAGCGGTCATCAGCAATGATCTGTCCTGGCTGTATGTGATCTCGGCGAGAGCTTCTTCTATAGGGAAGAACCTGCCCTCGACAAATCCTTCCGACGTATCGATCGTGATATCGTCATTCTCGGCTTCCATTACAAACCACGAAATATTATTATGAACCGGCTTACGTCTTGTCACTGAATAGAACTCATAATTCGTCTTGCCGCACGGTGCCAGTATCCGAACTGTCAGTCCGGCCTCGATCTTGAACCGCTCGACTGCAACTTCCTTGAGTGTCTTGCCGTCACGCACCACACCCTTCGGAAATACCCATTCATGCTTATCATTACGAAGCATGAAGACTCTGTCATTATTAAAGGCGATACCGCCTGCACAATTTCTTACTATCATCTTAAGCTCACTGCCTGTTACTCGCGCCTGTGGGTGATCAATATCGTATGTAAGGATTTTACCATACGGCAGAACAAACTGCACAGTTTATGCGTGTCTCAATTGTCCGCAGGCGTTATGACTTCAAAATCATTCGGGTTATAAACGACTATCCCCTGCCCGTCATCACGGGTAGTTCCGACGATATATGTAGACGTGGGTTCGCCTTCGTCACCGCTGCGTCTTCTGCAGCATACGAACACGGCTGTTATTACAAGGATAACGACGATTATCGATATGATGAGCTTCCTGCCGTTCATAGCTTCCCCCGTTCTTCTCGAAAATATATTAACAGTATACCGCTAATCTTCACATCTGCCTTGCTTTGAGCAGTATTATCATCAAAAAGTTACTTTCGTTTTCTTATATATCCTATATAATGCATATATGATCAATAACAACAAAAGATATGACCTTAAGGAATATAACCGCGGCGTCAGGAACCGTAAAGCAACCGCCAAGCGCAGACTCGCGATAATGCAGAAGGTATTTATGGTCCTCCTGTGTCTTTCGGTTACCCTTGGGCTCATTCTCCTGGGCGGCATAGCCGGCAAATCAGCAACGAAGGACCCTGACGAGCCGCTTTTCGACCTTGGGAATCACCATGACAGCACCGAGACGACTCTTGAATTCACGGATCTCTCGTCTTCTTCAGACACGGCAGAGACTACAGAGCCTTATAAAGTGGAGGAACTCATATCCGCCAATCCCATTGCCGATAACTACTGGGGCGAGCTTGTCCCATGCGAGAATCCGATACCCTATGAACATTACGAGGTCCACGGTCTCTATATCAACGCAGTCTATAATCTCGAAGAGAATCTGGCCATAGCGGATAATTCCGAGATCAACACGCTCGTAATAGACCTTAAGGAGGCAGGCGGTATCTATTTCAACTCTACGAATGAGACCGCACGGGAGATCGGATACATCAATCCTCAGTATGATCTGGCCGCCGTAGTCGAGGAATGTCATGCTCACGGTGTCCGCGTCATCGGCCGTATCGTATGCTTCAAGGATCCTCAGCTCGTCACGAGGTATCCCGACCGCGCTATCTGTGACAGCACCGGCGAGCCGCTGTACTTCTATAATGAAGGATCATCTGCTTTCGCGAGCCCGTACGATGCCCGTAACTGGGAATACTTTATCGAGATCGCGGAAGAAGCCATTACATTCGGTGTTGATGAGATCCAGTTTGACTATGTAAGATTCCCGACCGGAGCGACGACAAGCGGTAATACGCCCTATTACGGAATAGAGAATGAAGTCCCGGCCAGGAGCGATGCTATCAACCGCTTCCTTCAGACTGCACGCATCAGGATACAGGATACTCTGGGAGTGCCGCTGTCTGCGGATATCTTCGGTATTGCCGTAACGAGCTCGCTCGACGGAGACATCTTAGGTCAGGACTGGCGCACGGTAGGCCTGACTCAGGTCGATTCACTCTGCCCCATGATCTACCCTTCACACTACGCCCTGGGTACGATCCTGAACGGAACAGAGTATCCGGCACCTGATAAAGCCCCCTATGAGATGATGTATAACGTACTGATGGCGGGAAGCTTCTATCACAACACGCCCGGTTACAGTACGGTCCGCCCTTATGTTCAGGCCTTCACTGCTGCCTACATAGGCGAAGGCAACTATATGGTATATGACTATGACGCCATAAACGCTCAGATCCGTGGTCTTCAGGACGCCGGACAGACCGAGTTCATACTCTGGAATGCTTCTGCCGAATATCCTTCGGGAAATTATGGGGGCAACAGAGGATAAATGGTGATACAATAGTCGTTGGATTATTGCAAGGTATTATAATCGGAGGTTTATCAATATGCTCGATATCAAGTTTCTTCGCTCGGAACCCGAGGTCGTAAAGGAGAACATCAGAAAGAAATTCCAGGACGAGAAATTACCGCTCGTGGACGAGGTCATAGAACTGGACAAGGAATTCCGTGAGTCCAAGACACGCGCCGAATACTTACGTTCCCAGCGTAATAAGATCTCCAAGCAGATCGGTATGTTTATGGGGCAGGGCAAGAAGGATGAAGCTGAGCAAGCAAAGGCCGAGGTCGCTTCGATGGCGGATGAGCTCGAGGCTCTGAGCGCCAAGGAGACTGATCTTGCGGAGAAGATCGACAAGATCATGAGAGTCATCCCCAACATCATCGACCCTTCTGTTCCTGTAGGCAAGGATGATTCCGAGAATGTTGAGAACGAGAGATTCGGTGAGCCTTTTGTCCCGGACTTCGAGATCCCTTATCACGTAGATATCATGGAAAAGCTCGACGGTATCGAGCTCGACCCTGCAAGGGAGACATCGGGTAACGGTTTCTACTATCTCAAGGGCGATATTGCCAGACTTCACTCAGCATGTCTGTCCTACGCCAGAGACTTCATGATCGACCGCGGATTCACATATTATATCCCGCCCTATATGATCAGATCATCTGTTGTTACAGGCGTTATGTCTTTCGCTGAGATGGAGAACATGATGTACAAGATCGAAGGCGAAGATCTCTACCTCATCGGTACTTCCGAACACTCCATGATCGGTAAGTTCATCGACACCATCACGAGTGAGGACAAGCTCCCTCAGACACTCACATCCTATTCTCCCTGCTTCCGTAAGGAAGTCGGTGCTCACGGCATCGAAGAGAGAGGCGTATATCGTATCCATCAGTTCGAGAAGCAGGAAATGATCGTTGTCTGCAAGCCCGAGGACTCCATGATGTGGTACGATAAGCTCTGGAAGAACACTGTAGACTTCTTCAGAAGTCTTGACGTTCCGGTAAGGACACTCGAGTGCTGCTCCGGTGACCTCGCCGACCTGAAGGTCAAGTCCTGCGATGTCGAGGCATGGTCTCCGAGACAGAAGAAGTACTTCGAGGTCGGATCCTGCTCCAACCTGGGTGACGCTCAGGCCAGAAGACTTAAGATCAGGATAAAGGGTCCGAACGGCACCTACCTCGCACACACACTGAACAACACCTGTGTTGCTCCGCCGAGAATGCTCATTGCACTCCTTGAGAATAACCTGAATGAAGACGGATCTGTAAGGATCCCCGAACCTCTCAGAATGTACATGGGCGGTAAGTCCGTGATCGAGGTGCCGAAGAAATAAGTTTTCGATGAGAGAGATTCACTGCGACGTTACCAAAGCTATTGGTAACGTCGTTTGTATATCCGGCAAATAAAGCCAAACTAAGACATAGAGACTTAAATATTCGACTTTTTGGCCAGTTTCTTAAGCTCCTTGCCGCGGGCGATCTCCTCCCGCATCGGGTCAAATACCAGTATACCTATCGAAGTCATTATCTTGTGCGCAGCATTGATCAGCGGCACGGTATACTTGTTCAGGTATCCAAAGTGATCATATATATTGAATGCGAGATAATAAAGGATCCTCGAATTGCCCCGCATCACCTGATCATTATATGCTGCAGCCTGCTGATGCTTTTCCTTGTCGATAAACAACCCCCACTCCTTCTTCTGAGTAGTAGCGAAAAGCTGTTCCGCATAGATTACGTCGTTTACTATACACGTCAGGTTCTGCTCAAGCTTTGCCCTGTCAAAGGTCTTGTCAAATTCTACATGAAGGTCATGAAATGTTCCCGAATAAGCGGACAGTATCTTGCTCTGTGATAATTCGACATTCGTCATATCCGTAACGGCTTCACAGAAAGGAATATAGAATGATACCTCCCAATTACCGTGCGCATAAGGTGCGACCTGCCTGTAATACCTGAGAGCGCCGGCGTAGTCTTTCCTCATTCGCGCCTCGCGGGCATACTGAAGACCTGTCTCGGTCTCTGCATTGTGATCGATCTTTACAGTGCTGCCGGAGATATCTATATGCGCCTCAACGATCAGCTTCTGCGCTTCCTCTGTTGTATACTTGGTCCCGCAGCTCTGGCAGGTATAATAACCATCCGCCTTGACAAGCTGATTACCGCCGCACATCTCACACTTGATAGCCTTCATTTATGGCGCCCTCCTCAAATTACACGATAATGAAGTTTATGTATTTGTCTGTATTTTACCACTGTGAAGTTTTTATTGTCCCGAAGCTCTTTTCATAAGGGCCTCTGTAAGTACCTTTGAAAAGTTTATATTGTTCTTTTCCCCATAGGTATTAAGCCAGGCCGGAATCGTGATGTTCTTACGGACGGCTTTATTCCCGTATCGTTCTGAATAAGCATCAATATCGATTGATATCAGACTCGTGAAAGAACCCTTGGGAGGCTTGATGTTGATCACCATGCTCGGGGCAGGGAAACTGTTCCCTTCCTCTAATTCGCCAAGGATCCATCCCGATGCAGCATCTTCAGCCATAGCAATAGAATCTGCTATGTCTTCTCCCTCTGTAACGCAGCCCGGAAGATCAGGTATTTCCACTGTGTAACCGCCTTCCTCATCAGGTGTAAATATAGCCGGATAAACTAATTTGTTCATGTGTGCCTCCCAATACTACCTCTGTAATCCTGCTTGTCTCAGAATGCTCTTCGCCGTTTTGAGTTTCAGATCACCCTTATGGATAGGAATAGTTATTTCCCAGTCTTGGATCGATGCTTGAAATGTCTGTGAGATCCGATCTGTCCCACTTCATACCACCCGTCTGCCTTAAGGATCTTCTCGATTTCTCTAACGGTCACAAAGCAAATACCTCCTGTTCGTATTATACACACTATGCGTATAAAAACAAACAGCAATCCTGAGGCATTAATATTAAGTGGGACTAGTGCTTTGCAACAGAAACACTCATATATAGCATACGGACTGAGGGTGGACTAACGGTTAACACATACTCCTTGCGTGCATGATATAAAGATCAGGTATGCAAAAACCCGGCCATATGACCGGGTCTTATTTACTAGAATCAAATGTTCTTCGCTTCTTTTATGCTCTCTTTACGAGACCGGAACGAAGGCAACGTGTGCAGACATGCATTGTCTTAGGGGTGCCTTCAACAACAACCTTGACCTTATGGACATTAGGCTGCTGAGTTGTCAAAGCACGACGTGAAATCTGCGAACGAGTGATTCTGATCTTTCTGCCAAAAAATGTGTCCTTCTGACAAATCTCACACTTAGCCATTGGATACACCTCCTATTTCTCTTTATCTCACTTAACGCGCAAGTGAGATGATAACACATTAATCTTTATCGTGCAACCTGTTTATTGCATAAAAACTCGCCGTACCATCAGTATCCTGTCACACAGCTCGTCTCTTGAGTCAAAAGAGCGCAGTCTGATGGTCGTACGCGCTGATGATATCATCAGGAGAGTCCCTGTATCGGTACATACCGCCATCTCGTAGATGCTGTCATCATTGGCACCGGAATACGGACTTCGAAGGAAAACGATATCTCCCGGGATGATGGAATCGATCAGGAGTTCTCCCGTAACAACGTCATAGTTCAGTGTGACGGGTGTCCCCATCTCAGCCTGCCCCTCGACGGTCCTCGGCATCGGTATGCCGTTGACGCACGAACAGACGTATACAAGTCCGTTGATAGAGATGCCGTTCATTGTGATACCATCAGACAGATACATCGAATTAACAAGGCTGAGTGCCGAACTTACAAAATACCTGCAGGAAACCTCTTCGATATTCTCTCTCGTCCCGATCTCGATAACGCCGGATGATCCGATCCAGCCTGTCTCCCCGCCCGGCAGGTACACCTGATAAACACCGTCACGCTTGACGTCGGCGTAAAGGACCGTATTCATCATTACCTTGGCGATGAGTGTTCCCTGTGACGCATGCGTCATTATATTCTTGCTGCTCTCGGATACGACCAGCTTATACTCGTGAAGATCGGGCTCGACTGAGTCAGTGTCGGAGATCACCGTATCGGCAGGGATATAACCCTCCAGACCATCCTCGGTCCTGATAAGGATATAGTCGGATCCGGCTTCTTCGGCGATGACCGTCACCGGCTCGTTATAGAGCACCTGAGTGACCCGGTCCGACGAAGGGTCAGGTTCTGATACTACACTTACTACCGAATCTTTTATAACACGATATGAGGGATCGTCATACTCGAGTTTAACGGACTTTTCGACGAAGAGCTCGATATTTGATCCTTCGAAAAATCCCGGAAGTATTGCCGGCAGAATACGGAATACCGCGATTATTATGAACAACGCGACTGCAACCGCTACGGCAAAGCTGATTATCCTGTGTCTTCCGGCCTGCTTCAGGGTAGAATCCTTGCGACCGAGGCCCCACTTGTCGCTTAAGTCCTCCGGGCTTCCGAACTTGCCCGCTATATCATCGGTCTCGTTAAGGAAAGAGGCGGCATCCTCGAGATGTCTTACCTTTTTCTCGCGGTATTCGTACTCGTAGTCTTCCTTACCTCTTCGGGCAAAGAAACTGCGCTTTTTACCGGTTTCCTTTATCTTAGAGTTCTTCTTCATCAGTCAATAATGTCACAGCAGCTGCTGCATATTCCTTCTCATGAGTTATGCTGATGGCCGTAGAGATAACCTTGATCTCGCGGGCGCGCTCCAGTGCTTTTCCGCTTAACCTGAGCTCAGGCGCTCCGGCTTCGTCCTTAACGACTTCGATGTCAGTAAAAGCGATGCCCTTCGTACAGATCCCGGTCCCCAGAGCCTTGGCTGCCGCCTCTTTGGCAGCATATCTTGCAGCATAGCGTTCCGCTTTACGATCATCATATCCGGGAGTGGAACAGTATTCCTGCTCGCCTGTAGTAAAGACGCGATCGATGAATGCAGTGTTGCCTTCGTCGATTATCTTACGCATTCTGGATATCTCGGTTATGTCGATTCCGTTCCGGACCTTCATAAGACCTCAGCTCTTTGTATCTTGGCAGCGATCCTGGCGTCACTCTCACCGATAAGAGACTCCTTGTCGGTGAAAGAAACCAACACAGTCGGACGTCCCGTAGCGATCCGGCTCTCAAGGATATCATTCAGATTGCCGCTGACCCTTGCACGGAGTGTGACCTCGCCCGCAAAGTCATCGATCAGAAGGAAATCACACGTCTTATAGTCGTCGATCTCATCTTCCTTGTCGGCAATATCTTCGCACCTTACGAAAGCACCGCTCTTTCCCATCGTGATCGCGGCCTTGACCATGCAGATCGACAGATATGTCTTGCCGCTTCCGGGTTCATCGATATAAAGGCAAAGCGTCTTCTTGTCCTTGCCGAGAACAACATTCATCATATTGTTCAGAACGGAATTCCTCTTGGCGGGATCCTTGCCGTATTTCTTATCATATTTATTAAGAGTATAGGTTGAATAATCGGCCATCCCGGCTTCCGCGAAGCTCTCCTCGAGTTCGCGCTTCCTGCAGTCACACACGACTCTGGTACCGCGTGCATTCACCTTATATCCCGTATCGTGACATGTCGCACATATATCCTTCAGTTCATCAAACCGGGGATCTATCTTATTCTTGCCGATAAATTCTTCCCTACGCCCGGTAAGCTCGATCTCCCTCTTGGCATAAGCATCCTCAGCAGACTGATCATGGTCCATGGCAGCCATGAGCCTGCCTCTTCTGGAATCCATCAGCTTGGAATCTATGTCCCTAAGCTCCGGATACTGCTCATATATACGCTCGATACGATCGTCTCTGGCGATCTGTTTAAGAACGTTATTGTAGCCTGCCGCTTCCTGTAGGATATCGTCGATCGTCTTCATATCATTCACCGAACAGATCCAGTATGACATCATGCGTCTTATCATCCGCATCATTCTTTACGGGATCAGCCTTCTCACCGTTCTTTTCCTTATCCTGCTTCAGAAGTCCTGCCTCAGCACCGGTCTTCCACAGATTGTCCTTACCGCGCATCTTACGGGACTTTGACTTATTCTCCTGATGCCGCTCGTTCTCGTAGACCATTGCCTTGTCGGGTGTCTTGATCCCCAGCTCATACCAGGTGTTCAGCGTATCCTCGACATTCTTGAGCGTTACGTTACCTCTGAATTCATTACAACGGAAAGCATATGCCGCCAGATCGGGAGTGACGTCCATAGCCTTGACCCATCTCTCGATCCTTTCCATATCCAGTCCGTTGATCCTTCGTCTGAGGAGCTTGCCCATCTTCTCGGTAACGGCTCTAACACGCGTCTTGTGGTCGTAATACTCTCCGAGTTTGTCACTGCTCGTATATCCTCGATTATACCAGTCCTTGGCAAGTGACTCCATCCTGGGGGTCGATACGTGGAATCTACCGTCACGCCCCTCTTCGAAAAGCTTATAGACGACAGGAGCCTCAAAATTATACTCATAGAGACACTTATCTATCAGGCGGTAGCTCCAGTAAGGCGCCTTACCCAGGTAGAAAGTCTTTGAAATGCTGGCAGCCAGAACATCCCTTGCCTTCGCATCGGCAGACAGCTCAAGCCCGTCGATATTAACGCCCTTCGCAGCATAAGCCTTGGCAAAATCGAGAGCTTCCTTCTGCTTAAGATCAGTAAGACAGAATGAATCATCGCCGCTCTTGTATACGAGTCCTGCGGCAATAAGCTCGGCTATGGCTTCGCTTGCTTCAGAAGGATTGAGATAGGAATAGTCCTTAACAGATTCGAGGGTAAACTTCCCTGCCGTTCCGTATGTCATCATAAGCCACAGACAGAACTTGAGGGTATCGCCGGTTAATTCCTGCATATGGCACACAATGAACACATCCGGCACCGAAGTATCCGAAAGCAACATCTCATATCTGATGTTGTTATCATTATGCTCCATAGTTCTCAGGTTTGATCTTATCAGGCTGTCTGACCTTCGCCGCCTTCGCCGCCTTCAGCAGGTGTCTCTGCGGGAGTCGTATCTGCGGGAGTCGTATCTGCGGGAGTCTCCGAAGGTGTTGTATCTGCAGGTGTCGTATCACCGGTAGGTTCCGTAGGCTCAGTAGGCTGTGTCGGTTCTGTAGGCTGTGTCTCTCCCGTCTCCGATGTATCAGAAGGAGTGGTATCGGAAGCAGAAGGATCGACCGAGCTGTCCGAAGGATCCGAAGGGACTGACTCTACGATACCGGTGACTTCACCCGTCTCGGTATTAAGAGTAGCAAGAGATCCGTCGGGATTAAGGATACCCACTTCGATAACCGCAGGGACCATTGTATAAGACGTAGTAGCTATCTGCTCACGCTCAAGTTCGTTACCTGACGCATCATACTTGATACGGTAGGATACGGCAGTAGCACCGTCATGACCGCCGCTCTGTGTATTCGTAACTCCTACGGGGAGCTCACCGTTAGGCTGATAAACAGTGGTGTGAGGATTGACCGATACTGTCGAGCCGACAAAATCGTAGTGGATACCATTGGGCAGCTTAGGGCCGTAGAGGCTGACTGATACCGTGTAATTATCGTTATCATAGACGGCATGCATAGCAATGGGATAATCCTTGTTATTGGTAAAGATAAAGTCTACACCGCCCCAATCTACCGTAGCATCCGTTCCGGGATCGGCGTATGAGGAAGCAAAAGAATGTCCGCTTCTTCTGTCTACCTTAATATCAGATTTGATACATGACTGATAGATCATTGTACTGACTTGACAGATTCCTCCGCCGTAATCATCCTGATACTGACCATTGATAATGGTTCCGGCCATCTCGTAGCCGGTAGCGGCAGTTCTCTGACCGACCGTATCATTGAACGAGAAAGATTCTCCCGGTTGGAGAATAAGACCGTCAAGCTTCTCACAGGTGATCCTTATGTTGTGGTTACGTGAATTATTGGAGGTCGTGGTCGAATGTGACTCCGCCATAAGACCAAAATCGCTAAGGACCATCTCGGTTGTGAACGCGGGTTCGGTTACCTGTGCATCAACACTTACGGTCCCGACATATTCGCCGGCATCGAGAAGAGCCTTAACGTCCGTTACTGCCTTCTCGGTATCGATGATGTAGCCCTTTGCGGACGGGGTATATTCAAAAGTAAGTGAATTGGTATTGAACCCGGTGATCTGGGCATCACGTGCTTCACTTGCCAGAGGGTCAAGGATATTGTGGATGATCGATCCGATACCTTCGGAATTCAGAGTATAAGCCGTGTTATAGTCAACAGGCGTGAGCTTCATCTGCTCTCTTCTGTTGTAGCAGGATACAAGTTCCTCAGCCTCGGCATTGTCTGAAGGCTTGGCATAATTGAAGGCCTCTGTCAGGATCTCTTCGATATTTGACTCGAGAGGAAGCGATGACAGATCTACCGGATACTGTGTCCCGTCCAGATCAAGCTTGATGTCAAGGTAGAGCGGAGCTTCCGGCTCATTTGCCTTTACGCTCTCACGGGCAGAGTCGATAGTCATACCGGCAACATTAACGCCGTTGATTACCGTTCCCTGAGGGAATACCGTCAGATCCATGGAATCCCTGAGTTCATCGACCGTGAGTTCTGATACGGTTCCGTCAGCGAGTGTTACTTCATACTTCTTTTCCTTAATGTTCTGCTCCCAGTACTTGAATCCGACAACACCTGCAACAGCGGCAACGGCAACCGTTCCGACGATAAATGCCGCGATCTTTCCGCCGTTCTTATTCTTCTTTGCTCTCTTTGACTTTGCTGCGGGTCTCTTTGCCTTACCCTTGGAGGATGATGCAGAACTCTTCTTGCCGGACTTCTTCCCTGTAGTCCTGTCAGACAATTGTACCGGTGTGATAGCATTACGAACGCCCGGTCTGTTGCTCCCTGATGTCCCCGATGTCTTCTTCATCTTTACCCCTCTCTTCTGACCTTCATCATATGTAAAAGGACATAGTAATCCTTTATAAATCTATAACATTAAAACTATACGTTCACAGACAGGAAGTTTCAATACCAAACATAGTTTAAAAGTCGAAAATTTTTATTAATCTGAGAGCTGTTTTTTTGTAAAAATAACATCATAGTCCGTGACAGTAACGATAAGTCAAAGCCTGTCGTGAATACATAAGGATCTTGTAGTAAAATATGACGGTACAGATATAGGAAAATACTATGGGAGTTCAATTATGAGCAAAAAGATCATACGTAATGTAATAACCCTGTTGACAGCCGCAATGCTTTTCGCGTGTATGAGCGCGTGTTCATCGTCATCAGGCAGTGACAAGACAGATGAGGCAACGGATGCCTCGGTAAGTATCCCCGACGAATCGGAACTGTTGTCCGGCCTTCACCACGTTGAGATCCTTGTATCAGGCTACGGCAAGATATGTGTCGAGCTGGATGCCGACGCAGCTCCCGTAACTGTCACAAACTTCGTGGATCTTGCCAAGTCAGGCTTCTACGACGGACTGACTTTCCACAGGATAATGAACGGTTTCATGATCCAGGGCGGAGATCCCGACGGTAACGGCACAGGCGGAAGCGGCACCAATATCTACGGCGAGTTCTCCGCCAACGGCTATGATAACCCCATATCACATGACAGGGGCACGATATCCATGGCGCGTAATTCAGTTGATATGAACAGCGCCTCCTCGCAGTTCTTCATCGTTCAGGGCACTTCAGCTCAGGGGTCTCTTGACGGACAGTATGCCGCATTCGGCCACGTAACTTCAGGCATGGATGCAGTTGACAGGATATGTGCCGAGGTCCCCGTAACAGATAACAACGGTACTGTTCAAGACGGCTTCCAGCCTGTGATAACTTCCATAACCGTAATCGACTGATACCTGTCGGATCGCCAAGGAGGAGAGTTTATGATCCCTGATACAGATAAGGAATTAGAGGCACAGTTGCTCGAAGAGCGCGAAGCATCCCAGTTCAGGTTCTCCTACGATCGTGAGATCGCCTTTTACGATGCGGTATCTTCAGGCAACATAGAGATCCTTGAGGAGATGCTGAACGACCTTCCGTCGGAGGACAAGATAGGCAAACTCTCTGACAACGAGGTATCCAACAGACGCTACCATACGATAGTACTTGTTGCTATGGTCAGCAGATTCTGCATCGAAGCAGGTATGGATGTATCGGTCAGCTATGCATTGAGCGATATCTACATCCGAAGGCTCGATAAGGCCACGACCACCAAGGAGATCAATGCCATAAGCGACGCCATCGCCCGCGACTACTGCAACAGGATGAAGAATATCTCAAAGCAGAAAGCCGTCTCACGTCATGTCGTACTCGCGATCGACCATATCCGTTCCAACATCAGAGAGAACCTCACGGTCGAGTCGGTCGCGGATTCCCTGTCACTTAATCCGAGCTATCTGTCAAAGCTCTTCAAACAGGAAACCGGTCAGACGATCAGCCATTACATCAGAGAGCAGAAGATCCAGACGGCATGTAATATGCTGAGACACCTTGATGAGTCAAGCCTTAACATAGCCAACTATCTCGGTTTCTCTTCACAGAGCCATTTTATACAGGTATTCAGGAAAGAGACCGGCATGACACCTGAGGAATACCGCCGTAATTACTATCACCAGAGCTGGATGAACGGCGAAGAACATCACTGATAGAGATTCCAGGGGTAAATATCGGGGATCTTCGAGACGATCCTTGTACTCGTCCCTTCCTTAAGATCCTTAAGAACTATCTCATGGGCTATCAGTGCCACATTCTCACACTTTATGCGGCTGCCGTACTTGCCGTCTCCTGCCAGCGGCATATGTCTCGAGCCGAACTGCACCCTTATCTGGTGAGTCCTTCCGGTCATAAGCCTTATCTTAACGAGTGACAGATCATGCTCCTGATCATATGCGAGTCTCTCATATTCAAGGCTTGCAGACTTAACTCCCTTGCGCATTCTCTTGACAACATAGGTCTTGTTGGCCCGCTTGTCATGGAAAAGCAGGTCCTCCATCAGGCCGCTCTCTCCCGGATCGCCGCATACGACTGCCAGATAAGTCTTCTCAAAACCGTATCTCGTCTGTTCTCCGGTGGTCCTTAACAATGGTAAGAGCCCTGCCACGGGCTTATCCAGCCTCGTCAGAACGTTAAAGCCGCCCCCGAGAAGTTCCGGGATCATCTCGGAATCTTCTCCCGGATTCTTATCGAAAATGATAATGTCACCGCCGGAATATACTATCCTGTCACTAATATCACCGTTTATCATGCTCTGAGCCCCGGATTCAGCATATATAGCACGTGATCGTCTCACGTCCGCCGTTGATGAACAGTTCCACGACTCCGACATCCTCGAGGACCATTACCTCAGGTTCATTTGCATAAGCCTTATCAAAGACAGTTTTTCCTTCAAACATTATCCGGAGCCTGCCGTTCTCATATGTCACGAACCTGCTCTCATTTACTACATACTTCATAGCTTCCGAACACGGGATCATTATCAGATTGCCGTTATGGTCGAACTCCAGTTCACGCGGGATCGTAAATGCACCGACCTGGGTCTGCCCTGCACCCACCTTGCGTGACCAGTTAAACATCCATGCGATCAGAAGACGCCTTCCCTTATTATCAGTAAACGTTTGAGGAGCATAAAAATCGGGTCCGGTCTCTATAGCGAAGAACGGCTCGATCTCGTCATCGGGTATAAACTTCTCCCCGTCAAAATCTCCTACCGTAAAACATACTCTGTGGGGCAGCTGCCTCATGGAAGAGAACATAAGGACATATCTGTCTTCAAGCGGGAAAAGGTCAGGACATTCGATACAACCTCCGAACCTGCCGTCAGTCAGGAGTTCTCCCATATAATCCCACTCGAGAAGATCCGTTGACCTGTATAGCAGTACCGAGCCGATATTATATGAACCGGCACCTACGACCATCCTGTATTCACCCTTATAACGGAATACCTTCGGATCTCTGAAGTTGTCTTTATCTCCAAGAGGCGAAGTCTTTATTACCGGATTGCCCTCGTATTTGATAAAGTTAATGCCGTCATCAGAATACGCCACGGACTGGGTCTGACCCGATTCATGAGAAACAGATGTATAGAAAAGATACAGTCTGCCGTCCTTAACGATCGCCGACCCGGAGAAACAGCCTCCGTCATCTTCATACGGCATATCAGGAAACAGCGCTATATCAAGTTCTTCCCAGTTTATGAGATCACTGCTTACGGCATGTCCCCAGTGCATCTGTCCCCACCTCGGTGCATGAGGATAGTGCTGGAAAAAGGCATGATATCTCCCCTTAAAGAAGACAAGCCCGTTAGGGTCGTTCATCCAGCCCTTGCGATTCTTAAAATGGTACCTCATATTATTATTCCTTATATGTGAAGGGGCACCGTCAATCGGCGGCGCCCCTGTCTTTTTATCACTCTATAGAGCATTCCGGGCCTCGACCCTTATCCGATGATGGGAGCGCCTTAGGCAGCACCTGCATTTGCATCTGCTGCGGGTGCAGTCTCACCTGTTGCGGCGGTCTCACCTGTTGCGGCGGTCTCACCTGTTGCGGCAGGATCTGCGGTAGCAGTCTCACCTGTGCTATTGCCTTCAACTACCTCAACGCTTCCACTGACTCCGCCACCGTTGGGATTAGCGGCTGCATCAGTTGTAGGAAGCGTAAAGCTCTCCTCGAGGACTGCCGCTTCGGGCAGAACGAACTGATCACCGGCGGTGGGCTTATAGCCGGCAGGGATCGTTGTTGCAATACCCTGTGTTGCACAGTAGTAGTTGTTGTAATCGATCAGCTTCTGTACATAAGGATCATTCTCAGTGAGAAGGTGGATGTCATATACCTTGTTGAAAAGATCCCACCAGCTCTTATATCCGATATTGTCGCTGAAGTAGAATACACCGATAGGATCAAGTCCGTCGGATACAGGCTGTGTCGGAGCAGGCTCTGTCTGTGAAGGTTCTGTCTCGATGATCTCGACAGGTGTTGTCGTAGGTTCTGTCTCGGCAGGTTCTTCATCCTTGGAGCAGGCCTTGGCGATAACTGCGATCAGGATGATAAAGCAGATGAGCATTACGAGAACGAATGCCAGGAAGATATATCCGTTACGGTTAAGCTTCGGGATTTTCCTCTTCTTGCCGTGGCCGGGACGGGCATTGCCTGAAGCCGGTCTTCTTCCGTTAGCTGTCCTTCCGGGACCGCCGGGACGTGTTCCCGCTGCCCTTGCAGCAGTACCGGCTGCGGCTCCTGCATAAGAAGCGGACATTCCGGGAGCAGCGGTCGTATCAGCTGCAGAAGCACTTGTGCCATATCCGCTGTCCATACCGTCAAGTCCTAAGATGCCGTTGATCCAGTCATCACCGCTGTCGGAAGAAGCTCCTCCGAATGCGGCATTGTTATCCGAGTAGGACTGTGTACCATATTCCTGATAGGAAGATTCCTGATTAGAGGAATAATCTGTATATCCGTTTCCGGCTCCATAAGGAGACTCATACCCGGATGCATCATATCCGGAAGCTCCATATGCATCTGCACCTGACTGATAAGCAGTGTTCCCGGCATCGGCACCATATGGTTCTGATCCGAAGGAGAGCTGCTCTTCTCCGCCGGTAGGTGCCGAAGCACCTGAGGCCGTTCCATAATCGATCCCGTCGTTATGGTAACCGTATCCGTCTGTTCCGCTGTTAGTGAAATCACTGTAATTGTTGCCTTCGGAACCAAAGGACTGATAAGAAGAATCGTCTGCCATATTCTCGTTCTCCCTGTACTGACCATATGTGTAAACGTCCTGGGGGTTACTATTCACAGGCTGCTCTGAACTTACAGCGGCAACCGGTGTATCAAAGCTGTTGGTATTGTAAAGAGGCATATCCGGGATATCGCTCTCAGCAGGAGCTATAGGCTTCTCCTCGGGAATAGTCTCTACGGCATTTGCAAAAGGAAGTGTGAACTCACTTGCAGCAGCTGCTGCAGCTACTGCCGGCTCTTCAGCGGGAGCCTCAGCTGCCGGAACGGGTTCTTCCTTGGGGAAATCGACAGGAAGCTTGTCATCCTCTGTAAGTACCGGCTTCTCGGCTGTAAAGAGATACTCCGGAACATCTTCTCCGGCGTTCTCGGCATTGCCAAAATCCGGAGCAGGGGCTGTTCCGTCATCACCGAATACCAGAGGTGCCGCGTTCTGCATCTCTTCTCCTGAGCCGACACTATAAGGATTAAACGCCTCCTCGGCTGAAGGTGTTTCCATCCCTCCGAACTCAGTAGATACGGATGCCTCGGTGAAGACCAGTTCGCCGTTATCGGACATAGCGGGTATCTCGGGTTCCTTTACTTCTTCGGCTGCGGCAGGTTCGGGAATGACCGTCGTCTCTTCGGCGACAGGCTCGGCAGTCTCTGTCTGACCGCTCATCTCTCTGATCGCAGCCTCGATTATACCGTCAGACTTAATGCTGTTATTGTTCTGAAGAGACATCAGGAAATCGGAATCGAGTCTCTCGACCGGCTTCGTAGCCTGATCGTCACTATCCTGAGGGATCTCGAATGCAGTCTCCGATACGGTCTTCATTTCACCTGCAGGCGGAACTACCTCATCGAAAGGATTAAATGTGGCTACGAAAGGACTGCCCCCGGCAGCCGGTTCTGAAGCAGCCATTGTCACTTCTTCTGCCTGAGCAGCTGCAGCCGCCGCTGTCGCCGTAGAAGCAGCAGCTCCTGCTCCGAAGAGGCTCTTCATCATATCTTCAGCACTGATCTCCTCTATCGGTGCACTTCCGGCCGTAGCATCGGGGAACTGTATATCCGCATCACTGCCTGAAGCAGCTCCGCCGATCTCGATCCCCTTGTCGGCAGAAGCCTGCTGATTGGCGACCGGAGCTGCCGGCCCCTTGGAATTATCTCCGAAAACAAGAGAAGCGCCGCCGGTAACATCCTCGGCATCGGTCATTGCAAGTCCGCCCGTGAATCCGGCATCAGCTGCCGCAGAGGCTGCAGCGCCTACGACACCGCCCTCAAGAGTGGACTTAACGCTCATATCGGATGTGTCTTCTTCCTTGTTCTTCTTACGGAAGCCGAACAATCCGCGCTTCTCATCGCTCGTTACACTCTCTACAAAAGAAATAGAGAACTGCATAGGGACATTAGGCATCCTTGCAGAAGCCTGTGTGATGATAACGCCTGCGGCATCACACTGATCCTCGGCATCGTTTAAGATCCTCAGGATCTCGCGCTGTCCGAGCGCATCGTAGATCTCCTTGTTACAGAGGATGATGCAGTCATCAGGAGAGAGTGTAAAGAAATTGGACCACAATGCATTAGCAGTCTTGGATGAACAATAGTAAAGGAAATCGCCTACCCTGTCGCCATTGGCGTCAATGGGTTCCATCGGGATACCCGCATCAGTCAGCGGGAAAAGAGTATCATCTCTGTAGAGGAATGCGAGACCGTTTCCGATCGTAACTGCGAATGCCTCGGCATCTCTTACGATAACACCCGCAAAGTAAGGGCTGCGGCTGTTGCTGTCGGCAAGCTTCATCTTACCGGTAACGTCTACCGCCGTAGTAAGGAAGCCCTCGATCATTCCGTCGATCTCTTTGCGGCCGAACTTAACTTCATTGATGGTATGTCGAAGTTCAGGCTCATAAGGCGGCATCATGCCGGGCTCATACTCAGGGATCCTCGGGTGAGCAAATACTGAGAAGAAGAATCCTCTCTCCTCTTTGTCTATCGTGATATCTGCCTGTCTGGTCTCTCTCTTACCGAAGAGACGACCGTCGATATAGAAAGCGTCTGTTAACGTCTGTGAAGGGAAATACTTCGCTGTCAATGTACTTGCCAGGCGTGTTAAGGTTGCCATCAAACAATCCTCCGTATATATATTCACTGTTAATTATAGCACAACATATAATTTGACAAATGTATTTTACAGATTTTTCAAACTTTTCGAGAAGTAATGCAAAGGGCCCCGGAGGCACCCCCCGAAGCCCTTTGTTCATTGATCAGCAGAATACTCTGTCGCGATCAGCCCTCAAGCAGATCATGAGCGTGCTCATAGATCTGATCGAATGTTCCTTCCTGAGCATCAAGATACGCCGTGTGTATCTCAAGATCGGTAGCATCAGGGAAATCCGCATGAAGCTGATTGATAACGTCGCATGTATTTATGAAACCGAGACCGTACTTGGCATAGTAGCAAGGATCAGACAGCAACAGATTGTATACATATTCAAGTCCGCTCGGGCTGACAGTGTAACCCAGGATAGCACTGATATGATCGGCACACTCGTCAAGATCCCATCCTTCAAGGTTGATGCCGATATCGAGAACGGTACCGAAGTACAGGTTCATCTCATCGTCAAGCTGTGTGAGTCTTCTTGCACCCTCATCCGTACCGAAATACTTGTGTGAATACCCTTCGACATATGTTGCCCAGCCTTCGGAATAACCTGTCGAATTGAAGACATACATATACTCGTGCTCATCGTGCTCTCTGTGATATACCGAATCGAACATGTGTCCGGGATATCCTTCGTGTGCACATGTGATACCGAATGTTCCGTCAACGCCGGAATTATTCGTGATGATCATATTCGAGTCGTATGTATCAAGGTGATATCCGAGGAACGCCGCAGGCGAGAAGCTGTCCTCGAACTCCTCAGGAACATCCATAGTGAAGTAACTGTGCTCGTGAAGCGCCGGGAAATCATCCTGTATCTTCTCATAGAGATAATCCAGGTTAGCTCTCATATCGCCCATCGAATACGGCGGATCGATATATTCGTTGATATCATAGTTGCCGCTCGTACTGATGGTCATGGTCTCAGTCATAAGGTCCTCAAAGGCCTGTGTTGCCCTGTCAAGGCATTCTTCAGGATCACTGAAGTTATTGCTCTCGCGCCTGATGATAGATGCGTAGTAAGCATCGCCTCCGGGGTAGTCACTCAGACCGTGAGCTTCTGCATTATAAGACTTCAGTGCTCTCATGCTCTCGGCACTGGCTTCCATGGCCGGGAAGAAGTGCTGCGTCATGGCATCATAATGCCTGTTGATGAGGTCGAGCCTGTCACTATCGGCCAGTCCGCTTATATTACTAAGCTTGTTGTTAAATGATTCATAGAGGAAACATGTGTCCGTCTGATCAACAAGATCATCAAATGTCTCCGCGATCGCTTCATATGTATCGGCAGACAGCGGCATACCGTATTCAGCCTTGTCAGCTTCAAACTGGCAGATCTCTGCCATATATCTCTCCGTATCGATAACGAGTTCGATATACTTCTCAGCATCCTCGACGGTGTTTATCGGCAGTACTTCGAGAAGGAACAAAACATCATTCTGGAAGCTCGTCAGAGGATTAAGTGCCGACTCATAATAATCGAAAGCGGTGTACTGAAGGGCATAGAGAGACTCTTCGATATCGAAGAGTACCTTGTCGTAGAAGACTCTGTCCTGGAAGTCCAGATCCTCATAATCGATCGAATAGAGCTTCTCTGCAACAAACTCGTAGAAGGCTATCTCCTCGTTGTGATCATATTCCAAGTCACCCCAGCTGACATCATCAACCGTTATCCCGTAATTCTCGGGGTGTTCAAACAGGATGACGGCATCAAAGTAATTGTCTACCCCGTGAGCGAGCATGTCATGCTCAACTTCTTCAAGAAGGTCGGACGCTTCCTGTCCCTTTATGTCACCCGGCTCATGGGCAGGATGGACCTCATCATATGTCGGGATGTGATCGGGATAAGTCAGATCCGAAGAGATAGCTACCTGACCCGATCCGGGCGCTGTCGTAGGTGCAACCGTAACATCTGCGGAAGTAGCTGTCGTATCTGTCGCATCAGTCGTATCTGTCACATTCGTGTCTGTAGGATCCGTGGGCGCCTCAGTGGTCTCCGTAGGCTTGGATGCCGCAGACGGGAGCGGAGTTGCCGGACCGTCATGATCCCTGTTCTCGCTTGTGGAACATGCAGCGATCGATGCTGCCATACTGATGCAGACAGCAGATGCCACTATCTTCTTGATCCTTTTGTTCATAATATCTACCTCCTGAAAATATCCACAGATACTATTATTGCACAAATCATTCGTTTTTTTCAGTAATTTTAAGGCGATTTTCCGCCACGCTCTTGGCGATCTGCTCATAATCGGGGCTGCCATATCTTCTTTTGGGTATATAGGCACGGAACTCGATCTGATCGGGACACATGGGCGGAGGAAGCATAAGCGAACATTCCAGTTCAATGCTGCTCTTGATGTTACGCAGCCTGTCATTGTTAAACAGATAATCGGATACAGGTACGACGACTGCCACGATGTCGCGGCTTCCGTCCTCGTTGTCGACAGGGACGACACAAACATCCGTCACACCATATACATTCTTTATCTCCGATTCGATGAGCTGCGGATAGATCTGTGTTCCGAGCCTCTCGAATGTCCTTCCGGAATTACCGTCGAAATATATCATCCCCCGCTCGTCTATATGTCCGATATCCCCGGTCATGATCCAGACTCTTCCGTCAGGCTGATGTCTGATCGTCCTGTTATCCGCGTCCTCATCATCGAGATACCCGTTTATCCTTGCGGGCGTGAGCACACAGATCTCGCCTTTATGTCCTATCGGCATCTCTCCCATCGTATCCCGCTCACAGACCTTAACGGCAACACCCGGCAACGGGATCCCGAGAAGTCTTCCGTCATCGTCATTACTGTCTTTGTAGATACATACAGACATTGTCTCGGCAATACCGTATGTCTGATAGATCTTGGCAGACGATCCCCGCTCGGCCAGATAGGAACCGACTTTGTTAAGGCTTGCACCGCCGAAAAGGTCTCCGCCCGAGAGTATGGTCCTCAAAGACTGAAGAGCGGCATCCGTCACTCTGCTGTTCCCTATAAACCCGCTTACGATACTCGGATAGCCCACGAATACATCAGGCTTGTAGAAGTTCAGCTCCGGCACGGGGAAGCCGCGGTCGTGTGCTGCACACAAGACCAGCGTATGTCCCGCCGCGAGCGGCATGTGTATACCGGTACAGAAACCGTATACGAACGCCTTCTCGACAAACGACATTACCCTTCTTCTGTTCTGTCCGCCCTCACGGCTGCCTATCATGAACAGTCCGAGAGAAGCCTCGCTGTTGATCGCCCGGTCTGATATGCATACCGTAGACTGGCTGTCGTGAACGGCTATACCGGTGAAGAACAGGAAAGATACCGAGTCAACATCTCGTTCCGTCTCGGAGATGATCTTTGTGTCCCGCTCTTCCTTCATCATCTTATCCCATGTGATCAATCTGAAGCCGTCAGGCATTAGAGCCGGATCGTATCTGTACTTGTCCGAGGACATGAGCATCCTGACTCCGAGATTGATCTTATCCCAAAAGGTAAAATAGTCACCGACTCTTGTAAGGATAACGGTATCTATCCCGGTATCACGGATCATGCCGGATACGTTATCGAAAAGGTCTGCCGGCATGATCGCGAACCTGCAGCCGCACCTGACCATCTGTTCGGTAAATCCTTTTCGAGGAATACCGTGAAGCACCATACATGTTACGGCACCGATCTTATTGAGCGCATAGACTGAAACGATCGTTGAGGGAACGCCGTTATCGCAAATAGCGACCCTGTCTCCCTCCGATATACCGATCGCCAGGAAAGAAGCGGCGGCGCGATCGATCTCTTCGAGAAGTCTCCTGTAGGAGAACATGACTTTACCGAACTCGAGAGCAGTCTCATCAGGTATCTCTGCCGCGACCGAAGCGATGGTCTGATAGAGCGACTTTGTCAGGTCGATATCGGTCCTCTGCTCGTTCTCTTTATAGTAACTTGTCCACCTGGTATCCAATTATCTTCCTCCCGCGGTCAGGTAGTCATTTGCCATTATTATAATACTCTACGATGACCGCTCACGAAATGGTAAAATAGCGACAAAAGAAACCGTTATCAGAGAGGCGATCACTATGGCAAAGAAGAATATCACTTTTTTCTGCAAGGAATGCGGATACGAGACCAGCGGCTGGATGGGCCAGTGCCCCGGCTGCAAGGCATGGAACACATTGGTGGAATCAACAACGGTCACGGGCTCAGGCAAGAGCGGGACATCAGAGAAGAGCAATGTACCCGCTTATACGGCAGGCAAATACTCATGGACATCATCTCAGGGTACTCTTCGTCTGTCCGAAGCCGTCAAAGAGGATTATGTTCGCATATCGACCGGAAGCGATGAGCTTGACAGACTCTTAGGCGGAGGACTTACCGCAGGATCAGTCACGCTGGTCGGAGGAGAACCCGGCATAGGTAAATCCACGCTGCTCTTAAGGCTGGCGTCGACATACAAAGGCGAGGGCGACGTGCTCTATGTATCCGGAGAAGAATCTCCTTCACAGATCGCGATGCGTGCCGAGAGGATGGGGATCAAAGACGACAGGATCGTGATATGCGCCCAGACTTCTTTCGAGACGATCGCAGACAAACTCGGGGAAGTAAAGCCCTGCCTCTGTATCATCGATTCGATACAGACCTTATATTCGGAAGCCGTATCAGGCACCCCGGGAAGCGTGTCACAGGCACGCGAGGTCACGGCAGGTCTCATAAGGATAGCCAAGAGCAATTCACTGCCGGTCATCCTTGTCGGGCATGTCACCAAAGAAGGTTCGATCGCGGGACCTAAGACGCTCGAGCATATGGTCGATACCGTTCTGTATTTCGAGGGCGACAACACCGGAAGCTACAGGATACTCCGTTCGGTGAAGAACAGATTCGGCAGGAGCAGCGAACTGGCTTTCTTCGAGATGCTCGGCAGCGGTCTCGAGCCCGTCGATTCATCCTCCGCCCTTCTGGTTGCCGGAAGACCTCTTGAAGCTCCCGGATCAGCGCTGACTTCAACGATAGAAGGCGCACGTGCTCTTACGATCGAGGTCCAGGCCCTCGCTGCCGACACATGTTACGGCACACCTCAACGGATGACTTACGGTCCCGACCGTAACAGGGTCAGCATGCTCCTGGCAGTATGCGAGAATCAGTTCAAGTTGGGTCTGCCGGCAAAGGACTGCTTCATCAATGTAATAGGCGGACTCCGTATCACGGATCCGGCCTGTGATCTGGCAATAGCTGCGGCAGTCATATCATCTGTGCGCGGTATCCCCGTAAGATCGGGTACCATGATGCTCGGAGAGGTCGGATTATCGGGCGAGCTCAGACCGGTTTCCATGATCCGTCAGAGAGTCGCTGACTGCGCTCGTCTCGGTATCAAACATGTTATCGTTCCAAGCAGTTGCAGACAAGCCATTCTTACGGCCTCAGACGCATCTGAAAAGACAGATGGCAAAAGTTCAAAAATTATTTACAACTCAGGGACTGTTTGTGATACAATCGACTCGTGTGAATTTATATATGTGGATAACCTGCAGGAAGCGGTCGACGTTCTCTTCTCGTAACCCCGGGGGATCCTTTTGATAGATGGAGGTATATTCATGCAGGGAGAACTTTTCGCCAAGAAAAGAAAGTCAAAGGACATAAACAGAGTATTCGTCATCATTCCCGCCGCAGGAAGCAGCGAGAGGATGGGCGCGGGAACAGATAAGCTGTTTATGGAAGTCGCAGGCAAGCCGGTCATCGAGAGAACGCTCGATGCTTTCGCTGCCTTTACTAAGGATCTTGAGAAGTCTCAGATCACGCTCAAGGCCATTATCGTTGCATCCAAGAACAATAATTTCCAGATCCAGAAGCTCGTAAAGAGCAATAACTACGCTTTTGTTCACAGCGTCATCCTCGGCGGCAACAGCAGAACACAGTCCGTATGGAAAGGACTCGAAGAGCTCGACAATATGCCGATCCCTCCCCGTGATAACGACATCGTCTTTATCCACGACGGTGCCCGCTGCCTCGTAAGCCAGGAAGTTCTTGATAACTGCCTTGAAGGTATCCTGTACAACGATATCTGTGCACCTGCGGTTCCCGCCAAGAACACGATCAAGAAGATCGAGACCGAAGAGCCGGAAGCAGCCGCTGTCGAGAGTGCACCCGAACCCGAGCCCGCTGCGGCTCCCGAACCGGAAAGCGCTCCCGAGGAGCCTAAGACGCCTCTCGGCTTTGTAGGACTTCGCCCTCTCGGCGCCCGTCCCGGATCTGCTGCATCAACGGAGACTTCCCCTAAGTTCGAAGACAACACGTCCTCCGGCTTCGGTGCTAAGCGTAATCCGCTTACCAAGAAGACGGTCGGATTCGATAAGTCGGCCATCCTGTTTAACCCCAGCGAGGGTCTGACTTCTTCCCGATCGCTCAATAAGGAAACCCCTTCAGCATCTTCTGAAGCAACGAAGGCCGCTCCCGCTTCTGCGCCCGTAGCTGCCTCCTCCGCCGCCCGTAACGCTTCTCGCGCTGCCAGACCCATGAAGCCTCAGATCAAGGTAGAGTCAACGCCTAACCGTGCCGAGCTCATGGAAGTTCAGACACCTCAGGTCTTCCGCTACATCAAGCTCATCAACAGTTACGCGAATGCCATCCGCAATAACCTGACGGGAACCGACGACACAGAGCTCGCAGAGAAGCTCAACTACAAGGTAACGCTGGTCGAGGGTTCATATTCGAACATCAAGATCACCACTCCCGAAGATATCGCCATGGCAGAGGCCATCGTAAAAGAGCAGGAGAAGGAAGCTGAAGCATAAGCATTTTCTGAGGGCCGGCGCATGTGTGCACCAAATGTGCTTTTCGAGGAATAGTATGATTGAACCGACCACCGGTGACTGAACGCTCAGAATTATCAGCTAAGTACCCAAGCAGGCCCGGTGAAGAATTTACCCGGCCCTTACTTATGCAACAGGTAATCTGAAGGTAACAGCTACAAAGACCTGGATGCCGTCGCCATTGCCCATACCTGTCAGGTGTTCACCTGTAGTGGCAGTGATACCGACACGTGAAGGAGATAGCCCCAGTATCTCACCGACGGAAGACTTGATCCCGGGGATATGTTCCTTGAGCTTGGGAGCGAGACACTCGATCGACATGGATACATAAGTAATCTGTGCTCCGGGGATCGCAGCCAGGTCCTTAAGCCCTTCCTTAAGATATACACGGCTGTCCCGGATACCCTGTCCTAAGCACAATTCATCCGCGCGGCCGCCCAGTATATTGATCCCGGTCAGCCCCGAGATGGCATTGGTTATGGCATGGAGGATCACATCACCGTCGCTGTTGGCAGAATATGCCCGCCCGTAAGGCACATCGTAGCCCCCGAGCTTGATCGTACCGGAAGGATTCTCACCCTCGGCAAATCTGTGACTGTCCTGCCCTATCGTCGTGATGTACTCATATTCCATAATATAACCTCCGTCAAAGCAGATCATAGTCGATCGTGTATCCGTAAGACTCGACCCATTCCGCTACATCGTCCATAGTCCAATATTCATAATTATACCCCTCGAAAAGGGCTACCGCAGCACCACCCTGTATCAGCACATACTCGGGCAGAGCTGAGACTCCCAGATCTTCACACAGCGACTGGTGTTCCATGGCATCGATCGCCACTATGAGGATCTGACCGTCTAACACCTGAGCGAGATCTTCGGTCCCGGCTGTTACGCCGTAGACATCTGATGATAACGAGGTATAGAAATACAGGATGATATCCGTCTCCCCGGAAGCGACAAGTCCGGTAAGATCCGTGACACTGCGATACTGGATCCCGGGTTCGTGTTCACCTGCCATAGGCTCTAATACCATGGCACTTATCGATGAATCGTATGAGATCTCACCGAGAAAACCGTAATAGGGTTCTGTATGTGATCCTGATACGGTCTCATCGGAAGGCTTGTCGGAATGATGCCTGCTGCAACCCTGGACAGACAGAAGCAATGCCGGGGTCAGGATAATGGCAGCGATTACCGATAAAAGCCTTGGCGAGCGTCTTCTCATTACTGTCCCTCGGGAATATCCGGAGTATCCGGCGTAGTCGCCATTTTCTCGATCAGCGATACGGTATTCTCCGGAAGGACGCCCTTTATCTCTTCAGCGCGTCCGGTATCCATCAACTCGGTATTGGCTGTGTCGAGCGGAAGTTCATCAAGGATCGTAAGACCCGCTGCCTCGACGGAACGCTTAAGGACCTTATCATCTCCGAACAGGGAGATCTTATCGCCGCAGTGCGGACAGGTCACATAGCTCATGTTCTCGATAAGACCGAGTACATTAACGTGCATCATGGCTGCCATATTACGGGCCTTGCCGACGATCATGGACACGAGATCCTGAGGTGTCGATACCATGACGATACCGTCAACGGGAATGGACTGGAATACGGTAAGCGGGACGTCACCCGTGCCGGGTGGCATGTCGATAAGGAGCACGTCGAGTGTTCCCCAGTTGACGTCTGTCCAGAATTGTCTTACGAGACCTGAGATGACCGGACCGCGCCAGATCACAGGCGCTTCTTCATCATCTACCAGAAGGTTAAGGCTTACTGCCTTGATACCGAGGTCGCGTGTTACGGCAGGATGGATGTGATTCTCATCATCGGCCGTGAGCATCTCGACAAGACCGAAGGCACGGGGGATCGAAGGTCCCGTTATATCTGCGTCGAGGATACCGACCTTAAGGCCCTGACGTGCAAGTTCAACTGCAAGTGCGCAGGTAACAAAGGACTTGCCAACTCCTCCTTTGCCGCTTGCAACTCCGATCACCTTGCCGATCCTTGAATTGGGATTAAGAGCTTCCTTGCCGGGAGCACCGCCGTTACGTGTGGGGCACGTGCTCTGTGATGTGCAGCCTGAAGCTGAGGGACATGTATCGCATGCTGATGACATATTGTTATCTCCTTTGTGATGATCAAAAGTTAAACAGTCGGGCATTGCCGTCGTTGATGATTATATATGACGGCAAAGTCCCTCCCTTGGGGATCGACGGCGAACCTGGATTCATGTATCTGAATCCGTCACGCATCTCGTCACAGGCAATATGAGTATGGCCTGCTACGAGGATCGCGCCCTCGGGAAGGAACGGCGGCGGAGCGTCGGGTCCCATATGGTGACCGTGCGTTGCAAAGACAGTCGTATCACCTGACATGACATAGATATACTCTGCCATGATCGGGAAGTCCAGGACCATCTGGTCTACTTCCGTGTCGCAGTTGCCGCGGACCGCGAGGATGATGTCACGGTGTTCGTTGAGAAGCGCGGCGACTTCCTTGGGGGCATAGTCTGAAGGCAGATCGTTACGCGGTCCGTGATAAAGGATATCGCCAAGGAGAAGGAGTCTGTCAGATCCCGTCTCTTTGAACTTTTCCAATATCGCCCTGCACGCTCCGAGAGAGCCGTGAATGTCAGATGCTATCATTAACTTCATACTTTATCTTCTCCTCCTTCCCGTTCATATCGATATCGGCACCGGCCTTGATCATCCTGATAGCCTCGGCGTTAGGATCCTTACGGTTGAGACGGATCCTTTGAAGTACCTTTTTCTCGGCTTTGAAGGCCTTGGATAATCCTCCGCCGATCTTAGCACCTGTCGCTTTACCGGATTCCACTATTGACTTACGACCCATCGATACGAACTCACCCAGGAGTTTAAGCTCTTCATCCCGATGTGCTTTGAAGAGTTCCATCTCTTCGGCACGATGAGCATTGAACATCTCCATATATTCGTTATATGAACTGACGGCCGGATTAGCCTTTGTGACCAGCGTATCAACGGTATCGTAGATCTGTGATCCGATCTTGTCGGACGGCCACTTAAGTCCGGTCGATATCTTCTGAAGAGCTTTGATATGCTTGGAGAGGCCGATGTAATCGATAGTCGAGATAATGATATCTACCACAAGAAGTATAACGAGTACCACGACAAGTATGAACTTCAACATATCAGACATCCTAGCCAGAAAGTAGCTCTCGGCGGGATGAAGGATATACATACCAAGTGAACATGCCATACCCCAGTAAAGGTAGAATCTCAAACAAATAAAGCCCTTAAGGTTCCATTTATATTCGCTGTAGTCCCACCATCTGAGGTGGAAGATGGCATAGAGTATAACTCCTGCGAAAAGCTCCGCCGTAGTACAGATCGTCGCCGATCCGAAGAAGAGCATCGGGAAATTACCGACGAACGGCCTCAGCAGGCAGATTACCGCATAGAAGCCGATACCGTATACCGGGCAAATAAGTCCGTTAAGGAATCCTCTGTTGATGAAGCGCCCCTCTGTGATCCCATAGTAAATGACCTCGACTACCCAGCCGATAAAAGCGTAGATAAAGAACATCAGCATCGAATCAATGAACGGGAACGGAAGCATCAGTCTGTCGCCTCCGTTGACTTCGTTGCGCGCATAACACGGTAGCCGCCGTCGATGCCGAGCGTGTCACAATTACCATAAAGGCTCTCGAGCTTAGCTGCCGACGAAGGGGCCCCCTGCTTACGCTGAAGCACGACGTATATCGATCCGCCCGGCTTCAAATGGTCGTAAGCCTGCTCGTAGAAAGCAAACACAGTCTGCTTACCTGCTCTGACGGGCGGGTTGGTTATGACTGCATCGAACATCATGTCCTTATCGAGTGCCTCGAGCACATTGCTCTGAACACATTTGGTCATCTTAACGGAATTGAGCTTGGCATTCTCCTGTGACAATGCCACGGCACGTTCATTAATATCGACCTGGACAACATCACAGGCCATAAAGACCGACTTGAGGACTATCCCGACGACACCGCAGCCACAGCCGAGATCAAGGAAGCTCTCTCCCTTACTGACTCCCGATGCCTTAAGATCCCTGATCGTCTCATCAAGGAGCAGGTCGGTCCCGCGGTCCACGGCATTACGGCTGAACACGTTGGTATCCGTGATGAACTCGAAGTTCATCCCGTTCTTCCTGTAGCTTATGACCTTGCGGTCCGAAGGTGCTGTCGGCTCTGCATCGTAATAGTGCGCCATTACATCATTCCCCTTATACGGTCACCTATAGAGGCTATCGTCTGAGTCTTGCTCCACGGCATATCGGGAGCCTGGATAAATCCGTTCGCGATGGCATCACAGCATGCGATGATCTCGAGGGCATAACCATTGAGGCCTTCCCTCTCACGTCTGCTGACGAGTTCACCCTTATCGTTATAGAGCTCGACGGATTCATAATTGTTGATGTTACAGATCTTGATATAACCCATGTCTCCGACTACCGCACCGTCCCTGTCGGTAAGCGCGCTGATCGTAACATAGCTTGCAGCTGTCGCACCGTCCTCGGGCCGCTCGAGTATGAAGTGCACGTCTCTCTCGACTCCGTTCGAGAACTTATGTGCATAGACAGATACCGGTACGATATCAGGACCGAGGATACTTACTGCAAGGTTGACCGGATATACGCCGAGGTCGAGATACGATCCGCCTCCGAGCTGCGGATCCGTAAGCCTCGGGCGATCCTCGATGCTGTATCCGAGATTCGATGTTACATACTTAACTTCGCCGATAAGACCCTGTTCGATCCATTCGATGATCTGCTTGTGAAGAGGCATGAACGATGTCCACATGGCCTCGGCAACAAAGAGGTTACGGTTCTTCGCTTCCGTAAAGATGCTGCGCGTCTCATCGGCGTTCATGGCGAAAGGCTTTTCGATAAGAACATTCTTGTATGCCTTGATACACTTGATGGCACATTCATAATGATATGTATTCGGCGTGGCGATATATACCAGATCCAGGTCATCCATCCTGGTAAGTTTGTCATAGGATCCGCAGGCAACTGCGTCAGGGCAATGTGCCGCCGCGAACTTCTTTGCTCTTGCCGAACTTCTCGATGCAACTGCGGCCACTCTGTGGTCAGAACACGAATTAATGCTGTCGGCCATTACCCCTGCGATATGACCGCATCCGATGATACCTATGTTATACATATTGTCTGCTCCTTACATAAAGGTCTGCCGATCCAAGCGACAGACCCTTTAATTGTATCACAATTCTATCCTGTTCATTACATCCGCTATGTCTTCATGGAATACCAGGCTTGCGGCAGAATCACGGGGTGTCGAATCACGGTTCATGATTATCAGATATTTACCCGAGAACATATATGCCAGAGACGCTGCGGGATTAACAACAAGCGATGTCCCTCCGATTATGAGACAGTCGGCTCTCCTTACCCAGTCGAGCGCCTGTTGCCAGGCATCCTGCGGGAGTGATTCACCGTAAAGCGTTACATCCGGGCGTATCGTCCCGCCGCAGTCGGGGCACTTCGGAACAGGAGTCTCGGACTTGAAGATGAAGTCCGCGGGCACCTTGCGGCGGCATCTGCTGCAATAGTTACGAAGTGTCGTGCCGTGGACCTCGGCGACCTTCGTGCTTCCGGCCTTCTGATGGAGTCCGTCTATGTTCTGTGTGATGACACCCATGAGCTTGCCCGCCTTCTCCATCTCGGCGAGCTTATAGTGAGCACCGTTCGGCTCTATTCCTTCGACATTGAGCTTCTGTCTGTAGAACTCAAAAAATACATTCGGACGATCCACCAGACAGTCGATGCTCAGCAGATATTCAGGCGAATAGTTATCAAATCTGACATCATGCTGATTATATAATCCGTCTTTGCTCCTGAAGTCGGGGATCCCGCTGGCGGTCGATACACCGGCTCCGCCGAAGAATACGATGTTGTTGCATTCTTTTACGATACGGTTCAGGGCTTCAAATCTGTCTTCGTGATCAAGCATCGGAACACCTCCCACAGTCTCAGTTAAGCAGTTCCCTAATATTATCTCACAAAAATCAGTTGACGCGCCCCTTTATCGCCCCCGCACCTGCAAACAAAAAGTAAACAGCCATATCCGTTGATACGATGGTCGCACCGACGGGAGTCTCGGCGAGGATCGATATCAGTATTCCGGCAACAGCGCATATCAGAGAGACGATCGCGGCACATACCGTAACCTTGAAGAAGCTCTTGAACACTCTCATCGCCGACAGTGCCGGGAATATGATCAGTGCGGATATAAGGAGCGACCCTACCATATTCATTGCCATGACTATTACGACCGCGATTATAGTGGCGATCATGTTGTTGTAGAGATTAACGTTGATGCCGCTCGCACGGGCAAAGTCCTCATCGAAAGTAACGGCAAAGATCTTACGGTAGAAAAGGACAAAAACGGTAACAACGATCACGAATACGGTCAAGCAAAGCCAGACGTCCGTCCTCTTTATCGTAAGGATCGAGGTCGAACCGAACAGCGTCGAACAGACATCTCCCGTAAGGTTCGTAGATGTACCGTAGATATTCATGAGCATATATCCCGCTGCAAGTGACCCGACCGATATCATGGCTATCGCGGCATCACCCTTGATCTTGGTATTCTGCCCCGTCCGCAGCAGAAGGATCGCACACACTATAGTCACCGGCATGACGAGAGCGTTCGCATTGGCGATCTTCAGCACACTCGCGATGCACATGACACCGAACGCGACATGCGACAGTCCGTCGCCGATATACGAGAAATGCTTGAGTACCAGGGTCACACCGAGCAGTGCCGCGCAGATCGAGATCAGCACGCCGACGATCAGCGCATTCCTTACGAATTCGAACTGGAAGTAATATCTCAATGTGTCGATCGTATCACTCATGGATCTCCTCCATATGCTCGAAAAACTTCTTCGCCGTCATAAACTCAGGCTCCGAAGAGATATACAGGATATGCGTCGCATACCTCCTCGCAGCCTCGATGTCGTGCGAGATCATCAGTATCGTGATCCCGTCATTCTTATTGAGATCCTTTATCATCGAGTAAAACTCGCTCGTAGTCGTATGATCGAGTCCCGCCACAGGCTCATCGAGCAGTAGCATCCCCCCTGCCGCGCAAAGCGCCCGCGCCAGGAGCACCCTCTGCTGCTGACCGCCGGACAGCTCCATAAAACTCTTTTCGCTCAGGTCCTTAACACTCAGTCTGTCCAGCGCATTGAGCGCCTGTTCACGCCTCTGCGCCCTCTTGCCGCTGCACGCCGACGTCACGACCTCCATGACCGAAGCCGGAAAATCCCTCTGCATGACCTTCTGCTGCGGCAAATACCCTATACCCTTCTCCTTCAGCTTATCATCTATCGATATCTCACCGCCCTGCGGCTTACGAAGTCCAAGCAATGTCTTGACCAGCGTCGTCTTGCCGGCACCGTTGCTTCCTAAGATAAAGACATAATCTCCCGCATCGATCGCAAAACTCAGGTCCTCATACAGAGTCCTGTCCTCAAAAGCGATCGTCAATCCCTTACACTCGAGCTGTGCCATCAGACACCTCCCCCGCACCGGCAGCCGTGCGAATGCCCGTGCTCGTGGTCGTGCCTGCTTCCGCAGCAACCGTCCTTACGCGCATTCTCATGCTCCCCGTCGGCACAGTCATCACATATTCCGTAGAAAACAGTCCTCCTGGGGTCGATACTGAACCCGTGATGCTCCGACAGATGCCCCGTCAGCTGGCTTATCTCGCTGCACTCCAGGTGGATCAACTTGCCGCACTTCTCACACTTGCAGTGGTAGCACTCCTCATGGCAGTCGCTTTCCCTGTCGACATACTCAAAGCACGCGCCCGAATTCTCATCGATAATGTATTTGTTGATAACGCCCTCACTGACCAGCCTCTCAAGCTGCCTGTAAACAGTGGCCTTTCCGATCTTCTGCCCGCACTCCTCAAAATGACTGCAAACATCCGCCGCAGTCACGTGGCATCCCTTCATCGACTTAAGAAAGTCAACTATATCTCCGTGTTGCCTGGTCTTGTAATTCATTATTACCTCATCCGTACGCGCATTCAATTTGAGAACGTGTCTCATTTTAACACGCACCATCGAAAAGTCAATACTTTGAGTGGGGTTCGCGAGTGGATGGGGCTTTCATTGGTTCCGGTCACGATTCCGCTTGATTCTCTTCCCCGAGCAGCTCCTCGGCACGGGCGAGGGCGGCATCGATGTGAGCGCAGAAATTATCCTCGCCGAGCTTGTCGATGAAGCCGGCTTTGCGCATCATTCGCATGGGACGCTCGTTAACATGGGAGAAGACCATCGCAACACCGGAGGCGGCGCACTTGGCGTAGAGGCCTTCGAGCGAGTGCATGGCGGTCGCGTCGAGTTCGGGGACACCGCGCATTCGGATTATAAGCACTTTGGTGAAGTCTTTGAGCGTGATGGCGGCGATGCGGTCGGCGGCACCGAAGAACATGGGACCGCTGATCTCATAGACGCGGACAGCGAGCGGAACGGTCTTGAGGTTGGTGGCATCGGGATCATCGTCCTCATCCGGGATATCATAGACCCAGCCTCTTACCTCGGCCTCTTCGCTCATATGCTTCATAAAGAGAACGCAAGCCATGAGCATTCCGACTTCGATGGCAACAACAAGGTCGAAAACGACCGTCAGTACAAACGTCACCACGAGCACCGCGATGTCACTCTTGGACGAGCTCTTGACGAGGCTCACGAACTGCCTCCACTGACACATATTGTATGCGACGATAAACAGGATCGCTGCTATGGCGGGCATCGGGATCCAGGATGCATAGGGCATCAGGAAAAGAACAACGGCGATCAGTACGACGGCGTGCACCATACCGGCAACAGGTGTGCGGCCTCCGTTCTTGATGTTGGCGGCTGTACGGGCGATAGCACCCGTAGCGGGGATTCCGCCGAACAGAGCCGAACCCATGTTACCTGCGCCCTGAGCGATAAGTTCCATATTCGAACGGTGTCTTGAACCGATCATTCCGTCGGCAACGACGCACGAGAGGAGTGATTCTATCGCAGCAAGAACGGCGATCGTAACAGCATCAGGCGCTACCGTGCGCATGGCTTCGAGTGTGAACTCGGGAGCTTCAAATGTGGGAAGACCGCTCTTGATAGTATAGAGATCACCGATCGTGTTGACTTCCATGTCGAGCAGCTTGACCATCAGGATGCCGGCGATTACAGCCAGGAGCGAGCCCGGGATCTTGTCATTGATATAAGGCCAGATAATGAGGATAGCAAGGCAGACTGCGCCGACTAAGAGAGCCTGCCAGTTTACCGTATCGATATTGCGGATGACGGCCTTGACCTTGTCCGTGGTCTCGATCGTGACCGTGCCTTCTGGGTACTTAAGTCCCATAAAGTCCTTGATCTGTCCGATCACGATCGTAACGGCGATACCCGCCGTAAAGCCTGTTGTTATCGTATAAGGGATAAACTTGATGAGCGAGCCGAGACGCAGGATACCCATGAGTATCAGGATCGCGCCGGCCATAAGGGTCGCGAGAGCCAGGCCGCTCATTCCGTTCTTGGCAACGATGCCGGCTACGATGGTGGCGAACGCCGCCGTCGGGCCTGCGATCTGAACACGGCTTCCTCCGAGGAAGGATATGATGAAGCCCGCGATGATCGCGGTGTAGATACCCTGCTCGGGACCGACGCCTGACGCCAATGCGAGTGCGATCGACAAAGGCAACGCGATTATCGCTACGATTATTCCGGATATGATGTCTTTGGTAAGCTGCTTACTGTCGTATTTCTTGATGACAGAGAACAGCATCGGCTTCAGTTTATCTTTACTGCTCATATTATCCTCACTCGTTATGGCTTTAGCGGCGCCGTGAGCGCAGCAAGAGTAATGATAATACAAGGAAGGCTCGTGCATGCGTATATTTATTTTACAAAAAAGCCTTCGTGAGTAATGGTTCTTCTCGTCATATTCTTCATATAAAGAACGGCGCGAACCGCAAGGCCGCGCCGTCTGTATTTATCCTCGAAAACCTTCTTAAGCAGTCTTCTTGTCCTTCTTCTCAACGACAAGTGCAAGGGATGCGAATACCGGAGCAAGATACCCTGCAAGCGCCTGTATGCGATCGAGTATATCGAACATCTTCAGGTCGTCATCGCTATAGTCGTCAAATCCGACGATAAAGAATCCGGCTACGGCTATTGCAAATATGATCCAAAGATACAGGGATGCGGTGAAGGCACCGATCGAGATTCCTTTTCCCACGGATCCGTCAACACAGGACGCTATAAACAACAATATGGTCACGATCGTAACGGTGAATGTCATAAACAGTACCGCAGAGGAGATGTACTGCATCTTGTATCCGACCTCATCGATCTCATCATTGACGTCCTTGAAATATTCTATGAACTCGCTGACAAGGATTCCGCCCAGACCGAGCGATCCGATCGCATCGGTAACCTTCTTGCCGATCAAGAACAGAGCGAACAGGATGACAGGAACATTCTCAGCCCAGAATTCCCTCTTCTGGAAATAATCTTCGATCTGGTAGTCCTCGAACTGTCCCGTTCCGAGAACGATACCAAGTGTCAGAGCAGCGATGGCAAATATGGCCGTCAGTATCCTCAAGGGATAATTGACCTTCCTCTTCTCTGCGAGCAGCGGCTGGGCGTAAGGCTTGCTGTATGCCGGAGCCGGAGCGGCAACTGAAGGAGCAGGCTTATAGGGATTGGGAGCCGGAGCGGCATACGGATTCTGAACCGGAGGAGCTCCATAAGGCGAAGCAGGAGCAACGGATGCAGGTGCTACGGTTGCCGCAGGTGCGACAGGAGCCGGGGCTGCGGCTGCAACAGGAACGGCAGGTGCGATCACTGCGGCGGGCGCAACGTGAGCCTCTTCTTTGACTTCATTTACGATCTCTTCTACTTCCTTTACTTCGGGTATCTCTGAGGGCACCGGGGTTCCGCAGTTACGGCAGAACTTTGCACCCGGAGTGATCTCGCTACCACAATTAGCACAATTCATAGCAAATCCTCCTAATGATATAGAGCCTGATATAGCAGACAACCTAATAATAACGCATTAATATTAAGAATTAAAGAAGATTTGACAAACGGCGGGGTATCCCTGAAGTTGTTACTGATGGTGAAATAGTTTATAATCACATAGATTATCTGATTACAGGTGAAAAGAATGAACGGAAAGATCATAACAGTCCCGCATCTGTTTAAGATAGTGTTCCTGCTGGGACTGGCTGTCGTGGTTCATTTCGCGTACGTTACGAGCTTTATCGCCGTACTGGGTCGCGACTACGAGCACACGATAATGAACAACTATGAGGCATATACGGCGTTGATGCCTATTATTACGATAGCCACGATCTTCCTGGCTGACTTTCTTCAGATGCCGAGATTTTTCCGCAAGAAGAATATCGACGTAGTATCACAGACCCTTTATTTCAGTTTCATACTCACGCTCATAACGCTCTCTGCGAAGGACCTTACCGAACAGCGTGCCTTCCCCCGAAGCGTTGTACTCTTAAGTTTTGCCGTGCTCATCGTTTATGTATTCATCTGGGAGATGCTCTGCAGTTTTGTAGCTCACAGGATGTATGCCAACGGGGATCTGGTCATCATCGGATCGAACAAGGCTACGATGAAGGCGGTAAGCGATAAGATCTATCCGTCGCTCAAGGGTCTCGAGCTCAATATGAGCAAGGCGATCCGTTATTCCGACAAGTCGGCGGTCAGATCAGCCATAAGGTCTAATGCCGAGATCTTCCTTTGCCCCGACGTTCCCGAGGATGTCAAGAGTGACATCATCCTGTCGGCAGCCAAGCACAAATCCGTCGTTTACGTAGTTCCTCAGTTCTATGAGATCAGTCTGTACCGTTCAAGGATCATCAACTTTAACGATCTGATGGTCTGCATGCTCGACAGAATGGGACTTACCTTTGAGCAGAGGATCGTTAAGCGCACGGTCGATATCATCATCTCGATCATCGCTCTTATCCTCTCGCTGCCGATCATCCTTGTATGCGCTATCATCATCAAGGCTTCCGACGGAGGACCGGTCTTCTTCAAGCAGGAGAGACTTACGATCAATAACAAGCCCTATAAGATCTATAAGCTGCGCACTATGAAGCAGAATGCGGAGGCCGATACCGGTGCCGTTATATCAGGTAAGAACGATCCGAGAGTTACTAAGTTCGGCAAGTTCCTGCGCCGCTCTAAGTTCGATGAGCTTCCTCAGTTCATCAATGTTCTTAAGGGCGAGATGAGCGTTGTCGGCCCGAGATCCGAGAGACCCGAGTTCGTTGCCAACTTCGAAAAGGATATTCCCGGCTACTCTCAGCGCTTTGCCGTTAAGGCCGGTATCACGGGACTGGCGCAGGTTGCCGGCAACTACGATACGACTCCGCAGGATAAGCTCCGTTACGACCTGCTCTACATCAAGAACTATTCCATCCTGCAGGATGTCAAGATCATATTCATGACCATAAGAGCGATCTTCTCGCCGCATCTTTATAACAGGACCTTCGAAGACAATAAGAGTACATTCGTATCGACCGAACAGGAAAAGCCCTTCCCCGGAGTTGAGTGATCTATGACGGACCCTAAGTATTCCGTTCTTATCTCCGTTTATTCAAAAGCATCAGCCGAAGAACTGACCGAGGCGGTAAACAGCATGCTCGATCAGACGCTCCCTACCGACAACATCGTGCTTGTAGAAGACGGCCCGTTGACGCCCGAACTCGACTCATCAATTGCTGAACTCGTCTCACGAGCAGATGACATCATCGATATAGTCAAGCTCCCGGTTAACCGCGGGTTAGGCATTGCCCTTAATGAGGGACTTGCACATTGCCGTCATGAATTGGTGGCACGCATGGATTCAGACGATATCAGCGTCAGGGATCGCTGCGAGAAGCAACTGACACTTCTCACGAACGACCCGGACATCGACATGGTCAGTTCCTCTGTAGTGGAATTTAAGACGGCTGTTACCGAAGTCGAACGAGAAGCCTCGCCCCTGCCCGGCTACTCGATCGGGATGATCACCGGCCGCCGCAATGTGCCCGCGTCTGATGATCAGATCCGTAAATATTCCAGGAAACGTTCGCCGTTTAATCACCCTGCCGTAATGTTCCGCAGGAGTGCGGTAATAGAGGCGGGCGGATATAGCGAGGAGTATCACCTTTTCGAAGATTATCATCTCTGGGTCAGGATGCTGATGAAGGGATCAAAGGGTGCCAACATAGACGAAGCTTTGGTCTATATGAGAACTGCGGACGACACCTATGCGCGCCGCGGCGGAAAGCAGTATGCCAAGGATCTTCTGAGGTTCCACAAATGGCTTCGTTACACCGGATGGTCAACAAGGCTCGATTACATCACCGGCGCTGTCCCTCACGCACTGGTATGCAAGTTGCCCGGATGGATGCGAAGAGGCGTGTATAAACTATTAAGGTGATCCCCCTATTTCCGCTTCTCCCTCGCCATCTCATACGACTTTACCGTCTCACGAGCACAGGCATTCCATGTAAAGAATGAAGCCCTCTCACGCGCAGCCTTAATGAATTCACAAGCGGCAGGATCTCCGGACTTGGCTTGCTGCGCGATATCGAGTGCGGAAGACAGAGCCTCAGCAACAGAATCCGCCGACTTGGGCTCACACAGGAAACAACATCCGCCGGCGACCTCCTCCAGAGATGAACCGTAAGAAGTAACCGTCGGCACTCCCGAAGCCATGCCTTCGATGACCGGAATACCGAATCCCTCATATAGAGATATATAGGCAAAAGCAGATGCCGAATGCATCAGGGGCAGCATGTCCTCATCATCAACAAACCCGGTAAAGATAACGTTGTTGCGAAGAGCAGGATCGCCATTGACGCTGTCGAAGATCTCATCGTACATCCACCCTTTCTTGCCGACAATGACAAGCTTATAGCGAGCCCTGACATCGTCCGGAAGAGCACGATAGCCGGCGATCAACCCCGGCACGTTCTTCCGCGGCTCGAGAGTTCCGACATAGAGGATATAATCGGAATCGATCCGATACTTGGCAAGTTGTTCACCCGTCGCAGGAGAAGAATTCAGGAAGTCCTCCTTGATGCCCATATAAGTGACCGCTATATCCGGGTTACGGGGACGGCAATACTTGGGGATATCTATGCGCGAGTTCTCGGAGATGGTAAGTATCTTATCGCATGAACGGGCCGTCCTCTTGATATACCATTTGAACATCTCCCTCTTCCAGCCTACATGGCACTCGGGAAGATTAAAATAGGTCATATCGTGGAAAGTCCCCTGAACCGCCAGATGACGATAGACCAGACGTGAAGTATAGGGCATCGTGTAATTCGGACAGTGCAGCACATCGATCTTCAGTTTACGAAGTCGCCACGGAAACACGATCTGTTCCCACAGGATACGTATATACTGACGTCTTAAGATCCTGCTCTTAACGGGAACCATGTGGAAATTATCCGCATAGATTCCGAAGCCGTCCAGATCATCATCCTGAGCGAAAAGGTAATATTCATTATCACGGTCCTCCGCCTGAAGGCCCTTCAGTAATCCCAGCATATATCTGCCGATGCCTGTCTTGCTCTTCGGCGTAGCTGTCAGGTCGATCGCGATCCTCATCAGAGCAGGTCTTCCCTTCCCTCGGCCTTGAGCTTATCGACCATGAGCTTAACATCCTGAGAGTGTGCCTTATCACACACAAGGATAGCATCCTTAGTCTGAACGATGACCAGATCCTTAACGCCGATCGCGGTTATGAGCTTATCGCCCGCCTGGTCAAATACCACGGAATCACTACAGTCGATCAACTTGGAATCACCGACCCTTACATTCCCGTTCTCATCCTTAGCGAAAACATCATCCAAAGACTCCCACGATCCCACATCATTCCAACCGAATTCAGCCGGTATAACATAGACATTGTCAGCCTTCTCCATAATCCCATAGTCCACGGAAACTTTCTCGAGCGTGGGATAGACCTCGGCGATAGCCTCCGCCTCGGACGAAGTACGCAACTTGTCAAAGATCTTCTCCATAGCAGAATACATATCAGGCAAATACTTCTTGAAACAATCGAGGATCACCGATGCCTTCCAGATAAACATGCCGGAATTCCAGAGGAAACGTCCGGAATCCACATACTCCTTAGCCACCTCAAGGCAAGGCTTCTCGACGAACTTACGGAGCGAGTAGACCTCTCCGCCCTGCTCTATCGGGTCAGACGAGAATTCGATATAACCATATCCTGTCGAAGGGAAAGACGGTCTTATGCCGATCGTTACGATCCTGTCAGTATTCTCTGCCGTATCAAGCGCAAGATTCAATACACGCTCATACTCACGAAGATCACCGATATGATGATCCGCCGGCAACACTGCCATCAGAGCATCGCCGTAAAGTTTCTTCAATGTCATTGCCGCATATATGATACAGGGCGCCGTATTGCGCTGCACAGGCTCGATCAGGATGTGACTTCTGTCGACCTCATCGAAAAGAACCTTGCTCATGAGTTCAGCCTGAACCTCATTGGTAACAATAAAGGTATTCTCCCGCCCGATCACGTGATCGAAATGCTTGATCGTCTCATTGAGCATTACGTCATCACCCGTGAGCTTTGCGAGCTGCTTAGGAGTTGCCATCCTCGATACCGGCCAGAATCTCGTTCCACCGCCGCCTGCCATTATTACCGCTGCCTTCTGCATATATGCCTCCATAGATCAAATATGCAGATATTATACTATAAGTTGACAGATTAAACGCCTAAGTTCTGCTTTATGCATTTTATTCGCGTTCTTCCAATATCAGCTTACATCTGTTCTCGATGACGGAAATAATCTCGTCAATTGTCTTATCGCCATTATTAATATTTATCATACCGCACTATTGAGGGTAAAATTAACTATCTTATTTTTATTAATAATTCCTCCTAAGTATAATTTTCCTGATAATAAAGATTTATCCTTGAACTCATGCTTTCGGCTATCTCTTCTATTGGCTTTCCGGAACTATAATAATCATCCATCTCATCATCTACTATTGCAGCTATTCCATAGTCGTGGTAACAAATAACATCAACATTCTCACCAAATTCAAGATAGGTCATCAGATCACTTTGTGTACATGTATTCTGATCATCGCTAAACAATCCTATGTTAACTAATGCATCATAATATGGACTATCCTGATTGATGTTCTCACATTCAAGAGCACAGTCAATAAATCCATCCATAACACTTGAGATAACAGGATATCTCATAGTTGCACCTGATAAGAGAGAGATTTGGAAATCGTCAGCGAGAATGGAGCTTATAAAAGACCAACAAGCTCCCGGGTTATCTGCAGACGCTGATATTCCCATTTGAAGGGAAGGATATGCAGGATGGATCGAGCCATAAATCGACGGGTATCCTACATAAGCCAATTGCCTTCCTCCGAACATATAATCAGAATGAACCAGGTTCAGTTGAGATATCATAAAAGCTTCATCGGATAATAACACCCTATCATTGAACACGTCATCCATAGATCCATACGAGTAATAATCACCCTGACTATTTCCGTTACAAAGAGCGTATTCAATAATATCTTTCATCTGTTCCGGATAAATCCCTGCTGTACCATATTCAATTCGATTCCGCTCCATTATTTCCGGTAAAGCAAAAATGATGGCATCCTTAATCAGAGCAGCCGGACTGCTTCCACTAAGAAGTTGCTGCCCTTCATCTAAGTCAGGCATATCATAAATGGATACCTCGTTGACAGGGAAGAAATCCCTCATGCCAATAAAACCTACGGTGTAGTATCCTGAAATCATCCGAAAGCAACTTCCATCATCATTTACAAGCTGATCTCTGATAAATGGTTGAAGATCATCCAAGCTGATCTGAGGATCAGCATCAAACAGTGGAATCAAATCAATAACGATTCCGTTCCTTCCCAAATAGTCATAATCAAACATCGTGCCATAGAAGATGTCAGGAGTATTTCCATCGTTGAAGTCTCTCAAAAGCCGTAACTGAAAATCCTGCATCGGCTCTTCCGAACCTTGTTCGATTCCGTAATCTCTTGTTACGATAAAGTATTCATTCTGTGAGGAATTATAATTGTATCGCAGACTCTCAAAATACGGATCATTTCTAAACCCAACTCCACCAACCACGATCTTTTCTCTTTTGATCAGATCAAGTTCCGGCTCGGGTTGAATAAGTGATAGGACAACATCCGTTCCGTTCTCGTTATAAAGGATAGCATAATGATTCTTATCAATAGAAATAAAACGTTGATCATTACTTCCGGCTTTTCCGGGATAAAACAAAGTGTTGTCTCCAGAAACAGTCTTTATCTTCGAAATATCACCAAAATTCACATCAAATAAATCATGAGATACAACGCAGAGCATTTGTGTCCCGGCCAAATAATAATCGACATATTCTCCCGGCTCAGAAAAAAGAGGTGCTACATACTTTATACTGTTTGACTTCCAATCAATGCTGTATATACCGGGATTAAGACTATCCATCAATAAACTTCCATTGCTGTATCCGATTACATCATTAATCTGATCAGAGACCATTCTGTTAAGAAGGTTCCCTTCCAGATCAAACCGAGCTAAAAAGCCGTCAAAAACAACCACAAATCCATCATTATCAGGTATGACAGATGGAGGAAATTCAGAGTATCCACTGTGAGATACATCTAACTGTCTAATAGTCTCCCCGGAGTCCACATCAATCATAAACGCTTCTGCAGAGGTTACTATTACTGCTGTTGATTTATCCAACATGCATGCGGCATTCGCATATAAGTCAAGCTCATGCTCTTGCTCTATACTTCCGTCATTGATCACAATTAATTTGCTGGTTCTTTCCAGCGACTCATCATCATACAAAGACAAAAGCACATAATACTTATTCTCAAGTAAACTGATATCCATGATTGACGATCTCACAGGAAGCTCAACAACAGTCGAGGCATAACAGGTTGTGTCAACCGGATATATGTCCTCATCCTGTGCATGACCATCTTCAGAACCGCCTGAACATGACACACTGAAAAGTGCTAGTATAGTAGCCAGTATAATAAAAACAAAACGCTTCATATTAAAAGTATAATGTAAAGCTTCCTGTTGCTCGTCCATCACTACCCCCCGACTCCCAATTCACGATATATGTAATCGTTGAATTCACGTTAGCAACGAACGGAATCCGTATGGTTGTTGTTCCATGAGAAGGTATTACAAACTCAGTCCACGATCCATTAGCCAGAATATGAACTTTTGCACTTCCTTTAGTACACGAGAAGTATTTTGCGGAACAATTATACATATGGGCCGTTACAGACCCGGATAAAGTCGCGGTTGAATCTGATAAATCAAATGAGATAACCTGTGATGAGCGTAACTCTTCACTTCTAACAGCTGAATCTTCACACATATATATTTCCTCGCTTGAGATGCCTGTTTACTACTATTCCCTTGCCTCAACAACTCGCATGTGCTATCTTGAAGATGCTTGTCGATACGGATTGTTGAAGCTCCTACGCTTTGCTGTATCTGACTTGGAAGACTCGTATTTCCGGTACGGGTCTTCTTTTATGTCAATACAGCCCTGTTAGTTTCCCATGGGTCTGTACCTCCTGTATTTATTGTCTTAACTCACGAGACTAACCACACTATCGGTTCTCCTCTATCATATTATTTATCCTGCTCTCGGCTATGGGGATTACATCATCTAAGGTTTTCTGCCCTGCATAATATGGCTCTAATTCTTCTTTGAGTATCAGCAACGAATAATCGTCAGCAAGATAACACATGTCCGCTGATTCCAGATATCCGATGTATTCATCGATCATCTCTTCTCCATTGTAATCAGCTTTGCCGCTCATTGCCAGAATGTAAGCATTGGAATAATCTATGGCATCTTCAGCATAGTATCTGAACGCATCTCTGTTGATCGGATTATAACTGACATTCGTAATCTGAATATCGTAGCTTAACATGGTCGAGACAAAGCCGAACAACTCCTCGGGATCAGAAGCGCAAGACGTAATTGCTACACTTTCGATACAGTGAGCGACAGGGCCGTTTGCACCATCATATGAAGGTAATCCATACAACTGCTTATCGGTACTGATAAGCATTCTCGAGAGGTCGAAATGAACCCTGCTAAATCCTACATAGCATGCACCATCGATAGAATTTATAGGAGAGTCATCTTCACTGCAGTCCCGGCAATAATCGCAAATCGCTCTGAAACAATCATTATCCAGATTGATTCTACCATCTCCGTCATGCAAAGCCTCATAGTTACTTTTTATTAAGTATTCAAAACACAGATCACGCCTGTAATTGTCGGCTAGAGGGTCGATCCCATCACAATAGCTCTCAATATATTCTCTATACTCATTAAACGAGAAGCCACAGTCTGCTCCCTCGTCAAACTCTTCATATGCATATATTCCGTTGACACCTATACTGACGGGCACCTGATACATTTTTCCGTCAATGGCATATGCATCAATATAATTATCGAAAAAGTCTTCTCTGTTGAAACGCTCAGGATCATTAATAATCCCGGACAAATCACACAGATAATCATCACAATAAAGCGTTGCAAAATCTCCAAAATGAAGAAGAATATCCGGCCCTTTTCCGGCTCTGATATCGTTCTTCAAGCTGGCCAACAGCGCCAGATCCTTATTGTAAGCATTGATTGAACTGTCATCACTCATCTCATAATCCGTAAATGTCACCTGACTGTAGTCCATAGTCAGACAAATATATAAGTTATTAGCGGAGCTGTTGTATTCAAGTATTGCATTAGCTTCAACCGGAGAAATAAGAAAATAGGTTGCAGCAGTTACGATCTGTTTCCCGGCATTCGGATTGGAATCTGCCTTTGTAAGAACATAAGTCTTCAAGTTCTTAGGTTCACTCGGATATAATGTATTTTTTGAGATTACAACGTTATTGTCATCGCAGTAGAAGATTCTCCCCTCTCTTATATCAGAGAGACTTGCATTCGAATTATTATAATCAAGCACAAGATATTCCTCGCCAGTCTCCGGATCGAGTTTGGTTAAGGTAAGATCATAATTAGTCAGGTAGAAATATCCGTCATTCTGTGCAGTTCCCAGGCGATATCTGTTCAAAACATCAGGATCGATATTCAGCTTTTTTACCGTTCCATCTTCTATACTCAGCTTATATGAATCAAGCTCTCCGTCGATCGTATTGTGTGTTAATCCGATATACAGAAGATTATTATCTTCGCCCAGCGTCCACATAAGGGCCTCTTCGTCCACATCAAAACCGGTGATCTCATTGTTCCGTTCGTCAACTACAACGAATCTTTCCCTGTATCTGTATCCGTCGAGATAATAACAATGGGCATAGTATTTATTATCTCTGCTTATCACTTTATCTGCAAACAACCCCGGATGCTCGTCATCCGTTTTGATTTCAAAACAAAATTCTAATGCTTCCTCTGAAGACATAAGTCTATATATGCAACTGTGTTCTTCGCCCTTCTGAGTATTTCTGATCAGAAGATAATGCTCATCTCCTTCTCTGAAGCAATTATATACTCTTACCTCTTCAGAATCTGGAAACAATTCCTGCATATCGACACTTATAACATTCCCCTCTTTATCAGATATGCAGAGCACGTTGCAATATTGACCACTGACAGGATCCGTATTTCTTGCAAATAATTGAATGTCCGGATCTGCATAGATTGGCATGGTTGTCTCAAAATCGCCGATCTCATCAATATCATACGTGACCGTCTCACATTCATACCAGGGAGTATTCTCATCTATATACCGAACCTGCCGCTCGTCACCATTTATCGAGCATCCTGCCAAGTATAGTCCTGACAGGATGATCGAAAAAATCATAGTAATTCTTCTTAGAAAAACACTTTTTCTTTGCACTATCATTCTCCCCTGATAATTTAATAGTTCACCTGACCCGAGAAAGAAGCTGATCCGCTACCGTGAATCATCGAAACCTCAATGAACGGATTCCCATTCGATACGTCATAGTACACCGGACAACCACTATATCCTCCATACGTATACTTAAGTTGAATCTATGTGATAAAAACACACTTGTCAACTGACAACTTTAATATGACAAGTATGACAACTTCAGGAAAGAAATGCAGCATTTTCAACACTTTGAGGGACTTTTGAACATGACAACTTGCATGGTGTTAAATTATTATATATTCTCAATTCACTCAGATTGACATCTTCACTGATGTTGTCTTACTGATTCCTCAATTTGAGAGATTTGCTCCGGTTACACCCTTTTCGAGCAGCAGGATGCACACCTGAGATGGCAAATACACCCCGACTTTATCCTTTTTAACGAAAATCTCCTATTTTCTTCTCAATACTTGCCCCAATTGACGGCTTGAAACTGATTGGTCATTTTTGTAAACTTACGCCTATGAATTACACACATTTACTTGCAGCCGATATGGACTATACGCTTCTGATGCCGGGCAAGCCGGTCTCAGACGCTAATATTGAGGCGATCAAAAGATTAGATGAAGCAGGAGTTGCTTTTACCCTGGCCACCGGTCGAACCTCTTATCTGACCGGCAAATACGCACGCGCACTTGGCATCAAGGTGCCGATCATCACCAGCAATGGCGGAGCACTATACGATTATGCGCTCCACAAGGATATTTACTCAAATGACATGGACACGGAGACGCTTGTACGTCTGAAAGTACTTTTCGATTCTTATCCCGGAACTGATATCACCGGCTACAGCACCGACGGCATTTACTGCGTACAAGACAGTTCAAGGCGCGACTTTATCAACAATTATAATTCTGATGAACCTGATATAGACAAGGCGCCCGTTCACGACCTTGCAGACTTCCTGGAGGGCAACTCGCTTCCCGCATTCAATAAATTTCTGTTGGTAAGTCCCTCCCCCGCGCTTCTTCATGAGATATGCCTTATACCTGAGCTCGAAGTCGTAAGTTCCGCTAAGGATTTCTATGATGTAATGCGCGCAGGCTCTACAAAGGGATCTGCTCTGATGCGCCTTGCAGAGACACTGGGAATTCCTGCTGAGAATACTTTCGCCATCGGGGATTCCGAGAATGACATCTCCATGATCGAGGCTGCCGGCTGCGGGATCGCAATGTCCAACAGTTCCTACGATGTGATCGAAGCCGCCGATGCTACGACAGGCTCCTGTGAGGAGGACGGCTTCGCTCAGGCCGTGAACGAGATCGTGTTGCCGAAGTTGAGAGGGTAACCGGTCTTACCGTACCGGCCTTCCGCGGAACTCGCACTCGTGCGCTTTGACATCGGCGCGGAGATCCTTACGACCTCGTAACGTCTATAACGTCCTTTACGCTCTTGATCCGGCCGACAAGGCGATCATACTGCTCAAGGCTGCGGACAGAGATCGTCAGGTTCATCTCAGCTATAAAATCACTGCTTGTATGCGAGTTGAGCTTCTCGACATTGACATGCTCCTCACGGATGCAGTTAAGGATGTCGAGCAACAGCCCGTCTCGATCAGTGGCGGTAATATCGATATTGACCTCGAAGATCCCTCCGACCGGAGTGCCGGACCAGTGGGCTTCCACAAGGCGCTCAAAGCGCTCATGGTCTTTCTCGGAGCGCTCGGCATATTTACGGATATTCTGGATATTGTTACAAGTATCACGGTGGATACCGACACCGCCGTTCTGGGTAACATAGCCGATTATGGGATCGCCCGGAGCCGGATGACAGCACTTGGCGAGGTGGATGGATATGTTATCGAGGCCTGCTACCATAACACTGCTGCCGATCTTCTCTGCTCGCTTAAGCTCGGCGGCACGGGTCTCAGGGGTCTTAACGGGCTGGGGCTTTGTAACATTCTTAGCGGCAGGAGGCGTCGATGCCTTGGGCGTCCTTAACAGATCCCCCTTGCCGATCTCTTCCGGAAGATCGTCAGGACTGTAGTATACGACCTGTCCGTCAGACGTTGTCCTGTAGCCGAGAGCAAGTCTCTCTTCAGGCGACAGGCTCTTTATATATTCATCCCTCAGTTTACCGAATACCTTACCTGCGGTTATAGCTCCATACCCGACAGAGGCATAGAGATCCTCCAGACCGGTAAAGCTGTACTTGTTGAGTATAGTCTCGATGCTCTTATGAGTCAGTAGCTGAGAAGGAGTAAACCCATTACGCTCGATCTCACGATCAAGTCGCTCCTTGCCGTCCGCTACATTCTCCGCGCGGGCTTCCTTCTTGAACCACGCATTGATCTTGGAACGGGCGGATGCCGTCTTTACCATCTTTGCCCAGTCGCGTGAAGGGCCTTTGATCTTATCTGACGAGAGGATCTCGACAACATCACCCGTCTTCAGTTCATATGACAGCGGTACGATACGGCCGTTCACCTTCGCACCGTGCATATGATTACCGACACCGCTGTGGATACTGTATGCGAAATCGATCGGACACGACCCTTCAGGAAGTCTTATGATCTTGCCCTTAGGTGTAAAAACAAAGACTTCTTCGGAACCGATATTAGTCTTGAGCAGATGCAGGAAATCTTTGGGATCTTCCGCATCCTTCTGTGAATCGAGGAACTGTCTGACCCACATTATCTTCTTGTCGTAACTGTCCTCTTTGAACGACTTGGAATTGCCGGCTTCTTTGTAGTGCCAGTGAGCTGCGATACCATACTCGGCATCCCGGTGCATACTGTATGTCCTGATCTGTACTTCGAAGGTCGTCTCATCGAAGGTCTTGCCGCCCGGTCTCTTAACGGTAGTATGGATAGACTGATAGCCGTTATCCTTAGGATTACCGATGTAATCCTTGAATCGTCCGGGGAGCGGTATATACATCTCATGTACGATGCCGAGAACTGCATAACAATCTGTCAGTGTATCGACTATTATCCTGCAGGCAAACATATCGTATATCTGATTGATCCCCTTACCCTTATCGTGCATCTTCTTATAGATGCTGTAGAAGTGCTTGGGGCGTCCCTCTATCTCATAATGCTTGATGCCGTATTCTTCGAGCTTGCCTGACAGTTCGCTTACTACAGTCTGCATGAACGCCTCACGCTCGGATCTCTTGGCGGCAACAAGTCCTACGAGTTCATAGTAACCGTCGTGATCGATATAGCGCAGGCACAGATCTTCAAGCTCCCACTTGATCTTGAATACGCCAAGTCTCTCAGCGAAAGGAACATACACGTCTATCGTCTCCTTCGCCTTCTCATACTGCTTCTCAGGCGTCTGATACTGCATGGTCCTCATGTTATGCAGACGGTCCGCCAATTTGATAAGTATGACACGGATATCGACCGTCATCGCGAACATCATCTTAACGATATTATCGCGCTGCTCCTGTTCCTTGCTGACATAAGAGATCTTATTGAGTTTTGTAACTCCTTCGACAAGTGTCGTGATAGTCTCTCCGAACAGTTCCTTGAGCAGGTCGGCATCTGCCACCGTATCTTCTATCGTGTCATGAAGGAATGCGGCTGCGAGCGACTCGGCATCTACTTCCAGTTCAGCGAGGATCTCTGCCGTGGCGATCGGGTGGACGATGTACATGGATCCGTTCTTGCGCTTTTGCTTTCTGTGAGCCTTATAGGCGAAAAGATACGCTCTGCGTATCAGCACACTCTCGTTCTCTATCTCGGATTCATCAAGCTGGGCCTTGGATGCATATGTCCTGAATGCTTCCAGCACGATATTGAATTGCTCACTGATCTCGGCAGGGATATCCTGAGGGATATCGTCCATATTCCTCAGATACTCATATTCTATCCTCTGTTCTTCAGTGAGTTCAGTGCTCATATGAATTAAGTCTCCTGTATGTCTCGGATGTGCCGAGATTAACCTTTCCCGATGTATCCAGGAAATTGAAGCAGACTCTCATCGGATCTATCTGCCCTAACTTGAGTATACCCGCTTCGGAGAATACATCAAGACATCTGCGCACCTGGAAAGGCGTAATATCGACTCCTGAATTACATTGTATCATTTTGGCCAGAAGTTCACAGTCCGCAGTAGACATCTCTCTGCCGCAACAACCGTACAATACACGATAGCATGCTGCATATTGCGGTTGCCCGGGAAGAAGGTCCGATCTGCTGCTTCCTGACGAGAGCTTACAGATCTGTTCGATCGGAAGGCTCTGACGATAGAGTCTCTCGGCTATGTCGGGCTTGCTCCAGATAAGGCCCTCGGGATAGACAGGTCTTATGTCTTCCAGATGCAGACTGAGGGCCACTTTTCCCCTGTATGCGAACTCGTTAAGTGTATAGGCTATGTCGACCCGATCCCCGACCTTGAAGACGTTGAGATACTGTCCCATCCCGAACCCGACGGCAGACAGCGAGCCTTCGCCCGGATCCTTACTTCCGTCAATGAGTTCGAGTCTCATATGTGCACCGTCGCTCATCGGATGGATCTCGGATATTATCAGGCCGTCCGTCTCGAAGACAGGCTTTTTGTTGCCTATTCCGAACGGCTTCATGATGCACACTCTCTGATATGTATCATATGTTACCTGCCCGTAAGGGATCTTGGCATCTATCTTAAGATGATTGTCCTCATCCTCGGGATCATCTTCATCACGTCCGTTCTTTTTATTCTCGGCCGCATTCTCCTCGAGTCTCTTCATGAATAATCCGAGATTCTTTTTGGCAACTACCACGCCTGCAGCCTTTTTGTGGCCTCCGAAGTTCTCGACTATATCACTCAGCGCTTCTATGGAACTGTACAGATCATCCTCGCCGTACGCCCTTCCCGAGCCTTTGATACAGCCCGTATCGATCGAATCATCGGTAAAAACGATCGCCGTGCGCCTGAAGTGCTGAGAGATCCTGCCGGCAACAATTCCCAATACTCCCTGATGCCATCCGGGAGCATAAACGACTATCGGTCCCTTAAGGTTCGTCAGTTGCCATATCTCAGGGCGGGCCGGATTCTGTATCTGCCTCAGCGCCTCTTCGAAGACCCCTGCCTCTATCGCTTTACGCTCGTCGTTCTCTCGCGACAGCGCACGGGCCGCATTTGTTACGACCTTCTCGTCATCCTCGAGGAAGAGTCTTAGGGCATCGGAAGAATCATAGAGTCTTCCGGCTGCATTGATCCTTGGGACAAAGTTAAATGATATAAATGTCTCATCCAGTTTCTTACCATAATCGAGCAACATGGAATTCATTATGCGGATGCCCGGATTAACTGCATTCTCCATGCTCTTGAAAGCCTTCTTGATCAGGGTACGGTTCTCATCCGTTACTGATACAAGATCTGCTATAGTTGCTATCCCGGCAAGTTCTATGGTCTGTCTCCATATGTCCGGGGATACCTTGCATCTCTTGTCGCGGCCTAACGCTTCAACGATCTTCAGAGCTACACCTGCACCGCACAAGTCCTTAAAAGGATATGTGTTATCGGATCTTTTGGCACAGATCACCGCATCAGCATCCGGTATCTCATCCTTAACATTGTGGTGGTCAGACACGATGACCTTGATCCCGCGGTTCTTGAGTTCATCTACTGTCTCGATATTGGTAATACCGCAGTCGACCGTAATGACCAGATCCGGGGATTCTTCGATCACTTTATCCAGTATATTGTCGGTAAGTCCGTACCCGTGCTCCGCTCTGTGGGGCACGATGTAGCTGACATTACAATCATGCGATCTGAAGAATCTTACGAGGATGGATGTCGCCGTAACTCCGTCGCAGTCATAGTCACCGTAAACAAGGATCTTCTTGCCGGTCTGAACTGCATGAACGATCAAATCGACCGCCTTATCCATGTCCTTGTACAGGAACGGGTCATACCATATCTCGGGTTTATTCTCCGCGAATGACGACTTCTCTTCATCAGTTACGATCCCTCGTGCTTCGAGAAGGGTGTCGATCAAAGCATCGGTATCCGCCTTTTGGAAGACGGCAACCGGCTGCCAAATCTTACTTGTCAGTATCATATTAATATCTCGCTGTCTTTATTTGGATATATTGTACCAAATATTGAGCGAAAAAGATGCTACATATTATCCGTAATTCTCGGCTACGTAAAGATCGAGGCGCGCCCCCAGCGACTCGGCTATCTGCTCGGGAGTCTTTCCTGAAGTCTCGTACGAATCGATCTCCTCGTTTATGATATTCATAAGAGCCCAGTCTGTCATTCGAATACAGTCACACTGATCAAGCGCCCGCATATAATTATCAAGCACCTCTCGGGGGACTGCTTGCCATTCTCTGACTATACTTGCAAGCGGATCATCAGCAGGAACAGAATCAGGATCAAGACTATATTCGCATATCTTCTGAATATAATCTGCCGACGAAGGGATCAGTCCCTTTTCGACAATACTGCTCTGCACTTCGTCAGAGTATAGGAATCTCAGAAAATCGACACAAGCTTCAGGATACTCAGTTCCGCTGCTGATACCCATTGGTGCTTCGGGAATGAGCGGATGACTTGCGCCATATAAAGAGGGATAACCGACATATATAAGATCTGTTCCGCAGCTGACGCACATATCTCTATAAGAGTCCGGCAGGAAGAGCCCTCCGTGGTAAAGTCTATATAAACCAAGCGCCGGATCTTCCGCGGCTCCCCAATTAAAGTCGTATGTACCGGAAGGCAGTCCATTGCTGACTGATGTAAGAACTATATCTTCCAGAACATCTTGGCTTAGCAGTTCATTACCATTTGATCTATTGACCAATTCGTCAATTGAATAGGCGATAATATAATTTGCTATATCGGTCGCGAATTCCCGGGAACAAACACCTACCGAGTCGTTACCAAGTGCGTACATCTGCTGATATGTCATATTCTCGCTTATATCAGGATCATCCGCCGAACCTACATATCCTGAAAGGTAAAAGCCCGGAAAAGCACAATACATTGCATTGCCCGATGCATCCGATACACTCTGGTATATACCATAATCGTCTGCGTATTCAGACAGATCGATCAGCATTCCGTTACGACCCATGTAGTTAAAGTCAAAGTTACCACCGAAAAGGATATCCGGACCATCCCCTGAAGAGAGTCTCTGTATCATCTCTGCAACAATCGCCGCCTCGCCATACATATCCGTTGCTGTACTGTCATAATCATCTATTACAACACGATACTCATTCTGGGACATATTATAAAGATAAACTGCTTTATTAAGTGCAACCGAATATTCGGTACCGTATCCCCCTACCACTATCTCAGTTCTGTCGTCTACTACTGGATCCTCTTCATAATGAAAGATCTGAATCTCAGACAAGTCTCCTACACAGGTCAATACCTTTATAAAGCTTTCCTCATCTATCGGGAAAAATGATGCATAGCTGTTTACCAGATCTGCCGGCTTATTTACAGACTTCTCCCAATCAGCCAGAAGAGTAAGCGTTCTGTCATTTATATCTATCCTGTATTCACCCTGTTCATCGAAAACATATTCACCGTAACAATCAGCATAGCCGATACCAAATTCAAACAAAGAGATCTCCTCGGTTATCTCATCAGACTCTGTATTCACTTTAATGTAAGAATAACCTTGAATATCATTTACAACTACGTAGATCATTCCATCCTGTTCAAATACCGGAGAATAATAAGAAGGATAACTCAGATCCTGATCACATTCGACGTAATCGGTCAGTTCCCCTGACTCATCATACAGTTCGATTCGATCGTTAAACAAAACAGCATACCCATTATCCACGATACCGATACTCACCGCACCAAATGCTTGCTGCTGTCTGATTATAGAACCGTCAAGGGAGCTCATGAAGCAAAGATTCCCGGCGTACAAACAAATTATCTCGTCGCCATTAACTATATACGAATCGCCTTGTTGAACGGCTAACCTGATGCCGCCATAAGCTCTATATGTACCGTCGATATCGGTTGAAATATAATATATAGAATCATAATCTTGAGCATCACCTGCCATAGCGTGTTCTCGGACTACAGCGCAATACTTATCCCCCATATCGCCAACGCACAACACTTCCGGAGCAAAGTCATCAGAGGCATCGATATAACATACATCCAAACCGTAACTTGTCTGATCGCGCCTCGCGATCGCCGGTTCAGGTGTGTTGTCACTGTCAGTAGAACAAGCTGTAAGCCAACAGAGTAAAAAGGTAAGAAGAATAGTTATTGAAAATCCCCTTTTCATAACACATCTCCCATACAGATTATAAAGATAATTATATGCTATTAAGCTCAGTTAAACAAATATTCTATTCAAACAACGGAACGCTGAAATACCTCTCGCCCGTATCGGGAAGCACTGTGACAACTGTCTTGCCGGAACCGAGTTTAGTCGCGAGGCGTATGGCCGCGCACACGTTGGTCCCGCTGCTGATGCCACAGAGAATTCCTTCTTCGGATGCCATCTTCTTAGCTGTATCGAGAGCCTCTTCATCCGAGATCCTATAGATGTCATCGTATATCTTTGTATCAAGGATATCCGGGATAAGTCCGTCGCCGATCCCCATCTGCAGATGTGTTCCGATGCTGCCGCCGGAGAGGATCGCCGCATTCTCGGGCTCTACTGCAACTATATGAATATCAGGATAGTGTTGGCGCAGTATAGTTCCAATTCCGGTGATAGTGCCACCTGTACCTATGCCGGAACAGAAGCCGTCAATCCTGCCGTCCACCTGTTCTACTATCTCAAGAGCAGTCCCTTCGGTATGAGCCTTAAGATTATCCCTATTGGCGAACTGATTTGGCACATAGACATTGGGATCATCTTCAGCCATCCGCTTTGCCTGCTCGATACATTCGTTGATACATGCTCCGATATCACCGTCATCGTGAACGAGCTTTAATTCGGCACCGTACCGGCCTATAAGCAGACGTCTCTCTTCACTTACGGAATCAGGCATGATGATAACTACCTTATAGCCCTTAACCGCTCCAACGAGCGCCAAGCCGATGCCCTGATTGCCGCTTGTTGGCTCGACGATTATCGTGTCCTTACTGATGTCACCGCGCTTCTCGGCTTCCTCTATCATTTTAAGTGCAGTCCTCGTCTTGATGGAACCGCCGATGTTAACACCCTCGTACTTTACGAGTATCCTGGCTCCGCCTTCGGGGCAGAGTCTGTTAAGCTGTACCATCGGAGTATTTCCGACAGCATCGAGTATATTCCTGCAGATCATATTAACCTCGTGTCAGTTTCATAGGCGGATGCTTATATCAGCCCTTGGGAACGATCCCGATAAAGATCAGATCCTCGTTGCCCGTGTTCTGAAGGCTGTGTGCTCTTCCTCTTCCGCAGTAGTGGACTTCGCCGGGATTGACAGGCTCTGATCCGTCATCATTGACCATGGTCCCATGACCCGAGATGACGTAGATGATCTCACTGTCGTTCTCATGTGTATGGTATCCGATCGTGGCACCTGGGATCAGTCGGCCTCTCATGACCTTGTTGTGCTCATCCTCGTATGTCTTAACATTGAATTCGAGCTCACCACCCTTGAAGTTGGGGTTGGTCTTCTCTTCTATCTTACTGTAATCGATTATCATGTGATTCCCTCCGATGCTGTTTGTATTTTCAGATATATAGTCCTTCCGTCATCGATCCTCTTAAGGAAGATGATCGGATAGTATGCTCCGATGTCGTCTTCAGGGGCTCCGTTTACCGCAATATCACTGTTCGCCGGAGTCATCTCGCTGACGATCGTTCCGTCATCCTTTTCGTAGGAGAGCATATAGATATTATCATAACCTTCCGGTATATTCTCGCCTTCAAGATATACGTCCGAATGACACGTAAGCCTTACGGCGAACTGCAGAGGCTGCGCTTCCTCGTCAATGAAGATCGCATTGTGACCTCTGTCGGTTATTGTGACTATGTTCTCCAGATCATCCATATCCATCGCTGTCTCGGGTCTGTAGCACACGGCAAAAAGCGACATCGGCACCATGATCACAGCCGCCGCGATACAGAATCCGATCTGCTTCTTTATGGAGGTCTTATTCTCGTTCATGGCATACCCCGCCAGGAGCGTAGCGAATATCACGAACGGCAGCATCGGAGCCATCTCGAGCCCCACGCGATTAATATACGGGATCTCCGAGTCGCAGATCATAAACAGCCCGTAAACGGCGATCGTCGCAGTGATTGCCATATGTGCAGGGACAGGGAGCTTACGGCTGCGGACAAGCAGGTAGAGCATGGCGCCGGGAATGATTATGAGTCCGGTCGCAACGGACACGGCGAAAGTGCTTTCGAGGCTGATCTTGGACTTACTCTCCTCGGAATAGATGTAATACATCTTCCCGATCGCGACAGCCGCCAGTACAACTGCAAACAGCGCGAGACCCTTGATGTAACCATTATCAGCGAAAAGGCTCTTAACACATCTTCTCCCCGCCGGCAGCAGGAGCATCAGCGCTATAACGACCCAGGCGACTGCCATGAAGATAGCAGCCCTCTCACCGTAATCGTCATCGTGGCCCGCCGCCGACAGCCAGCTCCACCACTCGTGATTGAAGACGTTCGGGAACTTATCGAGAGCGATCACACACACCATCAACTGCACCAGCGCGGCACATGCGCTGTAAACAAGCACACGGGTCTTGCCGGAATACGCATAAACGATGCAGAAGACAGCAACAATAAGAGGCAGGAAGAAAAGCGTCTTAGCCGTGATCATAAAAAGCATGCTTACAGCTGCAAACGCCGGGAACAAGAACACTTTGGCATCAAGGCCGGCGATCATCTCTTTGACGCCGGCTGCCTTACGGACATCTTTACGAGCATTTGAATTATAGATGAATTCCAGCATCTCTCTTACCGCGGCAACAGTCAGCAGACAGATAAGCAAACTGTCGGACGCCGCTTTGCCCGCCGATATCATGATGGGTGATAACATAGCAAAACCTATCGTGCAGTACTTATTGAAGCCCGTGATCTTCATCCGGTCAGCGATCAGGGAGAGATATACGCCAAGCGCGAGCGACATGAGCATCTGGATATTGAGTACGGCCTTAAAGCCGCCGATCGTGCCGCCAATGGCGAGCACCGAAGGGTACCCGGGGAACCCGTAGTAAAAATCCACATCACCGCAGCTGGTCGCCAAGGCGTCATCGACACCGTAATTCATCAGAGACATCGCATGATACAGATAGTAGTTCTGGTGGAACGACGTCATCGTGATCCCAGCACGGTAGGCACACGCAGCGGCACCGATAACGATAATTATCCCACTGATCCGGTCTACGCCGATCTTACGAGTCCTGAGCTCAGGCCTCCTGTGGCGGACGGCAAAGAGCAATGTGACCAACATCGTATTCATTGCCGCTACGGCGAGCATGGCTCTCCCGACAGAATAGTGTCCCACAAGGATAAGCCCCGTCGACACGGCAATATACTCGATAATGAATCCCGTAAAACCGTCAGCGAGCAGCGGAACGATACGGTCTTCTCTCACCGTGTCCATAACATACACGGCTGCGATATTGAATACGAAAAGGAAGATCAGGAATACCGCGGAATTCATCAATGCATCAGATCTCCGGTCTCAAGTCTTGTCCATGCCAGCGGCAGCAGTTCACGTATATCAGTCTTGATGATCTTCTCATTCTCATCCGCGAGTATCACCTTGATATCCGGACTATACTCCATCAGCATCTGCCTGCAGTTCCCGCAAGGAGCAAAAAGGCCCGCCGGCCCGTCAGGGTGTACCGACACGATGGTATCAAACTCATGGCACCCGTTACTGATGGCATTGCCTACAGCCACGAATTCCGCACAGGACCCGTGAATACAGTCGCAGTTGACACCATGATAGAGCGTGCCGTCCTTTGCCTTAAGGCAGCACCCCACAGTATGGAAAAAGTTCCCGGGGATCCTCGCCTTCTCGAGAGTGGCATAAGCCTCTTCGATCAGTTTCATGTCCTCTTCGGTAACATCATATGTTCTCATAACATCCCCTCACGTCACACCCGGCGACTTGAACTATTTACTTAACTAATAATACCCAAATTCACAGTCATATTCAAACGCAAGTTGCCTTGGGTGAGAACGGACGGCGAAGGGTCTTCGTTGGAACATTTTCGATATAATGTCCCACTTTGTCCCGACTTTATTACAAAGCGCGCTTTGCTATTTATCGTTGCTTCCCGAGGTGTTAGGATAAGCACAAAAACAGAGACGAGAGACGGAACGATCATGAACGAATACAAAGAATATGTGATCAGGAGACTGGTCTATCTTGATGCACTCATAAACAAGGCCGAACTGCAACTTAAGGGGGCGCCCGTCGGAAGCTTGAGGATTCGGGATAACAAAGGTTGCCCGCAGTTCTACCATTTTAATGCCGGCAGAGATCCCAAAGAGGTGTATCTTCGCAGTGAGGATATGGATACGATCCGGTCGCTGGCGAATAAAGAGTACAACCAAAAGATGCTGGCAGGTTCCGTCAAAGAACGCGATGCGATAATTGCATTCTTAAAAAAACTCGGGTTAACTGACGCTCAGATCACGGATCTTCGCCGGTCAAAAGGGGCGGCAGATCCGGCATTGCCACTTGGCATGCTCCCCGAGAAAGTATACGGCAATATGGCGGCGGCAAAAAGGCAGCTGATAACTCCGGTGATAATGCCTGCCGAGACCTACATTCAGAAATGGATAGATTACGAATTCCCTCATAAGCCTTTCAAAGACGATGACCGCACCGAGTTCTACTCCGAGAAAGGCGAGCGAATGCGTTCCAAAACCGAAGTGCTGATCGCAAACGCTTTTTACTCATACGATATCCCCTACAGGTATGAATGTCCGCTGCGTCTCAATAACAACCTCATAGTCCACCCGGACTTTACGGCTCTTAACAAACGTCTGCTCAAGGTATTCTATTGGGAGCATCTGGGGCTCTTATCTAACCCGGATTATGCTGAGGCTCAAGTGCTCAAACTTCAGCAGTATGAGAACGCCGGAATCTTCCCGGGCGACCCGCTTCTGATCACGCGTGAGAGTGCCAATCGTCCGCTCAGCACCCACTCCATCAAGCGCCTTATCGAGCGGTATCTGCTATAACCTTGTCCCCATACCACATTATCGGCGGAAATCGGGAAAAGTGTGGTAATGCAGAGGGCGCCTTTACCACATTATCGGCAAAAATCGGGAAAAGTGTGGTAATGCAGAGGGCGCCTTTACCACATTATCGGCGAAAATCGAGAAAAGTGTGGTAATGCAGAGGGCGCCTTTACCACATTATCGGCAAAAATCGGGAAAAGTGTGGTAATGCAGAGGGCGCCTTTACCACATTATCGGCGAAAATCGAGAAAAGTGTGGTAATGCAGAGGGCGCCTTTACCACATTATCGGCAAAAATCGGGAAAAGTGTGGTAATGCAGAGGGCGCCTTTACCACATTATCGGCAAAAATCGGGAAAAGTGTGGTAATGCGGATCCGGGGCAGGCTGCCGGGGATAGAATTGCTGAGGCCGGCCGTACTGCGGATACGTCACACGAACTTGGCTTTTCACGGCTTCATCGCCTGCATGATTCTCATTCGGATAATACCATATATCAATAAGCTTTGACGTATAATACTTTGACTTTTCGCCTATTTACTTTATCGCGAAAATGTTTTAGCATCTTGGATAGTTATTATTTATACAAAAGGAGATAACTATGAATCTTTCACCACTTCAGAAGGCAAGATATGAGTATCAGCCCAAGCTTCCGGGCATGCTCAGGAACGGTGTAGCTGAGATCTGCGTAAAGGAAGGCGCAGCTACACAGAGCGTAGCAGACCAGGACAAGATCCGGGCTCTCTTCCCCAATACATACGGCAAGCCCGAGATCACTTTCGAGAAGGGCGCTAATACAGCTCCCGACAAGCGTCAGGTTGTCGGTGTTATCCTCTCAGGCGGACAGGCTCCCGGCGGACACAATGTTATCACCGGTCTTTATGATGCTCTTAAGGCAACAAACAAGGACAATGTCCTCCTCGGATTCAAGGGCGGCCCTTCCGGACTTCTCGATGATTCCTATGTAGAGTTTACGGATGACTTCATCGACTCTTACAGGAACACGGGCGGATTCGATATCATCGGTTCCGGCAGAACAAAGCTCGAGACAGAAGAGCAGTTCGCTATCGTTGAGGAAGTAGCTAAGAAGCACGGGCTCAATGCTATCGTTATCATCGGCGGTGACGACTCCAATACAAACGCTGCAGTACTCGCTGAGTATATGGCAGCTAAGAACACAGGCATTCAGGTTATCGGTTGCCCTAAGACGATCGACGGCGACCTGAAGAATGAGGACATCGAGGCTTCTTTTGGCTTTGATACTGCTACAAAGACATATTCTGAAGTTATCGGTAACATCGAGCGTGATGCCAACTCTGCTAAGAAGTATTGGCACTTCGTAAAGGTTATGGGCCGTTCCGCTTCTCACGTTGCACTCGAGTGCGCTCTGGAGACACAGCCTAACATCTGCCTTATCGGTGAGGAAGTTGCCGCTAAGAAGATGTCTCTTTCCGAGATCACAAACTACATCGCTGATTCCGTTGCAGCAAGAGCTGCTAACGGCGACAACTTCGGTGTAGCCATCATCCCTGAAGGTATCGTTGAGTTCGTACCTGAATTCTCTGCTCTTATCGCTGAGATCAACGAGCTTCTCGCAGGCTCCAAGACAGAGGAGTTCAATGCTCTTCCTACATGGCAGGCTAAGTACGACTTCATCAAGGCAGGTCTCACAGAGTCTGCTTTCGCCGTATTTGATCTCCTTCCTGTCGGCATTCAGCAGCAGCTCTTCCTCGAGAGAGATCCTCACGGTAACGTTCAGGTTTCCCTCATCGAGTCCGAGAAGCTCTTCTCCGAGCTGGTTAAGAACGAGCTTGCTAAGCGTAAGGCTGCCGGCACATATAACGGTAAGTTCTCTGCTCTGCATCACTTCTTCGGTTACGAAGGCCGTTGCGCTTTCCCTTCCAACTTCGATGCTGACTACTGCTACTCCCTTGGATACAATGCCTGCATGCTGATCCTCTACGGATACACAGGTTACCTCTCGAAGGTTTCCAATATCAGCAAGCCCGCTGAGGAGTGGGTTGCCGGCGGTATGCCTATCACAAAGATGATGAACATCGAGAGACGTAACGGCGCAGATAAGCCCGTTATCCGTAAGGCTCTTGTTGAGCTTGACGGCAAGCCTTTCCAGTTCTTCGCAGCCAACAGAGAGAAGTGGGCTGTAGAGACATGCTTCACATATCCCGGTGCTATCCAGTACTATGGTCCTTCCGAGGTCTGCGATATCACTACAAGAACACTCGCTCTCGAGAAGTCCTGATAGACAATCGACTTATATTAGTCTGATCTCAAACGCCCGCGTGTACCCCACGCGGGCGTTTTACGTCACTTAAGTCGGCAATTGTATCAAATACATATCACTCGTCACCTGCCTCCCTCACATACTCCGTCAGCATCCCGGTGATATACTGGTAATGGTGAGTCTGGTACAACTGAACCTGACAGTTCGCGACTCCGTGTGCTTCGAGACGCTCGGCGAGGCTCTGAATACCTTCCAGCGTCGACTCGTTCTCACCATAGTACTCAGAGTAATCTGCATCCTCATACTCGCCTCCGGTGATAAGGATGGTCTTGGTATACTCAGTATTTCTGTCAAAGAATCCATACTCATCCTGATAGTCACTCCAGTCCGGCAGGCATGTAAAGTAAGGAGTCCAGAAGGCGGGGCTGCCAATGATGTACGAAGAGAATGGCTGATTCTCATAGAGATCATAATTAAATGCCGCATAGTGAGAGAAGACTCCGCCCTGAGAGTGACCGAAGAAAGTGCTGTTCTCAAAGTCCATAGGATAGATCTCACTCAGATAGGGCATCAGGTTATCGGTAATAAAATCAAGGAACTCCTTCTTCCTGACACAGAAGATATCTGCTCTGACTTCGTTATCCGTCGCATCCTCGTTATAAGAGATCCCGATGGTTATTATGATCATCGGATCGCACCTGCCCTCATCCATCTCACGGCGAAGATCCACGACATCTCCGAACCTCCAGACAGCATCAGTAAGCGTGATCACCGGATACTTCTCGGAAGGATCATAATCGGCAGGAGTTATCACGTGAACGACAAACTCCTTGTCCAGTTCTTCATCGTAGATATGATACTCGGCTATACTGTCGCGAAGCTTACCGACTTCATCTCTGTTTAGTTCCCATGTGGAAGGACCGAGATCCGTATCTTCTTCACGCGCTTCGAGCATCAGATCCCACAATTCGTCATCTGTTACCGTCTCATAATCTCCCGTCATGACAGCATCGTATATTGCTACAACATTATCATACATAGCTTCGGACCCCTCAATGATCAAGGTGCCGTCTTCCGCCCTCTGCTCGATATCCAGTGCGAGCTTCGCCTTGAAATCATCATAGTCTTCAAACTCGATAGTATAGACAAGCGGATCATATTCATCTTCAGGATAATGGAGCGAAAAAGTCTCACCGGCGCCGCCGTCATAATCAACGGGAGGAAGGAGATCATAGTAGAGTGCGCCGTTTACAAAGGCGCAGTAGATCCGCCTGTAATCGTCATCATAATCCTCCATTACCTGCTCGCGCGCGGCCAGACGTTGCTCCTCGGTCTCAAAGTCTTCCGGGTAATCATCAATATATTCCAGCATATCCTGCTTAGTCTCGAACGAGATCGCGACACCGTCATACCCTTGGGCCCCCTCCGGCTCATATGACTCATCCAGGAGCAGCAGATCAGTCTTCTCTGCCCGCTCAAGTTCAGTATCGGTCATATGGTTCGTAAGAGTTATCTCGTCTTCACTTTTCGGAGCACAGGATGTCAGCGCCATAGCGGCAATGATCGTAATGCTCATTACACTTTTTATCTTTCTCATATCGATCATCTCCTTATCGGTTTATGATCAGATGATAATCTTTGAATTTGAGCTCCAAATGGAAGAAATATGTGTTTTATGTGGAGGGGAGTTCTATCCTTGCCAGGACATCTTCCGACTCATTGATCACAGTGCAGTTTCCTCCCTGACGATCGATTATGAGCTTGGCCAGATAAAGCCCGAGTCCGCTGCCGCCGGTCCTTCTGCTTCTTGAACTGTCCGTTCTGTAGAACGCCTCGAAAAGATGTTCCAGATCTTTCTCATCTATGTGCGCACCGAAGTTGCGGATCTCAACAATGATCTTTCCGGCGTCATGTGCCGTAACGCTGACCTTCTCGCCTTCATTCGAATAGAAGGCCGCATTTGACAGGAAAGAGGAGATTGCTATCTTCGTCAGTTCTTTATCCCCGTCGAAAAGCATCTTATCATCGATATCCGTCTCCATTGTGATCCCGCGCGCCTCGAACAGATCAGCACAGTCTGCAATGGAATCCGACAATACCTCACCGATATCCACTCGCGAATGTCCCATATCGTCACCGGTCTGAAGTTTTGACACCATCAGGATCTCGGCGATCAGATTCTCCATACGCTTTACAGTATGCTTTGCCTTCATCAAATAGAGGTCGCGATCCTTATACGGACCGACTTCATCGATCATGCCGTCTATCTGTCCCTCGAGTATCGTAACCGGTGTCTTAAGTTCATGTGAGGCGGCCGCGAAGAAGACAGTCTTCTGTTCTTGAAGTTCATTGACCCGTGCTATCTCCTTAAGGAGCAGGGAATTCTGCTCGTTAAGCTCCCGGAACGCATTAGACAGTCTCCCGGCCATATTGTCCAGATCATTTGCCACCCGCCCCAGCTCATCAGTTCTTTTCGAGTTGCAGCGAACATCAAAGTTCATATCGGACATAGATTCAGATACTTTACTTATCTTCCTGACAGGACGGGCGAACAGCATAGTGTACAGGAACGAACAGATGAGCGATACGGCAGGAAGCGTAATAAGGAAGACCGGCAGGCATTTGATCATAGTCTTCTCGACGACCTTCTCCCCTTCCAGGAAGAAGACATATGAGGCAGTATATCTGCGGTTGTTATCGAGGAAAAAGAACTGTCTCTCGCCTCCGCATGTGATGACGCTCTCGTCGGATAAAATATCCTCATCTATGTAAGCCATTCGATCTTCGGCCGAACTGATCGCCAGTTCAGAGGGAGTCTTAACAAAGTCCGGCGTAATCTGACTGAATACATTACCCGTGGTAGTGAATGCGACCGGGACTCCCGTATCTCTTATAAAGCCGTCAATAATATCACCGCTGTCTTCTATCCTGACCTGCTCCAGCCTGTCGACCAACGCCTCAAACTTAATGTCGACATCCTCGTTTACGCTCATGTCGATGCTCTCCGGAGACGAGATGATAAGTATAGCACAAAGCACTCCGCCAAGCACCAGCTGCATGACGAAAGTAATAAGAAACACCTTCGCTGACAGACTTGCCCTAATCCTTCGAAGCAACACGATACCCCCTGCCTCTCACCGTCTCGATGATGTCGATCCCGATCTTCCGACGGATATTCTTAATGTGGCTGTCGACGATCCTCTCATCGACATAGACGTTATAATCCCATACCATGTCCAGGAGCATGTCGCGTGTATAGACATACCCCGGGCGCTTGATCATTATGAGCAGTAATTCATATTCCTTGGATGTGAGATCGATCTCTTTGCCGTCAACCGTGCAGAGCATCTTATCGGGCACCATCACGACTCTGTCATATGTGATCCGGTCGGCGTCATCATTACTTCTCTTACGCTTGAGTATCGCCCTGACCTTGCGCATGAAGACAGGCATCGAGAACGGCTTGGTAACATAGTCATCAGCAGATATGTCGTATCCTCTCATAAGTGACTTCTCATCATCGAGCGCTGACAGGAATACGATAGGAACATCTGACTTCTTCCTGATCACTTCACACACACCGAAGCCGTCGATCTTCGGGATCATTATATCCAGAATGACCAGGTCATAGGTACCTCTGTCAAATGCGCTGATCGCATCCACACCGTCCCCGGCGGTCACTACATCGTAACCGTCGGCACGCAGGTAACTGTCAAGCAGTTCCCTTATATCCGGTTCATCATCCACAACAAGTATTCTGCACATATTCTGATTATAATCCTTCATTGTGGATTTATTGTGAAGAGGATCATGCACTTCCTCATATCTTGACTTTTACCGGCCGTCTATGTACAATCGGTCTTGCTATGAAGATGCGTAAGTAGTCTCATATGACAGGTAAAGAGAGTCGTGTCACCGGCTGAGAGCACGACCCCGGGGTATGAAGATGAATTTCAACATCGGAGCACTCTGCGAAAACGGATATTGTTTTACGATTAAGCAGATGCAGGCGCAGCATTAAAGGCGCGAACAAGTGCGTGATGTGACGGGATGTCACTCTCGAACATGGGTGGTACCGCGAAGGTGCGATATAATGCGAATTCGTCCCATGGCAATGACATGTTGCCATGGGCTTTTTATTTGCCCGAGGCTGAGGATTAACAGGAGGAAAACATGGCTGAACTTAGTGAATTGAGTGCAAAGCTTTCTGAGATCAAGAGTCAGATCACAAGTAACCTGGCTACGATCACAAGTTCCAAGGGAGTCTACGAGTATCGTAAGGCTGTCATGGACAGCAAGGAAGGTAAGATCGGATCTCTTATGAGAGAGATGGGAAAGATCCCTAAGGAAATGAAAGCCGATTACGGTAAGATGGTCAACGAGATCAAGAACTGGGCACAGGAGAAGTTCGATTCGATGGATGCCGAGTTCAAGGCACGCGAGATGAAGGCGCGCTATGAGAAAGAGGCTATCGATGTCACTCTTCCCGAGAAGAAGCAGAAGAAAGGCAATCTGCATCCCAACACACAGGTAAGGAATCAGATCGTCGATATCTTCGGATCGATGGGTTTCCAGATCTATGAAGGCAACGAGATCGAGACCGATTACTACAACTTCACGGCACTCAATATCCCGCAGGATCACCCTGCCAGAGACATGCAGGACACTTTCTACTTAAGTCCCGAGTTCCTGCTCCGTACTCAGACGTCTGCAGGTCAGATCCATGTTATGGAGGCTCAGCAGCCGCCTATCAAGATCATCTCCCCAGGTAAGGTTTTCCGCTCGGATGACGATGCCACACACTCACCGATGTTCTCCCAGATGGAAGGACTCGTTGTCGATAAGGGAATAACACTCTGTGATCTTCAGGGAATGCTCGATGTCTTCGTAAAGAAGATCTTCGGAGAAGAGACCAGCACACGTCTGCGTCCATCCTACTTCCCTTTCACCGAGCCTTCGGTAGAGGTCGATGTCAGCTGCTTCCAGTGCGGCGGCAAGGGCTGTAAGCTCTGTAAGGGCACCGGCTGGATCGAAGTCCTCGGCGCCGGTGTCGTAAACAAGAAGGTTCTCGACGGCTGCGGTATCGACAGTAATGTCTATAGCGGCCTGGCCTTCGGTATCGGTATCGATCGTATTGCCATGCTCAAGTACGGCATCAATAACATCAAGTTACTGTTCGAATCAGACCTGCGTGTCCTCGGACAGATCGATGACTAAGAAGTGAGGAGGCAAGGATATGTTAGTACCATTAAGTTGGCTTAAAGATTATGTAGATATAGACGTTACTCCCGATGAACTCGAGGAGAAGCTCTTCAGCTGCGGATTCGAAGTAGAAGAAAAATATGAAGTAGGACACGATATCAGCAATGTCGTAGTCGGTGAAGTAAAGACTTGTGACCTTATCGAGGGCACGCATCTTCACCTCTGCTCTGTCGATGCAGGCGAGCACGGAACTCTTCAGATCTGCTGCGGTGCAGATAATGTTGAAGCAGGCGGCAAGTACCCGCTCGCACTTATCGGTGCTCAGGTATATGCTACCGCAAAGGACCACAAGACAGTCGAGGGACTCATGACGATCGGTCAGGGTAAGCTCCGCGGCTATGACTCCTTCGGAATGCTCTGTTCCGGTGTGGAGATCGGCGTCACCGAGGATATGTTCCCCGGTGCAGGTTATAACGGTCTTCTCGTATTACCTGCTGATTCGGTACCCGGTGCGGATGTTAAGCCTATACTCGGACTTGATGATTATATTTTCGATATATCGATAACTGCCAACCGTCCGGACTGTCAGAGCATCTTCGGCATCGCACGTGAAGTTGCCGCAGTACTCGGCAAGCCCGTTAAGGAGCCTGCGCTCGACTATACAGAATCCGAAGAGACAGTCGACTTCAATATCCGCGTTTCTGCGCCGGATCTGTGTCCCCGATACATCGGTCATTATGTGTCTGACGTTAAGATCGAGGAATCTCCCGTATGGATGAAGCGCCGTCTGGCACTTGTCGGCTGTTCGGCAATATCCAATGTTGTCGATATCACCAACTACGTCCTCAAGGAACTCGGTCAGCCTATGCACGCCTTTGACTTCTCTTATCTCGAAGGCGGTGAGATCCATGTCCGCCGGGCAGAGGAAGGCGAGAAGATCGTAACTCTTGACGAGAAAGAGTTCACGCTCACAACCGAGAACCTCGTCATCTGCGACGGCAAAAAGCCTGTCGCTCTTGCAGGTATCATGGGCGGTCTCAATTCCGAGATCCTCGACACGACATCCGCTGTTATGTTCGAAGCAGCCAAGTTCGCGCACGACAATATCCGTAAGAGCTCAAAGGCGCTGGGTCAGGTCTCTGATTCAAGCGCGCGTTTCTCCAAGGGTGTTGACGAATACACGACGGTCATGGCAATGAAGCGCGCTCTGCATCTGATGGAAGAATTGGGATGCGGCAAAGTCAGCAAGACTTCTTTCGATATCAACACAGGTAACTCCATAGAGCCCCGTAAGCTTACCGTCAGCGTAGCGCAGGTCAACGGAGTCCTCGGAATCACGGTACCCGATGAAGATATCGTTCGCATCCTTACTAACCTCAACTTCGCTCCTGAGCTTAACGGTGACGAGCTGACTATCTATATTCCCGGTTACCGTGTCGATATGGAGAGCTATCAGGATGTAGCCGAGGAAGTGATCCGTATGTACGGTTACGAACACATCGTTCCTACGTTCATCCCTACCGCCAAGGTTACGAGCGGCGGCAACAATCTTAAGCAACGTTCAGAGCTTAAGATCAAGAACGCACTCTGTGCAGCGGGCGCTTATGAGGGCGTTCATTATTCCTTCTTCTCGCCCTCCGACTTCGATCTGTTAAGGCTCCCCGAAGATGCCCCCGAGAGATTCGCGATCAAGATCATGAATCCGATCAACATCGACCTGTCTCTTATGAGAACGACACTCGCGCCTCAGATGATCAAGGCCATGGCCAGGAATCAGAAGAACGGTATCCTCACGGGCCGCATCTATGAGATGGGCAGCAAGTTCCTGCCTAAGTCTCTGCCTCTCACCGAATATCCGGATGAGCGCGAGACGATCTGTATCGGTGTCTTCGGCGAGGATGAGGATTTCTTCAGTCTGAAGGGCATGGTTTCCGTAATTGCCGATGCGCTTGATATTGAATTCGACTACGAGAAGGATACAAAGCCTTTCCTCCATCCCGGAAGAACAGCGAGAGTCCTCTGTGACGGTGAGGTTGTCGGTTACCTCGGTCAGGTCCTCTACGAGATCTGCGATGAGCTGGATATGAGAGTCCCTGCCTACGTTGCCGAGATCGACCTGAGGCTCCTGTCCAAGTACTACGGTAAGGATCGTAAGTTCACCCCCCTCCCGAAGTTCCTCGAGGAGAAGCGCGATTTCTGCTTCGTTATGGATAAGGACATCACATGTGCCGAGGTCGAGAAATCGATCAGATCATCGTGCGATTACATCACCAAGGTCGAACTCTTCGACATCTACGAAGGCGCTCAGCTCGGAAACAAGAAGAGCCTCGCGTTCAGCGTAGTCTTCACACCTAAGGATGAGGAGTTCAAGCCTGACGTGATCGACGGATTCGTTGACACGATCCTCAAGGACCTTAACGATAAGTACGGCATAACACTCAGAGCCTGATCATTATTATCATTATTCTGCAGGTGTATAGAGGGGGCTTAAATGATATGTACCCAGGAAACTGGACACATAGATAATTGAATTAGTTTTAACAGATG
>CAMODL010000005.1:0-133151 GCA_946611435.1 uncultured Clostridia bacterium
GATATCCTCGTCGGTAAGGTATCTCCTAAGGGTGAGACTGATCCCACGGCTGAGGAGAGACTCTACAGAGCCATCTTCGGTGACCGTGCACGTGAAGTTAGAGATACTTCCCTCCATGTACCTCACGGTGAGTCCGGTGTCGTTGTTGACATCGATGTCTTCACAAAGGAGACTAACCCGAACCTCAAGAATTCCGTTAATAAGATGGTCCGTGTATATATCGCCCAGAAGAGGAAGCTCTCCGTAGGTGATAAGATGGCCGGACGTCACGGTAATAAGGGTGTTGTATCAAGGATCCTTCCTGAGGAGGATATGCCTTTCCTTCCTGACGGAACTACACTTGATATCGTACTGAACCCTCTCGGTGTTCCTTCCCGAATGAACATCGGTCAGCTCCTCGAGGTTCACCTCGGCCGTGCTGCCCGTGCACTCAACTGGAAGATCGCTACACCTGTTTTCGACGGTGCAAATGAGTCTGATATCCTTGAGGCATTCCAGCTCGCAGGTATCGACAGTGACGGTAAGACGCTCCTCTATGACGGTCGTACAGGCCAGCCTTTTGAGAACAGGGTTACAGTCGGTGTCATGTACTACCTGAAGCTCCACCACCTCGTTGATGATAAGATGCACGCACGTTCCATCGGACCGTACTCCATCGTTACACAGCAGCCTCTCGGAGGTAAAGCTCAGTTCGGCGGACAGAGATTCGGTGAGATGGAGGTTTGGGCCCTTGAGGCTTACGGTGCAGCTCATACACTGCAGGAGATCCTGACAGTCAAGTCGGATGATATCGAGGGTCGTTCCAAGACCTATGATGCGATCATCAGAGGCAAGAATGTTCCTGCATCCGGTATCCCTGAGTCGTTTAACGTATTGACGAGCGAGCTCAAGGCACTTGCCCTTGATGTAACTCTTTATACAGATAACAATGAGGAGTACAAGGTACCCAGCAGCTCTTCCGACAGCGCTCTGAGCGAGATGGATGAGCATACCAGACGTGAGTTTGACGATGATGCGGCAAACTTCGACCCGGATGAGATCTTGAATTCCGGATTCGTGGAGGCTAATGAGGACGGTTCCATCATGGAAGGCGATGACTTCGATGACGGAGACGACTTCGACTCCGAGGATAACTGATCGCTCTAATTTGTTTGCTACGTCACAGGAAGGAGACTTCAACTAATATGTATGATTCAAATCATTTAACGTCTATCGGCATTAAGCTCGCTTCACCCGAGACCATCAAGGGATGGTCACACGGTGAAGTAAAGAAGCCGGAGACAATAAACTACCGCACACAGAAGCCTGAGACAGACGGTCTGTTCTGTGAGAAGATCTTCGGACCCACAAAGTCCTGGGAGTGCCACTGCGGTAAGTATAAGAAGATCCGTTATAAGGGTATGGTCTGCGACCGATGCGGTGTTGAGGTTACAAAGAATACCGTACGTCGTGAGAGAATGGGTCACATCGAGCTTGCTGCTCCCGTATCACACATCTGGTACTTCAGAGGCATCCCGAGCCGTATGAGCCTTATCCTCGATATTCCGCCTAAGACTCTCGAGAGAGTTCTCTACTTCGCTTCCTACATCGTACTCGATCCCGGAACAACGGATCTGGTAAGATGCGAGACTATCGATGAGCAGAGATACAGAGAGACTGTCATGAAGTACGGCAGAAGCGCTTTCGATGCAAGAATGGGTGCTGAAGCTGTTAAGATCCTTCTCCAGCAGGTAGATATCAATAAGCTGGCTGAAGAGCTCAACGAAGAGAGAGCCAAGGCTTCCGGTCAGAAGAAAGCCAGGATCATCAAGAGACTTGAGGTTGTTGAGGCCTTCAGGAACTCCGGCAACAAGCCTGAGTGGATGGTCCTCGATGTACTGCCTGTCCTTCCTCCGGAGCTCCGTCCTATGGTACCTCTGGATGGCGGACGTTATGCTACATCCGACCTCAACGATCTCTACAGAAGAGTTATCAACAGAAACAACCGTCTTAAGAAGCTTCTCGATCTCGGTGCTCCTGACATCATCGTCAGAAACGAGAAGAGAATGCTCCAGGAGGCTGTTGACTCTCTGATCGATAACGGCAGAAGAGGACGTGCCGTAACAGGCTCCACATCTGCTACTAACAACAGACAGCTCAAGTCCCTCACTGACATGCTCAAGGGTAAGCAGGGACGTTTCCGTCAGAACCTCCTCGGTAAGCGTGTTGACTATTCCGGTCGTTCGGTTATCGTTGTCGGTCCTGAGCTTAAGATGCACCAGTGCGGTCTTCCTAAGGAGATGGCTCTCGAGCTGTTCAAGCCTTTCGTTATCAAGAGACTCGTTGAGGACGGTCTCACAGCCAATATCAAGACAGGTCGCCGTATGGTCGATCGTGCAGCTCCGGAAGTATGGGGTATCCTCGAGGATATCATCAAGGATCATCCTGTAATGCTCAACCGTGCTCCTACGCTCCACAGACTCGGTATCCAGGCATTCGAGCCTATCCTTGTCGAGGGTCGTGCCATCAAGCTCCACCCGCTCGTTTGTACAGCGTTCAACGCCGACTTCGACGGTGACCAGATGGCCGTACACGTACCTCTCTCCGCAGAGGCACAGGCTGAGGCAAGATTCCTTATGCTCTCCTGCAACAACCTCCTGAAGCCTCAGGACGGTAAGCCTGTTACGGTTCCTACACAGGATATGATCCTCGGTTGCTATTACCTCACGATGAAGCGCGAAGGTGCTAAGGGTGAGGGTAAGGTATTCTCATCTATCGATGAGGCTACAATGGCATATGACGAGCATCAGCTCGAGCTTCACGCCAATGTCGGTATCCGCCTTACAAAGGAGATCGACGGTGAGGTTCAGAGCGGTATAGTATATTCATCTTTCGGACGTTTCATCTTCAATGAGATAATCCCTCAGGATCTCGGATATGTTGACAGGACCATTCCTGAGAACAAGTTCGCTCTCGAGTGCGACTTCCAGGTAGGTAAGAAGCAGCTCGCGGATATCATCTCCAAGGCCATCATGGTCCACGGTTCCGGCGAGACAGCCAAGCTCCTCGACGACGTTAAGGCGCTGGGTTATAAGTATTCGACACGAAGCGGTATCTCTATCGGTATCAAGGACATGATCGTTCCTGATGTTAAGGATAAGATGATCGCTGAGGCTGATAATAAGGTCGATAAGCTGACCAGGATGTACCAGAGAGGTTTGATGAATGATGACGGTCGTTATAATGCCGTTATCAAGATCTGGAATGAGACAACAGACAGTATCACCAAGGAGCTCATCAAGAACCTGAAGCCTACTAACCCTATCAAGATGATGGCTGACTCCGGTGCCCGTGGTAACGAGAACCAGATCAAGCAGCTCGCCGGTATGCGTGGTATCATGGCCGCTACATCCGGTAGAGGTTCCATCGAGATCCCGGTTAAGTCCAACCTCCGTGAAGGTATGAACGTTCTCGAGTTCTTCCTGTCTTCACACGGTGCACGTAAGGCTCTGTCCGATACGGCTATCAAGACGGCTGACTCCGGTTACCTGACAAGACGTCTCGTTGATGTTGCTCAGGAAGTTATCATCAGCGAAGAAGACTGCGGTACTGATGACTTCACATGGGTTAGGGCTATCGTTAACAAGGCCAACAACCAGGAGAATGTTATCAAGTCTCTTGCAGACCGTCTCACCGGACGTTATGCAGCAGAAGATATCAGCGATCTTACAACAGGTGAGATCCTCGTTAAGAGAAATGAACTGATCACGGCTGATGTTGCCAAGAAGATCGAAGCAACAGGCAACAAGAAGGTTAAGATCAGATCCGTATTCGACTGCCGTTCCAGACACGGTGTCTGCTCCAAGTGCTACGGTATCAACCTGGCAACGGGTCTTCCCACAACAGGCGGTGAGGCTGTCGGTATCATGGCTGCTCAGTCCATCGGTGAGCCGGGTACACAGCTTACGATGAGAACATTCCATACCGGTGGTATTGCTACATCCGAGGATATTACACAGGGTCTCCCTCGTGTCGAGGAGCTTTTCGAGGCTCGTAAGCCTAAGGGTGAGGCTATCATCTCCCAGATCGACGGTGTCGTAAGGATCGAGGACGGTGCTAAGGGTAAGAGAGATATCATCGTTACGGCTTCTCCTGATAATCCGCAGTATGACGAGAACGGCGAGCTCATCACAGAGTGTCGCTACCCTGTAGCTCTTAACGCTACTATCAAGGTAAATGACGGCGATGAGGTTGAGGCTGCCGACAAGCTCACAGACGGTACCGTTAACCCGAGCGATATCATGAAGATCAAGGGCGAGCGTGGCGTTGAGAAGTATATCGTCAGCGAAGTTATCAAGGTTTACAACAGCGGTGGTGTTTCCGTTAACGATAAGCATATCGAGATCATCACACGTCAGATGCTCAGAAGGATCAGCGTTGATGATCCGGGAGATACAGAGCTCATGACAGGTACGACAGTTGATATGTTCGACTTCCAGGCTGCTAATGAGAAGGCAGAGGCAGCAGGTTTGAGACCTGCAGTAGGTAAGAAGAAGCTCCTCGGTATCACGAAGGCTTCCCTGTCTACAGACTCCTTCCTCTCTGCCGCATCCTTCCAGGAGACAGCAAGAGTTCTTACAGACGCTGCCGTTAAGGGCAAGAAGGATCCGCTCATCGGTCTCAAGGAGAACGTTATCATCGGTTCCATCATCCCTGCAGGTACCGGTCTCCCCAGATACAGGAACATTACTGCTGTTCCCGTTATCAGAGAGAACGCTTCCATCATTACAGGACACGAGTATAACGAGGAGTCCGAGGATGATGTTAAGCTCTTCGAGAATGATTTCCTCGATGAGCTGAGAGCAGAAGAAGCTGCCGAAGAGGCTGCAAGAGCTGCTGAGGAAGCACTTTCCGATGAGAAGGTCGTAAGAGAAGACTGATGACCCGATCATCCGAATAAGTACGATCAAGCCCCGTGCCGTGATCCGGCGCGGGGCATTTGTATTGTTGGTAGCGACATAAAGGGGTAAACCGTTGTATAATATATTGGTCGAAAAGGAGGTCCTGTATGGCATCAAAGAATACAAAACGAACTATCGTGACCATAGTAACGTGTGTTGCAGTAGCCGCACCGATCCTTTGCCTGCCCGTAGGACTCCGTGATAACGAGAGCGCCAGGATCAAGGTCAGAAGGGCCTACGCTGCTGCTTTTCCTGATGCGGACGAGCAGGCTGAGGCACAGAAGCTCATCGATCAGCAGCTGATAGATGAGATGGAATCCACGGGCATCACTGCCGGAGAAGGCGTTCTTGTACAGCAGACATATAACGAAGGATATGAGGCGCCGGAAGATGCTCCCGTATCTTATTCCGATATTCAGGCATATACGGTCTTCCAGGACTATGACGAAGCTGATCTGCCGATAGAGCTTCTGGATCCGCAGTACTTTGCACCTGACGAATCGACATATTACATCAAGGCGGGAAGCTCCATATTGAAGGAAGATCCTGTTATGGATTCGATCACGGTAGCTTCCCTTGACTACGGTGAAGAAGTTACACGTATCGGCATAGGTGATACATGGTCAAAGATAAGGACGGATGAAGGGCTTGAGGGCTATGTCCTCACGAGCACACTTTCTGTCGAGATGGTCTGGACGGCGATATACAGAGATGTATGGGTAGATACCGGAAGCCTTACTCTCAGAGCAGAGCCTTCGACTCAGAGTGAGGTCGTAGCAACACTTTATGATGAGCAGCATCTTGTAGCCGATGAAGTAGCCGACAAATGGTATCACGTTACGACCAACAGCGGTCTGACTGGATATGTCTATCGTTCATATACGACGCAGACACCTCCTCCTACGCCTACACCGACACCTGTCCCGAGAAGGACTGAAGGCGGCGGAGGCAGCAGCGGAAGAAGCTCGTCCGGCGTGTCCTCGGGGAGCAATTATGTACCTCCCGTGATCTCCGGTGTAAACGGAGAGAGTGTCGTATCGGTAGCTCAGTCATTGCTTGGAGTTCCGTATGTTTTCGCCGGAGAATCATCCAGCGGTGTAGACTGCTCGGGTCTGGTAGTATATTGCTACAGATATATCGGAGTAAACGGTCTGCCGCACCTGGCCGATTCGCTGAAGAACTACGGTCAGGAAGTAAGCCGTGCAGATGCCCGCCCGGGCGATATCATCTGCTATAACTACGGCGGAAGCTACTGCGGACATGTAGCGATCTATATAGGCGGCGGACAGGTCATCCACGCTTCGTCATCACGAGGTCAGGTCGTCTACGGCAATATGGATATGATGTCCATCCTTACGATAAGAAGAGTAATTGGTTAAAGGGGAATTCTTATGAGAGAGTATAGTATTGACAGATTCGTCGGGGAATTAAGTTCCGGAGCACCGGTACCCGGCGGCGGGGGAGCGAGCGCTCTGATGGGTGCGGTATCGGCTTCACTTTGCTCGATGGTCGCTAATCTTACGACGGGTAAGAAGAAGTACGCAGAGTATCAGAGTGATATCGAGAGGATACTCGGGGACGCGGCAAAGCTTGCCGATGAGATGGAGGCTCTGATCGAGAAGGATGCTGAGGCTTTCGAGCCGCTCTCCAAGGCGTACTCTATTCCCAAGGAAGAGCCGGGAAGAGATGAGCTTCTCGAGAATGCCCTGAGGACAGCGAGTGATGCCCCTTATGAGATCGTTGCCAAGACACTTGAAGTTGCCGGGATCATTGAAGAGCTTGCAGTTAAGGGATCGAGACTTGCAATAAGTGACGTAGGAGTAGCCGCAGCCGCATGCAGAGCTGCAGCCTGCGGTGCTTCGATGAATGTTTATATCAATACAAAACTGATGAAAGACAGAGAATATGCTTCCGGGATGAATGCCAAAACGGATGCTGCGGTAGCTGAAGTTGTTGCCAAGTGTGACAAGGCATATGAAGCTGTTCTTGGAGGACTCAAAGGATGAGAGAACTTACAGGTAAGCCGGTGGCAGATGCCATCAACGAGAGCCTCAGGGCGGATATCGCATCGCTTAAGGAGCGCGGGATCGTTCCGACGATCGCAGTAGTAAGAGTCGGCGCCAGGGATGACGATCTGGCATACGAGCGCGGGATAAAGAAGAAGTTCGGTGATATGGAATGTGAAGCGCGTATAGTCGAGCTTCCCGAGGAAGCATCTCAGGAGGAACTCGACAGCACGGTAGAGAAGCTCGACAATGATCCTTCGGTCAACGGTATCCTTATGTTCAGACCGCTTCCCAAGACACTGAGTGAAGACAGGATCAAGCACAGCATCAGCGCCGCCAAGGACGTTGACTGTATGGGAACGGCAGGTCTCGCATCCGTATTCGCTTGTGACGGTGAAGGATTTGCTCCCTGCACGGCTCAGGCTGTGATCGAGCTTCTTCACCATTATGATATCCCGCTCAAGGGAAAGAAGATCACTGTTATCGGAAGAAGCCTGGTTATCGGTAAGCCCGTTGCAGTCATGCTCATCAAGGAGAATGCGACAGTAACCGTATGCCACACGAAGACAGCCGATCTTAAGGCAGAATGTCTGGCGGCAGATATAATCGTAGCGGCTGCAGGCGCGGCGAAGATGGTTACGGCTGAATACGTAAGGCCGGGTCAGATCGTTATCGATGTCGGAATGAATACGGATCAGGAAGGCAAGCTGTGCGGTGATGTTGACTTCGCAGCTGTATCCGGGATCGTAGATGCAGCGACCCCGGTCCCCCGCGGAGTCGGATCGGTAACAACTTCCGTCCTGCTCAAGAATACGGTGATCAATGCCGTAAGGATGAACGCGTGACGGGGCGTCGCAGTGACAGGAAGATAGCAAAAACTGATACAGTCTCCTCAAGCGGAGACTGTTCTTACATCGAGACGGATTATAAGGAGACGCTGAAGCTCAAGCAGGAACTTGTTAAAAGATCGATAGGAAAGAGCTGCAGTCGTATCGAACCTGTCGTCGGAGCAGACGATCCTTACCACTACCGGAACAAAGTATATGCTGCCTTCGGGCGGGACAGATCCGGGATCATATGCGGTCAGTATGAGCCGGGCAGCCACCGTATCGTTCCGGACAAGGACAATCCGTTAGAGAATAAGACTGCGTCGCAGATCATCGAGACAATACGTGTGCTGGCAGGTAAGTTCAAGGTCAGTATCTATGATGAGAGGACACGCTCCGGTCTTCTGCGCGGTGTCCTTGTAAGGACCGCTGACGGTACGGGTGAGGTCATGGTCGTGATAGTAATAGCCGAGCCTGTTTTTCCGGGGAAAAAGGAGTTTGTAAAGCGACTTGCCTCGGAGCACCCCGTGATAAAGACTGTCGTCTTTAACATAAACCGACGTACCGATTCCATGATACTTGGAGATAAGACCGAGACGGCTTACGGTCCCGGTGCGATCACGGATGAACTGTGCGGTATGAGATTCAGGATATCGCCGGAATCGTTCTATCAGATCAACCATGATCAGGCTGAGAAGCTTTATGATCTGGCTATCGGATATGCGGACCTTAAGCCCGGTGATAAGGTGCTTGATGCATACTGCGGGACGGGGACGATCGGAATGGTCGCTTCAAAGACCGGATGTAAAGTGACAGGTGTCGAACTTAACCGCCGGGCAACGGAAGATGCAAAGATAAACAAAAAGATCAACAACGTCAGTAATATAAGCTTTATCAACGATGATGCCACAAGATACATTGAGCAGAGTGCCGTCCGGGGAAATAAGTATGACGTCATAATCCTGGATCCGCCGCGAAGTGGGACCACTCCGGAATTTATAAGAGCGTGCGGGAAGCTCGCGCCTCAAAGGATAGTCTATGTCTCATGTGATCCGAAGACACTCGGAAGGGACCTGGGTCTTTTCGAGAAGGAAGGATACAAGGCAGTGACAGCTACCCCTGTGGATATGTTCTGCTTTACGGAGCATGTCGAAGTCGTGAGCCTTTTGCAGAGAGTGAGCATCACCCGGATAAGAAACGATCACTCTTGATGTCGAGATGGAAGACTATCATAGGATCAAGAACAAAACGGAGGCGACTGCAGATGCCACGGAATGACAAAGGGATGTTTTCGATATGAGGAAGAAGGTGTAATATGAAAAAGTGGTATGACGAAGAATACGAGTTTACGGTAGAAGTAACGGGCTTTTTACATGGAGATCATACAGAGAGGTATTGCCGTAATGGCGAAGAGATCGGTGATGTATATAAATGCACCTACGGATGTCCGGTAAATGGTGACGGATACGGGATCTGTTCGAAGACAATGATGATGTTATATCCGTTGATGGAAGCTGTCAGAAGCGGCGGAGATCTTGCCAAAGTCGGCGGTGACGGGAAATACTCCAAGACTGTAGTATGCCCGGACGGATGTGTGATCTTTAAGCTGACCGCGAGGCCTCTGGGGAACGAGAATTTCCATACCGGCGGATTCTGGGATTATCCGGATGAGACACAGAAATAAAAGGCGCAGACAATCCCCCCAACCGGCGGTTGAGTATGATGAAATCAACCGTCAGTTCGTGTAATATTACTATGCATTCGGATATGCTCAAGCCATGAAAGGAGGAGTCCGATATGGATCAGATAAAGATCGGAAAGTTCATAGCATCCTGCAGGAAGGAACAGGGGATGACCCAGGCAGTCCTGGCCGATAAGCTGGGTATCAGCGACCGCGCCGTGTCAAAGTGGGAGACGGGAAAGTCCGTTCCCGATTCCGGGATCATGCTGGAACTCTGTGAACTTCTGAGAATAAATGTTAACGAACTCCTGTCGGGCGAACGTATCATGGCAGAATCATATGATAAGAAAGCAGAGAAGAACCTTCTTGCTATGAAGCAAGAGATCGAAGACAAGAACAGACAGATGCTCAGGCTGGAATATTGGATCGGAGGTCCGGCTGTCATTGCAGGGTTGGTCATATGTGTTGTAGCAGCATATGCGGATCTTCCGGCCGGCGTACGGATCGGGCTTATCACATTCGCCTTTGTACTGATATTTGCAGTTGCGTTTATCGCAGTCGGTATCGAACAAAAGGCAGGATACTACGAGTGTCAGATCTGCCGTCACAGATATGTACCGGGTTATTGGCAGACGAATCTCGCCATGCACATGGGCAGGACGCGTTACATGAAGTGTCCCGAATGCGGGAAGCGCAGCTGGCAGAAGAAAGTCCTCGGCAAAGAGGATACGGAGGAATAAAGACTTTATCAGATGATATCGCTGGGATTGTCATTTGCGGTACTAATAGTCGGTTATCTGGTATATGGTAAGGTCATCGAAAAGGTTTTCGCGCCGGATGATCGCATGACGCCTGCCTATGCTAAGCAGGACGGCGTCGATCATATACCGATGCCTACGTGGAAGGCATTCCTGATACAGCTTCTGAATATCGCCGGAACGGGACCGATCTTCGGCGCGCTTATGGGTGCCTGCTTCGGTCCTGTTGTCTTTCTCTGGATAGTATTCGGCGCGGTGCTGGCAGGCGGTGTCCACGATTACATGTCCGGCATGATATCAGAGAGGAACGACGGCGTCTCCATCGCGGAACTGAGCGGGAAATACATGGGACCGGCAGCCAAATGGATCATGAGGCTATTCTCAATCCTGCTGCTCGTCCTTACCGGAACCGTGTTCGTCAATTCTCCTGCAACCCTGCTCGCCAGACTGACGCCCGATGTCTTCGGTGTGACCTTCTGGATAGTCGTAGTCCTCATATACTATGTCCTTGCGACCCTGCTTCCGATAGATAAGATCATAGGCAGACTCTATCCCGTCTTCGGAGCTGTGCTGATAATCATGGCTGCCGGTATCTTCGGAGGGATAGTGGTCGGGGGCTATCATGTACCCGAGATCTCTTTTAACGATACCCACCCCGACGGGCTCTCCGCGTGGCCGTTCATGTTTATAACGGTTGCCTGCGGTGCGATCTCGGGATTCCATGCGACACAGTCGCCCATAATCGCCAAATGCATCAAGACAGAGAAGACAGGGCGTAAGGTCTTCTATGGAGCCATGCTCACCGAATCGGTCATCGCTCTCGTCTGGGCTGCCGGCGGAGTTGCTTTCTACAGCACCACAGGAGGATTATATGATGCACTCTCGGACCTGGGTCAGTCAGGCGTTGTCTATGATATATCCACCGGCATGCTCGGTTCCGTCGGAGGTGTATTGGCGGTCATCGGCGTTATCGCCTGCCCGGTCACATCAGGGGACACGGCTTTCCGTTCTGCGCGTCTGATACTCGCAGAGATGACCGGACTTGATCAAAAGCAGATCCGCAACCGTCTTTACATCACCATTCCGCTCCTTGCAGTCGGAGCCGTCCTGACTCAGCTCGACTTCAATGTCATGTGGCGCTACTTCTCATGGAGCAACCAGACACTTGCCATGATCTCGCTGTGGGTGGCAACGGCATATCTTCTCCGCGTCAACCGGCGCAAGATCGTAAGTCTCATCACGGCGGTCCCCGCAGCCTTCATGTCGGCAGTCAGCATGACATATATCCTCATGGCGGACGAGGGATTCGGGCTTGGGGCAGGTGTTGCTTATCCTTCAGGGATCATATCCGCGCTCGCGCTGTTCATCTTTTATACTGTCATCATGATAAGGAGACGGAATGTATATCGAGCGGACTGACAATATGAAGGGATTATATGCTCAGCCGGTGACACCGGTCGCCAACAGTGCCTCGGCACATGTCCTTCAGAAAAACGGATTCACTTTGGTGACTCACGCAGTTGTCGAGGACCGGGGTTTTCCCGAGCCCACGCCCGCTGATAAGTGGCTGCTGCGAATTGTCAAACCCTTACCCATACAGATATAATTAGCAGTAGAAGGGTCTTCCCCCTTCATCTCAAACGGGAGGGATCATCATGAACAGGAGAATCAGGATCTGCGCAGCTGCCATGTCGATATGCATGCTCATGGGCGCGGCAAGTTGCAACAAGAAGAGCGAGAAAGAAGACGAGATCGTTGCCCCCGAAGGCTACACTCTCGTCTGGAATGACGAGTTCGACGGCGACGAACTGAGCCTTCAGGACTGGAACCGCGAGGTTCACTCCGCAGGCTGGGTCAACCACGAACTCCAGGCCTACAGAGCCACAGAGGAGAACTCCTACGTCGAGGATGGCAATCTTGTCATCAAGCCGATCAAGGTAGTCGACGACAGCGGACGCGTATCCTACACCTCAGGCCGCGTCAACACCGCAGGCCGCCATGAGATCAAGTATGGTTACATAGAAGCGCGCATCAAGTTCCCGGAAGGTCAGGGATTTCTTCCCGCTTTCTGGATGATGCCCAAGAACGAGAACTACGGTCACTGGCCGATCTGCGGTGAGATCGACATCGTCGAGATCTTAGGTCAGGACCCAGACACAGTGTACGGTACGATCCACTACGGTTCACCGCACGGCCAGAATCAGGGAATGTACACGATCCCCGAGGGCGACTTCACATCCGAGTATCATGTCTTTGCACTCGAATGGGAGCCCGGCCTTCTCAGATGGTATGTCGACGGCGTCCCTTATTATGAGACGAGCGACTGGTTCTGCAAAACAGACGGCGGTACGGAGAGAGACTACCCCGCACCGTTCAACCAGGAATTCCACGTCATCTTCAATGTAGCAGTAGGCGGCGACTGGCCGGGCTCTCCCGACGAGACAACGATCTTCGACGAGCGCGCCTGCATGTACGTGGATTATATCCGTTACTTCCAGCGCGACAGTTACGACGAGAATGTGCAGAAGCCCGAGAAGGTCTACGATCTTCGTGACGCAGACGAGACCGGCAACTATGTCCTGAACGGCGACGCCGGCGAGGCCGAGGATCTGACCGACGATGCGGCATGGAGATTCATGCTCTTCAACGAAGGCACCGGCGGCGCATCGATCGGCGGCGGAGAGATTACGGTCGAGACACAGAATGCCGGCACAGTCGACTATTCCATCCAGCTTGTCCAGGCAGGCCTGCCGCTCGAGAACGGCGCGAGCTACAGATATACTTTCGATGCTTACGCCGATGAGGCAAGGACCATGATCGCCGACATCAGCGGTCCCGATGTCAACTATGTCCGCTACCTCGAAGACCAGACGATCGATCTTACGACCGACTGGCAGACCTACTCGTTCGACTTCACGATGAACGAAGAGACGGACGACAATGGCCGCATCGAGTTCAACATGGGAGACCAGGACTCGACCGCCACGATCCACATTACAAACGTCAGACTCGAAAAGATAAGCTGATCGCTTGTCCGAATCGGCAATCACCTGACCGCCCCGCCGCCACCGCGAGCGGGGCGGTCTTTTTGCTGCATGCAAAACACCGCCGAGAGGTGAAGCGGCGGTGTCTTACAGAAAGGAGGTACATGACACAGTATTTATTGTTGAGTTATTGTTGACATGACCGGTCGTGTTTCAAATAGTGCAGCCAGAGAAGATGTATCATTTTTTACAGAGGTAACCCGAATCGTTACCCGAGGCCTGAAATCCCCATCGGGTAACGGAAGTGGTAACGTTTTCCAAGAATCGTAACCGGAATCGTTACCCGAGGCTGGAAATCGCTGTCGGGTAACGGAAACGGTAACGTTTTCCCAAGAATCGTAACCGAAATCGTTACCCGAGGCCGGAAATCGCTGTCGGGTAGCGGAAACGGTAACGTTTTCCCAAGAATCGTAACCGGAATCGTTACCCGAGGCCGGAAATCGCTGTCGGGTAACGGAAACGGTAACGTTTTCCAAAAATCGTAACCCGAATCGTTACCCGAAGGGAGCAGCAAAAGGATCTTCAGCCTTCCCGCCGGCATATCAACCGCACAGCCTTACGGCGTGCTACTCGCAAGAATAAGTGAACCACCCCGGAACGAAGTCATGCGTGAACTTCGCGGCTGCAGCATGCAGGCGCGAGTATCTTCCGCAGCGCATCCCGATCGCACAGCCTTACGGCGTGCTGCTCGCAAGAATAAGTGAACCACCCTGGAACGATTACGCAGCCGCGGAGCGGCGAGGACCTGAGTGAGAGGGTGGTTCACTTATTCTCTTTTAATGTTTGTTTAATAATTCTCCCGCTATATTATGTACAATACAATCAGAAAGTGAGGATGTGGGATGTTCCTGAGGATCCTGAAGAAAGACCTGAAGCGTAAGAAGACGATGAACGTTATCTTGCTGCTGTTCGTTATTCTGGCTACTATGTTCGCGGCGAGCAGCATGAATAATATGATCACTATTTACGGAGGTATCGATTACTTTTTCGATAAGGCCGGAATGGCGGATTATGTGTTCATCATTGAGAATTCGAATGGCGATGCTGCGCAGAAGGCGGAAGATGTTTTGACGGACAGCGAGTCTGTTACCGGGGTTAATCGAGAGAATATCGTTTTTATCAATTCCAATAATCTGAAGGATGAAGACGGTAATAAGTATTGCGACTTTGAAGGTATCGGTATCATCACGGGTGTGTCGGATGCAAAACTCAATTATTATGATCGTAACGATGAGATCATTACGGAGATCCCTGAGGGACATTTCTATGCAGGCGGAGAATTCAGGACTTCGAGCGATGTTCATATCGGTGATACGATTATCCTCGAACTCAAGGGGACTACGCTCGAACTGACACTTGACGGGTATATAAAGGATGCGCTGCTCGGCACTCCGCTTATGGGTAATCCGAGGCTCCTTATGAGCGATAACGATGTAAGCAAGTTATTGGCAAACGATGATATAAGGAATAAACATGACGGTGCGATCTTTTACGTATCGTCTGACGATGTCAAGGCGCTTCAGCGTGACACTATCGGATTGTCCGGAGTGGTATTCGGATTTGACGTAAGCACTTTGAGACTTACTTATATGATCGAGATGCTGACAGCCGGTCTTATGATGGTAGTAAGCATCTGCCTCATACTGATCTCGTTCACGATGCTGTCATTTACCATCAAGTTCACCATGACAGAGGACTTCCGTGAGATCGGCGTAATGAAGGCTGTGGGTATCAAGAACAGACCGATCAGGGGATTATATCTTATAAAGTATCTGTGTATTTCCGTGGTCGGTGCCGTTATCGGATATATACTGGCGATCCCGTTCGGGAAACTGCTCCTGAAGAATGCTTCGGAGAGTATGCTGCTCGGCAATGACGACCAGGTGCTCATCGGCATATTGAGCGCAGTTGGCGTGGTTCTTGTAATTTTGGGATTCTGCTATTTCTGCACACGCAGGATCAAGAAGATGAGCCCGATCGATGCGGTCAGGAACGGCGAGACCGGTGAGCGTTACAATCGCAGGTCGATCTTGAGACTGACTAAGAGTAAGCTCGGAAGCAATGCCTTCATGGCGGCTAATGATGTGGCGAGTAAGCCCGGGCAGTATGTCAGTATGACGGTTACTTTCGTTGCATGTCTGATACTGATCACGATGCTGGCAAATGCCGCCAACACGCTGATGAGTGACAAGCTCCTGTATCTTATCGGTACGACAGAGAGTGATGTCTATTATGACTCGACCGATCTTATCATGGATGCGATGGGATCAGATGATGAAGATGCTTTCGAGAATATAATGACAGATATCGAAAAGACTCTCGCCGACAACGGAATGCCGGGCAAGGTGCACGCCGAGCTCCAGTTCTCACTCCCTGTCGAATTCGGTGACGAGCGTATGACCGTCCTGATGCAGCAGAGCAAGGCCACACATGCTTCAGACTATGTTTACTATGAAGGAACTGCTCCCGAGTATCCGAACGAGGTAGCATTCACTCCTCAGATTTTGGACTCGCTCGGTGCAGAGATAGGTGACACCGTGATCATCGAGATAGGCGGAGAGAAGAACGAGTATATCATCACCGCTTCATTCGTAGCCATGAATCAGTTGGGACGTTTGGGAAGACTTCATGAGGATGTTCCCACTATAGACAATGAGGCGGGATCAGCGTTCGCTTTCCAGATCGACTTTGACGATGATCCGAGTGATAAGGTCATAGCCGAGAGGATAGAGAAGCTCAAAGAGATATTCGGAAGCGATAAGGTCTATACCGGAGCAGAGTATGTTGATGTCTGCACCAATTCGGCATCGGCTCTCTCTTCCGTCAAGGATCTGGTATTGGTGATCGCACTTGTTATTTCCGCCCTGATAACGATCCTGATGGAGAGATCCTTTATCAGCAAGGAGACGACGGAGATCGCACTGATGAAGGCGATAGGATTCAAGACAAGATCGATATGTGCACAGCACACTCTGAGATTCGCGATCGTACTGCTGATATCTTCGGTCATAGCTTCACTGCTGTGCATACCGGTAACCAAACTGGTCTGCGACAGGATCTTCGCAGTCATGGGAGCCGTGGCGGGGATCGATTATGATATCAGGCCGGTCGAGGTCTTCGTGGTCTATCCGCTTATCCTGGCAGCAGTCGTTATACCGGCAGCATTCCTGACATCACTTTATATGAGAACGATCAATTCTGAATCAATGGGCAATATCGAGTAACAATAAAGGAGAATCAAAATGAGCAATATTATCGAAGTAAAAGATCTGTGCAAGACATATGTGGTAAACAAGAAGCAGAACAATGTCCTGAGAAATGTCAGCTTCAGCATAGCCGAGGGCGAGATGGTCGCCGTAATGGGACCGTCGGGATCAGGCAAGTCGACACTCCTTTATACTGTTTCCGGCATGGACAAGATGACGGCAGGAGAAGTCTCGTTCGACGGCAAAAAGCTCTCTTCCTTGAGTGCCAATGATATGGCGGATATAAGGCTTGATGAGATGGGGTTCATCTTCCAGCAGATGTATATGATGAAGAACCTGACGATCCTCGATAACATCATCCTCCCGGCCGTAAAGAGCAACAAGTCAAATGAGAGCCGTAAGCAGATCGAGAAGAGGGGACGCGCCCTGATGAACAAGCTCGGGATCGAAGAGACGGCCGACAACGATATAAATGAGGTATCGGGCGGCCAGCTTCAGCGGGCATGCATCTGCAGGAGCATGATCAACAAGCCGAAAGTCATTTTCGCCGATGAGCCGACAGGTGCACTTAACCGCACGGCTTCCGACGAGGTCATGGACGAGATCGTTAAGCTCAATCAGGAAGGCGCGACGATCATGCTCGTTACACACGATGTTAAGGTCGCTGCAAAATGTACGAGAGTTATGTACATAGTTGATGGTAATATAAAGGGTGAGCATGTTCTCGGGAAGATCGGGAACAACAACGAACTGCGCGGCAGAGAAAGGGACCTCAGTAACTGGCTTATGGAGATGGGCTGGTAAGTACACGGTGATATGACGGATATACTGATCGTTGAAGATAATAAGGAACTGAGCGAACTCCTGTCGGACTTTCTCAGAGCCGAGGGATATGTGGTGTCGACCGCCGATAACGGAGAGAGGGCGATCGAACTCTACGAGACCTATGGCGCGAGACTGGTCGTTCTGGACATAATGCTCCCCGGCGTAGACGGAATGTATATCTTAAACAGGGTAAGGAAACTGTCCAACACGCCCGTAATAATCGTGAGTGCCAAGGTCGGCAAAGACGATAAGCTCAATGCCATTATCTCCGGTGCGGACGATTATATAGAGAAGCCCTATGACATAGATATACTGATAGCGAAGATCAAAGGGATATTCAAGAGACGTCTGGCGACAGATGAGCTGACCGACGGGAATATCAGGCTCGATCTTATCCAGGAGACCATCTATAAGGACGGCAAGGCGATAGACGCGACGTCCAAGGAATTCAATCTCCTGAAGCTCCTTATGGAGAACAAGGGACATACATTGCTCAAGAAGTATATCTTCGATACGGTATGGGGATCCGACAGTGACTCGGAACCTCAGACACTGACGGTCCACATCAAGTGGCTGAGAGAGAAGCTCGAAGATGACCCGAAGGATCCGGCAAAGATAATCACTGTCTGGGGAAAGGGCTACAGGTACGAGTAATTTGGAAGAGAAGGGAAGCATCCGCAGATCCTACATCCGCATCTGTGCAGTGATAATGGTCATCCTGCTCATCCTGGCAGGCGTGGCCGAGTTTACGGTCCGCAGGAAGAATAACGATTCGATCAAACTCTATAAGATCGAGATCGAGAGAACGGTAAGAGAACTCGAGGCGCATACGGATGATCCCTCATATGAAGTCGATACGTCGAAGTATGACACGATCACGGGGGTCTTCCGATATGACGGCGAAGAAGATAACAGTTTCTTCGAGACAAACAGCCACTGTGCCATAAGAGATATCGACGGTCAATTATACAGGATCGAGTATAAAGTCGATGTTTCACAGGCCCGTAAGACCGCTCTGACGATAACTCACATAGCGCTCGCCGTGATGCTCCTGACGGCGCTTGCCCTTATGGTCTGGTTCTATATATCTTTGATCAGGACTTTCAGCAAGATATCGGATTATCCGAAGGAACTGTCCAAAGGGCATCTGACCATACCTCTCAAGGAGAACCGCAATAAGTATTTCGGGCAGTTCCTGTGGGGACTTGATATGCTGCGTGAGAAGCTGGAGGAAGAGGAGAGAACGAACCTTGAGCTTCAGAAGGAACGTAATGTATTCCTGCTGTCCCTGTCTCACGACATCAAGACTCCGATATCCGCGATCAAGCTCTATTCGGCCGCTATCAGCAAGGGACTCTATAAAGACGCGGATAAGTTGACGGATGTCGCATCCAAGATCGATTCCAACGCGGAAGAGATCGAGGCCTACGTCTCCAAAGTGATCACGTCATCCAAGGATGATTTCCTTGAATTCAATGTGACAGACGGTGAGTGCTATCTGTCAACTGTTATCGATCACATCAGAGAGTACTATTCGGACAAGCTCGATCAGATCGGAACGGAGCATATGATCGGAGACTACAGCGATATCCTCATTAAGGGTGACCCGGACAGGCTGATCGAAGTCTTCCAGAACATATATGAGAATGCCATCAAATACGGTGACGGTGCATATATAAAGATGTCGTTCGCTGATGAAGAAGAATCAAGGCTTGTCACGGTCGAGAACAGCGGCTGCACGCTCCCGGAAGGTGAATTCGATCACATCTTCGACAGTTTCTTCAGAGGCTCGAATGTCGGTAACAGAGCCGGAAGCGGATTGGGTCTTTATATCTGTCGGAAGCTCATGAACAAGATGGGCGGAGATATCTACGCCGAATCAGAAGGCGGCGTGATGAAGGTGACTGTTGTTCTGTCAAGACGCTGATCCTGTTGCCGGTCAGATTGCAAACTATACAATCCAATCACACATTTTTGCCTAATTCTCATCGAAAAGCCTGTGGAAATTTGCATCGGATATTGGTATAAATAACAAGGTTGGTTAAAACAGGGTTGATATAAACGGGAATTAGATAATGACAACTGTAATGAAAAAATATGCGCTTAGCTCTGCAGAATATATTCTGGCGTTAGTACTTCTGGTATTCACGCCTTTATGGGTCTCGCCGCTGCGAGGATTCTTCTCTGCACTTCAGTACGGCTCCTATGTAGATGTTTTCTCAGACCTTACGGTCTGCCTGTTATGGTTTATCCAGATCAAGCTCCTGGTCAAATGGTCCATTAAGAACGGTACGATAAGTGCCGTCGAAGAACCGAACAGCAGGGAACTGCTGCCTGCCAAGAGAGTAGTCCTGATCGGACTGGCCATCGTGGTCTGCATACTCCTTGTCAGTTTTGAGACCGGCTTTGAAGTTAAGCCCTTCTATGATATAGCACACAGAACGGAGAGCAGGACGATAGTAAACAGACTCGGTATCCTTGCCCGGGAACTGACTGTTTCCTACTGGATACTCTTTATCCTGAGACTCGCTGATTCAGTCGGCAAGGATGTAGCTGAGACACGCAAGCATTCTAAGGTGTGTTACTGGGCTGTTTACATGGGACTGCTCGCGGTCTTTGCGATCTTCGACGTATTTACTATCCCGGGTGTTACGTATCTGTCTTACATCCTGTTCTATCTGTTCTTCGGTCTTGTGTATCACATGGTCAACAAGAGCCTCCACAAGACATTCTGGCTTATCCTGCTCTTGTATGTACTGTAACGGAGGCGTGATATGAGCGACGAACAGAAACTTAAGCTGTTAAAAACAATAGATAAATACCGTACGGTCATACTGTATGTTGTCTTCGCCATTGCGATCGAGCTGCTTGCAGTAAGATGCGTAGATAACACGATGATCGTCTCTGAGCCCTGGCTCGGATTCTCCATGCTCGCGCTGACGACCGGTATCCTTCTGGTCATCAACAACAATAAAATCAGACTTATACTCGGACTCATCTTTATGGTGGTACAGTTTATCCTCGATCTGGCGATGACAGTCGTCTATGATATGGCAGGGCAGTACTTTGACTATGCAATGTTAAGTCTTCGTAACGATGCCTTCGGTATCCTTGAAGAGATCTACGTTGATTATGTCTTCTTCTATGCCTCTGTCGCGATGGTAATCATCTTCATCGTAGCAGGCATCCGTAAGTATAAGCAGGACAAGGGCGACAAGGCTTACGGCCGCAACAAGACGATCGGTGTGGCGTTCATCATCTTAAGTATCTTCTCCGTTGTTATCGTTACATATATCAACAACAACGGATCTGATGATAAGTACACAAAGCTCAGGACATCACATGCCAGGAGCGTCTATTCCAGCTACGGCATCACGGGTAATCTGGTCAACGAGTTCGTCCGCGGTGTTTTCTATGATGATATCGATCCTATACCGGACAATGAGATACAGAATTATCTTTATCAGGACATCGCTCCCGAGTCACCTTACTTCGGTGTGTCATCGGGTAACAATGTCATCGTTATCCTTGCGGAATCATGGGAGTGGTTCGGCATCATGAATGATGAAGAATTCATCAATGGTCTCGGAATGACAGATGAGCAGTACGCCGAACTCTATCCGAACATCATGAGGCTTCTCGATTCTTCTGTTGTCATGACTGATTATCATGCCAAGGAGAAGACGGATATTTCCGAGTGTCTGAGCATCGTAGGTTCTTATCCCACAGTAGGATTCATCAACTACGACTATAAGGACAATGTAATGCCATATGCCATGCCTAACGTCTTAAGGATGTTCGACGATGACATCGTCTGCAGATCCTTCCACAACGGAACGGCACAGTTCTATAACCGTAACAACACACACGGATCGTTCGGTATCGATCACTTCTATGCATCCGAGGAGATGTACGATATGACGGCTCCCGACGGGTCCACTATGGAGAATCATATCGCTCAGGGCGAGCGTAACCTCGACTCTGAGATGATCAATGTCTGCCAGGATCTCATGTTCCCGACGGATTCGAGATTCTATACTTACATCACGACGATCACGATGCACGGAATGTATTACGAGCGCAACAATCTTGCTGATTACCGCGAGAGGATCCTCGAGGTATATACACCTACCGGCGAGAATGAGAACGAAGACATAATCATCGACTACATGTCAACGATCATGGAGTTCGATAAGGCGCTCGGAATGCTGATGGATGATCTGGAAGAGAGAGGACTCCTTGACAACACCACGATCGCGATCTTCGCTGACCATAATGCTTACTATCAGTCGTTGGGGGCTAAGGTCAAGGGGATCGAGGACTACGATACGGATCAGGATTACAGCGATCTCTATCGCGTACCGTTCCTCATCTACGATCAGAATCTGCCGCATATGGAGATAGATAAGTTCACATGCCAGGCAGACATTGTACCTACTTTGCTCGATCTGCTCGGTATCCACTACTATTCCAATATGTACTACGGTCACTCCGTATTCACACCGGAAGAATCTGTTATCTACTCTCGTGCATATAACTTCTTCATCGATGACGGAATCGTAGCGGGCTCGCTCGTCAATCCGTTCTTCCGCGATGAGAGCGTAACCGACGAAGACTGGAACAGTTTTGTAGAGCGAGGCGGAGCCATGATCGATAAGCTCAGGATCTGGGATCAGATTTATCTGCACGATTACTTCGACAATGAGTCGAACTACTCATACTATCTGCAGCGAATGATGGATATCAATGAGTAAAGTGACATATTTGACGATACAACAGGAGGAGGCTTCAGTGAGAGCCTCCTCTTCTTTGTGTGGTAATTATCACCGGTGTTCCTTTATATAATCCAGCAATCTATCCGCTATCTCATCCTTAGACTGCAAGGGCAGCTCTATCATATCCGTGGCGGATATCAGAGTTACGACGTTAGTGTCCACTGCGAAGCCCGCGCCTTCCTGCTTGACATTATTGGCGACCATCAGATCGACACATTTGGATTCGAGTTTCTTGCGCGTGTTCTCTATCATGTTCTGCGTTTCCATCGAAAAGCCGCAGAGGAACTGTCCTTCGCGCTTATGCTTGCCGAGATAGCCGAGGATATCCTGGGTGCGCTCGAGAGCGATGCTCATATCATCACCGTCATGCTTCTTGATCTTCTCGTCAGCGATGACCGTGGGACGATAGTCGGCAACGGCGGCCGCCTTGATGACGATATCTGATGACTTTGCATTACGGATAACCGCATCTGCCATATCAGATGCGGATATCACATTTATCCGCTCGACACCTTCAGGACATTCGAGAGATACCGGCCCGGAGATCAGCGTCACGTCCGCGCCGCGCCTCACGGCAGCCCGGGCGATAGCATAGCCCATCTTTCCGGAAGACAGATTGGAAATGAAACGCACCGGATCGATCTTTTCTCTTGTCGGGCCTGCGGTGACGAGAAGTTTTACTCCCTTAAGATCCTTGGGAGTCAATGCTCTCCTGATATGTTCGAGCAGGACGTCCGGTTCGGGCATCTTACCGCTGCCCGTATCTCCGCATGCGAGACGGCCGGTTGCCGGAGTAATGATCTCAAAACCGTATTTGCCGAGCGTCTTGATGTTATCCTGAGTGATGGGATTGCCGAGCATCTGCGTATTCATTGCCGGTGCGATCAGCTTAGGGCATGTAGCGGCAAGAAGCGTCGTTGTCAGCATGTCATCGGCGATGCCGTGAGCTGCTTTTGCAATGACATTTGCCGTCGCGGGTGCGATCAGGAAGACGTCTGCCTTCTTGGCAAGTGACACATGTTCCACATTGAATTCAAAATCCCTGTCGAAAGTATCGATCAGACACTTATTATTTGTCAGCGTCTCAAAGGTGATCGGATTGATAAAGTTGGAAGCGTTCTTTGTCATAATGACGTGCACGTCAGCGCCGAGCTTGACGAGGCTGCTTGCAAGTGTCGCGATCTTATATGCCGCGATACTGCCGGTGACTCCGAGTACTACGGTCTTGCCATTGAAAGCCATAACTTACACCTCCGTATTCTTCTTGTAAATCTCTCCTAAGCCCTTAAGTGTCAGTTCATTATCAAGTATGATCTCGTGCTTGCAGTGCGTTACGATCGATCCTGACAATCCGCCTGTAGCAACGATCGGGATCTCCTGTCCCATCTCTTCCCATATTCTGTCGATCAGACCGTCCATCTGTGCAGCCTGACCCATAACGATACCGCTCTTCATACAGTCGATCGTATTACGTCCGATGATCTTCTTCGGAGCCTCGAGGCTGATGCGCGGCAGCTGCGCTGTTCTGTTGACCAGGGAATCAAGTGATACGCGAACGCCGGGAACGATCATGCCTCCTATGTAGTTGCGGTTCCTGTCAACAACACTGAGTGTGGTTGCAGTACCCATATCGATCATGATAAGAGGGGCGCCGTAATACTTGATGCCGGCAACAGCGTTTACGATAAGGTCCGCTCCGACCTGAGCGGGGTTGTCCATAAGGATGTTAAGCCCTGTCTTGATGCCGGGACCCACGATCATGGGATCGGTATGGAGGAGCTTCCTTATGGCAGCGGTCATTATGGTATTGAGCGGCGGTACCACCGAGGCAACGATGGCCCCGGTGATACAGCTGCTGTCTACTTCATATAATTCCAAAAGCGTGCTTAACTGTACAACGTACTCCAGTTCTGTCTTGGAGGCATCCGTTGATACCCTCTCGGCGAAGATAACGTCCTCGCCCTCGATACAGCCTATGACTATATTAGTGTTTCCGATGTCTACAGCTAAGATCATTGTATTGTACTCTCCGTGACTTTTGGTATGTTGTTCCTTGGAACAACGGGGGATCACTTCTCGGAAGAAGCGTTCTTCTTCTCAAGGGCCGGCTTCACATCATATGTGGGTACGACATGCGTGAGGGCTGTTCCGATAGCTACAACGATGATCGCTGCGACAACCGCCTCGACGATACCGTTGAAGGTTACTACTCCCATGATAACGTCCATAACCTCATCAGGTGCCTTCTCGATCTTGTGAGCATAGGCGTTCTTGTAGAGGATATAGATACCGCTCATGACGAGTAATGTATTTGTGAAGGCACCGGTAAGTCCTGCATAGATGTAGCTGACTGTAGCGGATGTCTTCTTGTATGTGATGAAGTAGAGCACGGCAAACAGTGCGAGCGCTACAACGACACCGATGACTGTTCCGGCAGTCGAATTGATGCTGTCGAACCTTTTTACAAGATATGCTCTGATGGCGAATCCGATAATGACGCCGGCGATCGCATTAACGGCGATCTTGCCGATCTTGTTCTCGTTCTTCAAGAGCCACTTAACGAATACAAAGACGAAGTAGGGAACAACGCCTACGAGTATTCTCGGTACGAAGCAGATGTAGATACTTCTGGGGATACCTGTCCAGCCGACAAGGTCATAAGCGAGCACGGGCGAGAAAACGAACGCCGAAGCTGTCGCTGCCTTGTAGGTGTTGTTGATAAAGCTGGTCAGTCCGAAAAGGAATCCGAGCATCGCGCCCTTCTTAGGTCCGAGGAACAATGCGCCGATGATTACCGGAATGTGGATGATCGTGGCATTGATGACTCCGAGAGGGATGTAGCCCAGATTGGTGAATGCCATCAAGAGGATGATGGCGGCGAACAGTGCGAGGAGCACTAATTCTCTTGTCTTGTCATTTCTCATATTCAATTCTCCTGTTATTATTCTCTGTCGAGATACAATACACCCCCATTATAATGGGTTTTGCCCCTTTTACAATATTTCGTCACAAATATCGATATTTTGACTATTCGAAAACCTTTTCTGATAAGATTTAAGAGTAAATAACACAAATGATCAGAGGAGGCGATGTCATATGGAAATACTTAAGTACGGCAAGGCAATATGTTATTCCGGTTACCGCAAGGGGCAGTCCCCCAAGACTGTCGCTCCGACCAAGGAACAGATCGCCGAGGATCTGGATATCCTTCATAAGGCAGGCTATGACTACATAAGGATGTACGACCCGAACCTCCATGCGAGGCGTGCCCTCGAAGTCATAAAGGAGAAGGCTCTTCCGATAAAGTGCATGATCGGCATCGACTCTGATCCGGAGAGCAACAATCCGAACTGCGGCACCGAGAAGCAGGAGTATTCTGCCGAGCAGCTCGAGAAGAACCGCATCCGTAACGACGGCGAAGTCGACAGGTTGATCGAACTGGTCAGGGAATTCCCGGATCAGGTGATCGCGGTATCGGTCGGCAACGAGAATACACCCGTATGGGGTGCGCATATGGTCAGTGAAGACAGGCTTGTGGAGCATGCCCGTAAGCTCAAGGCCAACCTTGATAAGCCGGTAACATTCTGCGAAGGCTATCTCGAGTGGCTGACACTCGATAAGCTGATCCGCGAGGTCGACTTCATCAGCATACACAGCTATCCCTATCACAATCCCGTGGCACCGGCCGATGCATTGGAATTCAATAAGCAACACTATTACGATATGGTAAGGCGCCATCCGGATATGCAGGTCATCTTTACCGAACTCGGCTGGTCGACGAGCCGCGTACCGCTGACGATCATGCAAGACGGAACGGCGAGGGAATCGGTCGAAGTGGCCTCCCGCTATATCAGAGAGGTTGCCGACTGGTTCGAGAAAGAGAAGATAATCGGGTTTATTTTCGAGGCGTTTGATGAGCTCTGGAAGGGCGATGTCCCCGAAGCGAGCGAGTGCAACTTCGGACTCTATAACGAAGAGCGGCAGCCCAAGTGGTGATAATAGATGTGCAGATAATATCCTCCGTGTGATAAAATATCCTTTGGACATAATCACACGGAGGATTTATTGATGGATATTGTATGCCTTGATATGGAAGGTGTTCTTGTTCCCGAGATATGGATTGCATTCTCAAAGGCTTCCGGAATACCGGAACTTAAGAGGACTACCAGAGACGAGCCCGATTACGATAAGCTCATGAAGTGGAGACTCGGCATCCTTAAGGAACACGGACTGGGACTTAAGGAGATACAGGATGTAATATCCACTATAGATCCGTTGCCGGGAGCCAAGGAGTTTCTTGATGAGCTCAGGCAGATCGCTCAGGTAATAATCATCAGCGACACGTTTACGCAGTTTGCCGCTCCGCTCATGAAGAAGCTCGGATATCCTACTCTGTTCTGCAATACGCTCGAAGTAGCAGATGACGGAGAGATCACCGGATTTAAGATGCGTTGCGAGCAGTCAAAGCTTACGACCGTTAAGTCGCTTCAGGCGATGGGATTCGATACTATCGCGGCAGGTGACAGCTTCAATGATCTTGCTATGATCAGAGCATCCCGTGCCGGCTTCCTGTTCAGGAGCACAGATCAGATCAAGGCAGACAACCCCGATCTTCCGGCTTACGAAGGATTCGATGAATTCCTTGCCGGGATCAAGAGCGTACTCAGATAAGATTCCCGGGAGGAGATAATGGCAGGCGGCAGATATATCAAATACGCCCGTAAGAATGAGACGGAGCCTCAGAGTATATATCTCGAGAGCGGTTCGGCCTATAAGGTCGTCGATGAGCTTAAGCGGCTCGGCACCCGAAGGATACTGCTCATCTGCGATAAGTATGTTCGAAGATACAAGAACTTTGAAGATCTGACGGCCGCTTATGCCGAGGCCGGATTCAGGCTCTTCTACTATTACCGTAACGGACATACCGTGAGCGACCTCGATATCAGGGAAGGTCTTCGCGTATATAACGAGTTCAACTGCGATACCATTGTAACGGCGGGCGGTGCAGAAGATATCAACTGCGGCAAGCTCGTCGCTGCGTCAGCCATCAACCCGGTCAAGCATCCTACGGAATTCGAGGGAGTCGATAAGCTCAAGCACGACATATCCGTACTCTGCTGTATCGTTACCGATAACAGTGAGGCGTGTTCTTCTTCCATTGCCGAATTCCGCGATACCGCGAGCGGCAGATGGGTCACGTGTGTCAGCTCGTTCCTCGTGCCGCAGATAGCGGTCATCGATACGGATTTCTCTATAAGGACAGAGCCGGCGATCTGTGAATCGACTGCACTTCAGTCGCTGGCGTCCGCCATAGAAGCGTACCTGAGTCCGATGGCAGGCGTTACGCCGCAGTATAAGGCGGATGCATTGAACAGTTGTATTAATATTTTCGATAATGTCGAGAAGATGAGTAATAACCCGTCTGATACATATCTTAGGCGTATATGTTCCGTCGGCGGTATGTATGCGGGACTCGCGATGCGTAAGACCGGTCTCGGCGAGGCGCACATCCTTATGCACTGCCTCGCGTCCAAGTACAGGACCGATCATGCGGCAGGACTCAACAGGATATTCCCGAGATTCCTTCGCGCACAGATAGCGACACATCCGACGGGTGATTATGCTTCACTTGCCAAGGAACTTCATATGTGCACGCTTAATCTCGATGACCGTGATGCAGCGCAGGTCCTGGCAGACAGAGTCGACAGGCTTTTCTCCAGATACAGGGACATTGCCGAGATACCGGTAATCACGGAGGCGGATGCCAAGAAGATCGCTGCCGAAGCCGATAAGGAGGCTTCGGTATTCGGAATAACCGGCCAGTTGCCGCAGGAAGAGATGGCCAAGATCCTCTATGGAGCATCGCTCGAAGCGCAGAGTGAGATGAACCGAAGATGACATTTGATACGGATTACGGGGCATATATCCCCGATTACTGCCGCAAGGTCCTGGCTATCCTTAACGACGCAGGGTATGAGGCATATGTCGTCGGAGGCGCGGTGCGTGACATGATCGGCGGCACTGAGCCGGCCGATTACGATCTGGCGACATCTGCTGTCCCTGAAGAGATAATCGAAGCAATGCGTGAAGCAGGTATCAAGTCGATCATGGATCATGCGGCCAAACACGGGACCATCACTGTCATGGCTGACGGACACAGCGTAGAGATCACGACCTTCAGGACAGACGGGGAGTATTCGGATAACCGCCGCCCGGACAGCGTAACGTTTACCAGAGACCTCGAGACGGATGCTTCTCGCAGGGATTTTACGATGAATGCGCTCTATCTCGGGACAGATGGTGTCGTAACGGATCCGGTAAACGGGAAGGCTGATATAGAGGCCGGGATAATCAGAGCGGTCGGTGACCCGCAGATGCGATTCGCCGAGGATGCACTGAGGATCCTTCGAGCTCTGCGCCTTGCTTCTATGCGCGGGTATAAGATCGAGGATAATACTGCATGTGCCATGAGGGAGAATGCTCATCTTCTCAAGAATATCTCCGGGGAGAGGATACATGTTGAATTCACCGGCATAGTGACCGGACGATATGCGAGCCCGATAATAAGAGAGTATCTTGATATCCTCGGCGTGATTATCCCCGAACTGCTCGCGATGAAGGGATTCGATCAGCATTCGGTCTATCATCATCTCGACGTTCTGGAGCACACCTTGGCAGTTCTTGACGGGATCCCGATCGGTCCTGACGGAAAGAGATGCGAGGATCTGGCAATTGCCTCTCTTTTCCACGACATAGGTAAACCGGAGACTTTCCGTCTCGACGGCAACGGAGAAGGGCACATGAAGGAACATCCCGAAGCCGGATGCCGTATAGCAGGAAGAGTGGCAGATGAGCTCAGATTCCCGAACAGGCTCAAGGAGAACGTACTTCAGCTGATCCTTCTTCACGATGTGTTCGTAAAGCCGGACAGAGTATCGGTTCACAGGCTGATGACAGAATATCCCCCGTACTTCCTGGATGAACTCGCGATCCTTCAGAGAGCCGATATCCTTGCCCACTCCGAACGGGGCCGGCAGAGACTATCCCGCCTGGAGGCGATCGAGGAGATAAGACGCGAGCTTACGGCAGAAGGCGTATGTACTTCCATAAGAGATCTGGCCGTTAACGGGAATGATCTGACTGCTGCGGGAATACCGGCCGGGCAGAAGATAGGAATTGCCCTCAAAGAACTAATGAATGCCGTTATCGAGGAGACGGTGAGCAATTCTCACGATGAATTGATCGAATACGCGTTGAAACATATCGATCTGAGATGATTTTTTGCTCCCGAAGGCTGAAAGAATATATACAAAACGGCACTTTCCGCTGTATAATATCTGTATATATCCAAGTGGCATCAGAGCATATGTGGGGGTGCGCTATATGACAAGATCAAATAAAAAGGGTTATACATTACTTGAGCTGGTGGCAGTAATCGCCATCATTGTCATTCTGGCCGGTGCTGCGACCTTCGGTATAGTCAGTTCGATAACTCATTACAGATCCAAGGCAGATGCAAATGCCGAGCATAACGCTCAGTTCGAGGGACTCGCACAGGAAGAGCTTAATAATTATTCACCGCCGGGAGTTAACACGGCTACACCTACGCCGAAGTTTACACCTACGCCCCCTCCGTCGAGTACGCCCTTCCCGACACATACTCCTACGCCGGTACATAATACCAACACACCTACGCCCGGTGGCGGCGGTGGTGGCGGCGGATCGCTCAGCGGTTCTGCCAACCTTACATGTTGGAATGATACCCAGGGTGCTTTGACTGTCAGCAGCAGTGGCGGCGGGATCCAGTCGGCGACTGTTACATTCCCGGCAGGCTACACGCTCCAGATCGGCAGCTGTGACTGGAGATACAGCATCAGCTATAGCGGCGGCAACAGTTTCACAATTACGTGGAACGGAAATGATACCCCGCAGAATACGATCCAGATCTATAACATCTCGTGGTCTCCTGCTCAGAGACCCGGCGGACTCAGCGTAAGTCTTACAGGCGGCTGATGATCGATGAATAGCAACGGGCCGTCCCGATCGGGGCGGCCTTTTCGATGGGCAAAAAACTTCAGAGTGCCCGTAAATACGCTAATTCACAAATAATTAAACAAGAATATAATTTTTTTATGATATTTGGTGCTATAATGTTTGAGTGGATCGGAATCGGTTCGCTTCACTTTTTGTCGATATAGGAGTTGAACACTATGAAGAAGTGTCCTGTTTGTGGAGTAATGATGGGCGACAATGTCGCACGTTGTTCAATGTGTAAGTATGATTTCCAGAAGGCTTCTCAGGGCGAGACGGATACTGCAGTAGCCGAGGCTCAGAAGGTACTGACGCAGAAGGAAGAGGAGAATCTGGCAAGGGCGGAGGCCAAGAAGTCCGAAGAGGAAAAGCACCTTACGGAGATAAGAGGCAAGATCACCCGTGAGATCAACACATTGACTGCTCAGTTCGAGTCCGAGAAGTTAAGGCTCGACGCCGAATATGCAGCAATGCAGAAGAACGCTATCGATGAGAAGCTGAAGCTCGAGGAAGAACTTAACATAACAAGAACGGCTGTTGAAGCCGAGAGAGCCAAGATAGATGAGGCACGTAAGGACGGAGAGAGGATCCGTCAGGAGAGGATCGACGAGGGCGAAGCCAAGTATCAGGAGATGATCGCGCTGGCCGAGAAGGAACAGCAGAAGATCCTCGAAGATGCACAGAGACAGACAGAAGAACTGGCCATCCAGGTTGAGAAGGAATATGCGGAAGCTATCAGCAAGAGAGATGCTGTTGTAGCAGAGGCACAGGAACTCCAGGCAGTCCTTGATAATTCCGACGCGATCAAGCGCGAGAAGGAAGAAGAGATAGCCGCCAAGGATAAGGAGATCCAGGCGAGAGTCGACGAACTGAAGTCCAAGGAAGAGGAAGTCAGAGCTAAGGAACAGGAGATCGAACAGCTCCAGAAGGACTTCGAGGCAGAGAAGGAAAGACTCGAGAAGGAAGCCCGTGAGATCACCGAGGCACAGGCTGCCGAGGCTCTCAAGGTCAAGGAACAGGCCGAGTCGGATCTTGTACAGATCAACAAGGAACGTGAAGTCATAATCGCCGAGATCGAGCAGAGAAGGACTGATGCTCAGGCTGAGCTCGACGGTCTCGTAGAGCAGGCTAAGCAGGTTATTGCCGAGGCTGAGGAAGCTGGCAAGCAGCGCGATGAGATCATGGCTGTAGTTGAGGAAGCTCAGCAGGTAGCCGCTCAGAAGGAAGAACTCGAGAAGCAGATCGAGGAAGAGAAGGCCGGCATGGATAAGACCCGCGCCGAGTTCGACAGTCAGATCGCCGATTACGAGAACCAGGTGAAGGATTGGAGCTCGCAGATCGAGTCCATCAAGGATGAGTACGATCAGGCACAGAGGATCATCGCTGATTCCAAGAATGCCGAGGTTCAGGCAAAGGCAGTTGCTGAGGAGATCATCCTCGATGCCGAGAAGAGATCGGTATTCCTTAAGGAAGCTGCTCTTACCGAGAGTGCCAAGGGTGAATACCTGAAGCAGATCAAAGACAAAGATCAGAAGATCGAGGAGATGGAAATGGAAAAGGCGGAACTTGACAAGAAGATCAAAGCACTTGAAGACTCTATTGCTACACTTGAGAAGAAGGCACAGTCCGGCGCTTTCGGCGGTGCGGCAGCAGGTCCTAAGGAGTATAGTGTAGAGGTCGTTAACCACAACGGCTCGAGCGAAGTAGATACCGACGGTATCAACGAAGTCCTTAAGAAGAAGTCTGCTGACGGCTGGACACTCGTATCGATCATCAATGATGACGGCGGCAAGATCCAGAGTTCTCTCCAGGGCAATGACACTTCCGGCGGATCGCTTTCCGTAGGCGCTTATGTCAGCAAGGAAGACAGAGTTGTCATGATCTTCGAGAGACCGAAGAAGAAATAATATCGACTGAGTCAGTAAGTAAGATCAGAGGGCCGTCACGTAAATGTGGCGGTCTTTTTTGTTTGGCGCTATGCGAGGATTTTGCCACAGCATCACAAAAAATCCCTATAGAAATTAAATCTTTTTGTGGAATTAGCACAGAAAGTGCTTTATAATAGGAACATATTGTTTAAATCCTAAGGAGGAAGCACTTATGGGAAACTATTCCGCAGACAAGATACGCAATATCACATTGCTCGGACATCAGGGTTCCGGTAAGACAACGTTGGCAGAAGCTATCTTGTATTACACCAAGGCGATCGACAGAGTCGGCAGGACTACAGACGGCAATACGACGATGGACTTTGATCCCGAAGAGATCAAGAGACAGATATCGATCAATGCCACAGTTGCCACCTGCGAGTACAAGGACAGTAAGATCAATATCATCGATACTCCCGGTGACTTTGACTTCTTAGGCGAAGAGATGTCCGGTATCAGGATCGCAGACAGCGGTATAGTCATGATCTCCGCTAAGGGCGGTACATCCGTCGGTTCCGAGAAAGCTATAAGACTCCTGAACAAGAAGAATGTTCCTTTCCTGTTCTTCGTTAACAGGATGGACGAGCCTAACGCGGACTTCGAGGGTGTTATCGAGCGCATGCGTAACCGTTACGGCTCCAGCGTTATACCGCTGTCGCTTCCCATTATGGAAGACGGAAAGATGACGGGTATCGTTGATGTTATGAACCGTAAGGCTTTCGCTCTTGATAGCAAGACAGGTGCTTCTTCCGAGATCCCGTTGCCCGATGAGTTCAATGCCAGGATCGACGAGCTTCAGGATGCCGTCAACGAAGTTGTTGCCGAGTCTGATGACGCTCTTATGGAGAAGTATTTCGCAGGCGAGCCCTTCACGGAAGATGAGTTCCGTCACGGTGTTCATGCCGGCTTCAGAGACGGTCTGCTCCATCCTATCTACTGTGGTTCCGCATATATGAACTGGGGTGTTGACTTCCTTCTGAACTGTATCGCCAAGGATACACCTCCGGCCGGCAAGAAGCCCGTCCTTATGGGCACGCTGCCTGACGGTTCCACGATCGAGGTCGCATGTAATGCTGACGATCCTCTTGCGGCATTTGTATTCAAGACGATCGCTGACCCGTTCGTAGGCCGCATCTCCATCTTCAAGGTAAATGCAGGTGTCATCAAGGCTAACTCCACTGTATATAATGCTACGAAGGGCAAGGAAGAGAGGATCGGAAACCTCTTCTTCATGGTAGGTAAGAAGCAGATCCCTACAGACAGCGTATCAGCCGGTGACATCGGTTGTGCTGCCAAGCTCGCGATCACACAGACCAATGACACATTGTGCGATAAGACGAGAGTTATCGAGATGCCTAAGATCTCCTTCCCGACACCTTGTCTGTCGATGAGCATCAAGCCTCTGAAGAAGGGTGAAGAAGATAAGATCATGGCAGGTCTAACAAAGCTCTCGGATGAGGATCCCTGCTTCAAGGTTGAGACAAATCCCGAGACAAAGCAGATGGTCATCTCCGGTCTCGGCGAGTCCGAGATCAAGGTCCTCATCAGCAAGCTCAAATCCAAGTACAACGTTGACGCAGAACTTGCAGCTCCGAAGGTTCCTTATCGTGAGGCGATCCGTAAGAAGGTCAAGGTTCAGGGTAAGCACAAGAAGCAGTCCGGCGGACACGGTCAGTACGGTGACGTATGGATCGAGTTCGAGCCTAATCCTGATTCCGAAGAGCTTGTTTTCGAAGAGAAGGTATTCGGCGGAGCCGTTCCCCGTAACTTCTTCCCCGCAGTCGAGAAGGGTCTCCAGGATGCCATCAAGAAGGGTGTCCTCGCAGGTTATCCCGTAGTTAATCTGAAGGCTACGCTGGTCGACGGTTCTTACCACGATGTAGACTCTTCGGAAATGGCGTTTAAGATCGCTGCCAGTCTTGCATTCAAGGCAGGTATGGAGCAGGGAAGCCCGATCCTCCTCGAGCCCTACAGTACGGTAGGCGTTCATATCCCTGAGGAGAAGCAGGGTGACATCATGGGTGACATGAGCAAGAGACGCGGCCGTATCATGGGTTACGGTACTGACGAAGACGGCGCTACGGTCGTATCGTGCGAAGTTCCTACAGCTGAGATGGCTACATATGCCACAGACCTGAAGTCCATGACACAGGGAAGAGGCTGGTATACCATCGAGCACGTAAGATATGAGCCCGCACCTCCGGAAGTAACCGAGAAGGTCATCGCCGCAGCTAAGGCTGAGGAAGAGTAACAGTTGACACTCAGTGATTCAGTAGGAGGCGCGTTATGGTATCACGTGGCAGATCGGTAAAGTTCAAGATCATATACTTCGTATTGAGTCTCATTACGGCTCTGATCCTGTACTTCGCGGCAGTGTTCATCAAGGACTACTCCAAGCTGTCAGGAAGCGTAGTACCGATCATAATAATCGTAGTCGGATATGCGGTAGTAGCGCGCTACCTGAACAAACTCGCCGAATACCTGGCAAACAAGCTGGGAGAGTAAAGGCGGGAACTGACTCATCAAAGAATAAGCCCGTCCGGGAATTGAAGTGAACCCACTTTGTTGGACGGTTTAAAACGAGTATAAGGACTGATTCCTTGCCAGGCAAGGAATCAGTCCTTTCAGTTTGACCTGAATTCTCTCGTTGTTGTAGTACTCAATGTATTCTTCCATGGCCTTCTGAAGCTGTTCCAAGGTCTTGAATTCATATTCGTGACCCGAGGCCTGAAATCGCTGTCGGGTAACGGAAACGGTAACGTTTTCAAAAAATCGTAACCGGAATCGTTACCCGAGGCCGAAAAGCGCCTCTTGGTTACGGAAATGGTAACGAAAAATAAAAATCGTAACCGGAATCGTTACCCGGGGCCCGAAATTCTCGTCGGGTAACGAAAGTGGTAACGTTTTTCAAGAATCGTAACCGGAATCGTTACCCGAGGCCGAAAAGCGCCTCTTGGTTACGGAAATGGTAACGAAAAATAAAAATCGTAACCGGAATCGTTACCCGGGGCCCGAAAAACGCCGTCGGGTAACGAAAGTGGTAACGAAAAATAAAAACCGTAACCGGAATCGTTACCCGAGGCCTGTTGGGCCCACATTCCGGAGGCTCGTACACTATTTTGTTACTCCCGATGATACAAATTGGAGGCGCCGGTGTAGAGCTTGCCACATCAGCGTCTTCGACAACTAACGCGTCAACTTTTTTCTCCAATAGTTGTCGATAGAGTTGTCAAACAGCCCAAAACACGGTCTTCGACAACTAACGCGACAACTTTCTTCTCCAATAGTTGTCGATAGAGTTGTCAAACAGCCCAAAACACGGTCTTCGACAACTAACGTGACAACTATTCTCCCCAATAGTTGTCGATAGAGTTGTCGAACACCCAAAAACACGGTCTTCGACAACTAACGCGACAACTTTCTTCTCCAATAGTTGTCGATAGAGTTGTCGAAGCAGAAGCTACTGCAGACGCGGCAGAACCGTCCAACAAAGTGGGTTCACTTCAAATACCCGGGCGGGCTTTGTGTTGCTTGAGAACGCGCTTGATGCGCCGGTATCAGTAGATCTGATATACGATCGTGTTGTAATCGTCGGCGAAGTATGCGACCTGAGTCAGGTTCGCGGCGAAGAAGTCGGCGGCGATAGTGTTGTAGCGCCCGTCTTCTGTCGTGTATGCGTAGAATTCAGGATCGAGGACGAGGTACTTGATGCCGCGCTCACGACAGTAGTTCCTGAAGGTGTCGATGTTGCCGTCACAGCCGGTCAGGAGCCAGTCATAGATGAGCTGGCGTGTGTCGGTGTCGTGGCCTGCGGACCAGGCGTAGTAGGGCCAGCCATAGTAAAGGGGACGTCCTGCGAGGACGAAACGGTTCAGCGACCAGCGTGGTGTCAGGAAGACGTCATCTTCGTCGGTGTTCTCTTCGATCCACTCGACGAGAGGCGAATCGACGTTGACCATGGCGTAGCCGTCCTTGTTGAGATTGTAATAGGTGTACCACTCGCTGATACCGGTCGCCGTCAGCGGGATTATGAGGGCCAGGCCGACTATAAAGGCAACGATCCTGATCGCGATGCGGTAGTTACGGGGGATGATGTAGTTGTCGTTCTTGGAGTCGTTAACGCTGTTGTCGGCATTGTCGGACTCGTATGTCGAGATGTCGGACTCGGGATCCGCCTTGAGTTCGGCCTCGGCCTTGGCTCTGGCTTCGCGGGCTTTCTTCGAGCCGGCCTCTCTCCTGGATGCGGAGAAAGACTTGAATGTATTTACCGGAGCGGCACGCTTGGTGAACGAAGGTGAGAAGAGCGTGGCGAGAGCGCCGGCCGTGAAGGCATCGACGAGGATCAGGCTGAACTGGATGAACTTGTGGTTAGCGAGCATCTCTCTGGACACCTGCCAGTTGAATGCGAAGATCAGCGGTACGAGGAAGCAGAGGAACAGGAGCGAGCGGTATATCGGTTTCTTCCTGATTATGTCGAGGACCAACAGATATATGGCGAAGATCGCTGCAACAACGATAGTCATGAATGTGACTTTCCACAGATACTCGATCACGCCGGATGTAGTCTTATCCTCTGATACGAATCCCTTTACGTGCTCGAAGTTGACTACGTTGTCGGAGCCGCCGGAGAAGAGATTGGTCTGGATGAAGGACGATGTTACGGCGCAGATCGCGATACAGAGGTATACGAGCCTGCTCTCGCTGAAGATCGCCATTGCCGCGAGTACCAGCAGGACGCCGATGAGCGCGGAACCGTGGAAATAAGGCATTACAATGACGACAACGGATGTCAGGATCATAAGGCGTAGAGGTGACATCGGATCGTTCTTGCGCCAGTACCATGCATTAGGTGATGCGATGAATGTCTTGAGCTTATTCTTGATGCCTGTTGCCTGAATGAGTGCGGTACTCATCCTGCGGATAAAAGGCAGCATCGTGATTATGAGAAGGAGCATCAGCGACATGCCGAGCATAAAGTGACGCTGGTTGGGATAGACGTTGATAGCCCATATACCCCAGTTGTCATAAGGAGTCGTTCCGTACCACTCGGTCGACTTGCGGATGACCTTGAGTGCTTCTGACAGGCTCATACCCTGATCCTTCAGCTCATCTATATGATCGAAAACGATCAGCGAGCTTCTGAACAGCACGAGTATAGGCGCGATGATGAAGCCGGCACGCTTCTTGCTGATGATCACAGTCAGGAGACCCAGGAGCGTGAAGCAGCAGACCATGGAGATCATGCTCGGCAGGTTGATCGCCCAGTCGATCGGAAGGCCGAGATATTCGAGCATTCCGCAGAGGTAATAGAAGAAGAAGTGATACTGTATTCCGTCGCCCGGGAAGTGCATATACTGTGTCGGGAAGTTAAAGCCCACGCCGAAGGATGATACCATGGCGGTATGAGGTGACAGATCCGAGAAAACGGAGTAGCCGGCCAGGAGATTGCCGTCCTCGATCCTGTAGGTCCAGAACATCAGGAACGTGGCTGCGACCGTGAACAGGACAATGGACACTGCATAAAAGATCGATGTGAAGCGCTTGCCGTCGTAATCGGGGATCATGGACGCCTTTCCCGTCCTCTTGTTACGGTGGCGCAGGATGCTCTGCGAGTTGATGACCGTGAGCAGACCGAATACTGCAAAGGTGATCAACGTGCTGAGTCGCTTGCACTGATCGGGAACGTCGATGACATTGGCCATGAGAGACATGGCATAATAGTGGAACATCGGGACGACCGTCATACCGACCGTGATGCCGGCGGGTACGGCAAAGAGCGCACTCGGGATCTGAGCCGTCGTGTTACGTGACGGCGATGCGGCGACCAGGAGTCGTCTGACGTCCGGGACGCATATCAGAACGAACGATATTCCGAATATCATACAAAGCAGGAGATATAATACAGCGAGCATAATTAACCCCTTAATCGAAAATATATTTATTAGAGTATAACAATACGTTCACCCCTTTCGGCGGTTCGTTGTTTTACATGTTTATTACTATTCAGATACGTTTTGGGAGGGTAACAGAAATGTAATGTTAGCGGGGCTTTTGGCGTTTTCTTTATTGCTATAATCGAGACACTTGAATAAGCATCAGGGAGTTGATCATATGCGTATTGTAGTACTCGGTGGCGGCTTAAGCCCCGAAAGAGATGTATCCAAGAAGTCGGCGAGTCTTATCGCGAACGCGCTGCTGTCCAAAGGACACGAGGTAGCCGTTATCGACCTGTACGATGGTGTGGAGGATGACACTCCCGTTGAGGACCTTTTCCGTAAAGGGACGGAGGAGCTTTTCGATTATGATATTCCGGAAAGTGAGCCGGACCTCAACGCGCTGATCGCAGCGCACGGCGGCAGGAAAGAGTGGATCGGTCCCCGTGTCATCGAAGTATGCAAATATGCTGATGTGGCATTCCTGGGTCTTCACGGATCACATGGCGAGAACGGTCAGGTTCAGGCGGTGCTCGACGCTTACGGCATCAAGTACACGGGTTGCAACTACCTCGGATGTGCCATCGCGATGGATAAGAATCTGTCCAAGGCTCTGGTTGCCGGCGAAGGAATGAACACGGCCAAGTGGTTCACGGATAAGGCCGAGAATATCACGATAGACAGAGTAAAGGATGAGATCGGGCTGCCATGTGTCGTTAAGCCCATCGGCTGCGGCAGCAGCTGCGGCGTATCGATCGTAAAGACTGAAGGAGAACTGTCAGCGGCACTTGCTTATGCACAGAAGTACGAACAGCTCATCCTCGTCGAACAGTTCCTGAGAGGCCGTGAGATCACGGTCGGAGTATTAGGCGGCAAGGCGCTCCCGATCATCGAGATAAAGCCCCATGAAGGCTTCTATGACTATAAGAATAAGTATCAGGCGGGACTTACGACACACATCTGTCCCGCTGACCTCGGAGACTATACCGAAGCGGCTAAGCGCGAAGCCGAGAAGATCTTCGCGATACTCAGGATGAGTTCGTACGGAAGGATCGACATGATCTTTGATGAGGATGCCGGCAAGTTCTGGTTCATCGAGGCCAATAACCTTCCCGGCATGACAAATACAAGTCTGGTGCCTGAAGCAGCAGCCGCTGTCGGGATCAAGTATGAGGACCTGTGTGAGCGTATCGCACTGGCAGCCGGAAGGGACGACATCTGATGAGTGTCAGGGTCGGCATCGTCGGAGGCGGAATGGCAGGTCTTGCTGCCGCAGCATTTTTGAAGCGCGAGAAGGATCTTGGCGCTGATGTCTGCTATACCATCCTCGAAAAGGGTGACCGCCCGGGGCGCAAGCTCCTTATGACCGGACACGGACGTTGTAATATCACGAACCGCAAGGCTCCCGCCAAGCTTAAGGAAGGCTACCATGAGGCAGGAAGCTATATCTATAAGGCATTGAAGGCTTTCGATCCGGATAATGCGGCGGAGTTCTTCGAGTCTGTCCTCGGAGTCCCGCTCAAGGAAGAAGATAATAACCGCATGTTCCCTGCGAGCGATAAAGCTAAGACGATCCTTGATGCTCTTACAAAATATGTCGGCAGCGACAATATCGTCACCGGCTTTAACTGCGTTGATATCGATATCATGGATGATCATGCAGACCTTACGGCAGAGGACGGACGTCATGCGACTGTCGATGTCGTAATACTCGCCTGCGGCGGCAAGAGTTATCCTACGACCGGATCTGACGGATCGGGCTATGCGCTCGCGGAGAGCATCGGACATACGGTAACGCCCCTGATCCCTGCTCTGACGAGTGTAGACGTTGCTTCGGAGGATCGCGTCTTTACCGCGGCCGTCAGCGGTGTCTCAGTGTCAGCGGATGCCAGCCTTTACTATGATTCGCGTAAACAGGCGACCGGAACCGGAGATGTGCTCTTCACGGAAAGAGGCGTATCCGGTCCCGCGATAATGGAGATAAGCCGCGAGATCCCTCGTGACATCGGTGACAGGGACGGTTGGATCGAGATCGATTTTGCCCCCTGCATCACAGACGAAGAGTTCGATTCCGAATTTGCTCAACTGGTGAACGATAAGCCTGATACGAAGCTCACGACGCTCGGGAGTAATTATGTGCCCAGATCAGTCGCCGAGAATCTCGGAGTCCGTGCGGGAGTAACCGAACTCTATGCTTCGGCAACGACCAGAGAAAAGAGACGTGCCTACGAGAAGGAGATCAAGCATCTGACACTTCATATCGACGATGCTCCCGGGTATGGGAATGCTTACGTTACAAGAGGCGGTGTCTCCCTTAAGGAGGTCGACCGTGAGACGATGCGTTCCAAGATCTCTCCCCACGTCTACATCGTAGGTGAGATGCTCGATATCGACGGCATCTCAGGCGGATATAATCTTCAGGCCTGTATGAGCGAGGCGTTTATTGCGGTAAGGGATATTCTGATATAAAATAAAGCAGTTATGTTCGCGACAGCAGCGGGTTTCCCGCAGCATTTCACCTGACGTGAGGTTCGGATGAGTACTAACAAGAGAGAAGACTACATAAGCTGGGACGAGTATTTCATGGGCGTTGCGATTCTGTCGGCACAGAGGAGCAAGGATCCCAATACACAGGTCGGAGCCTGTATCGTTAATGACGATCGTAAGATCCTGACGGTAGGCTATAACGGTCTTCCTATCGGATGTTCCGATGATGATTTTCCATGGTCAAGAGAAGGTGGGACATACGAGACAAAGTATGCATATGTCTGCCATGCCGAGATGAACGCGATCCTTAACTGTAATACGGCGCTTAAGGATTCGACGATCTACGTATCTCTCTTCCCCTGTCAGGAATGCACAAAGGCTCTTATCCAGAAGGGAATAAGAGAGATCATCTACGCGGACGACAAATATCACGATACCGAAGGAGCTGCAGCGGCCCGCCGGATGCTCGATGCCGCAGGCGTTATCTACAAACCGTATGCTCCTTCCGGACGATCGATCGAGATCAACGTGTAAGAACAGTACAGAGAGGTTTACATGATAATACGAAGATCCGCAGCCGTACTGATAAGTGCGGCTGCTCTCTTAGGAACAGCAGCTGTTCCGAGCCTCGTAAATGAGGGGAATATAGTGACGGCTTCTCCCGTTATCCTCGGGGAAGCGACGGGAAAGGTCGATAATGTCAATCCGTGGGGAAACGGCGGACAGATCACACTGACGCTGTCAGGCTGTGCGGGGTATGAGACCATAACTGTCGTCGTCGAATTCTCCGGAACAGTCGATTCGGCATCAGGATGGGGATTCGATACTTATACGGTCTCCGGCAACCGTGTCACCGCCGTAGTATCCGCTACGGGTGCCAATTCCTGGGGCTTTGACGGCAATGTCGGCATCCAGGTAAGCGGATCCGGGATCGATTCCGCTTCACTGATCTCAGTTACGGGCGAGGGCTCATATTCCGGAGGCAACAACGGCGGCGGAGGCAACAACGGCAGCGGATCGTCCCAGACTCAGGAGACGGGCGTTCCGACGGGTGAGGTCCCGGATGCGCCGGTACCGGAGGGCGTTCAGGGAGATGACTGGCTGACGACTGACGGCGATAAGATCACGGATATGAACGGCACTGAGGTATGGCTGACCGGCTGTAACTGGTTCGGATATAATACGGGAACGAATATTTTCGACGGGGTATGGAACTGTAATCTCAAGGATGCACTCAAAGGTATCGCAGATCACGGATTCAACCTTCTGCGTGTGCCGATATCGGCTGAACTGCTGCTTCAGTGGAGCAGGGGTGAGTATCCGACCGCCAACTATAATCAGGCTTATAACTCCGAACTGAACGGAATGAATTCGCTCGAGATCTTCGATTACGTGCTGACGCTGTGTTCACAGAACGGCATGAAGGTCATGCTCGATATCCACAGTGCCAATACGGATGCTTCGGGACACAACGCCCCTCTGTGGTATACGGACAGGATAAGTGCCGAACAGTATCTGGAGGCTCTCGACTGGGTGTCTGCCAGGTATGCCGACAACGATACGATAATCGCTTATGATCTGAAGAACGAGCCGCACGGCAAAGCCTCGGAGACGGAGCACGCGATATGGAATGATTCGACTTCATCCAACAACTGGAAGTATGTCGCGGAGCAGGCCGGCAATATCGTCCTGGACAATAATCCTCATGCCCTGATCATGATCGAGGGCATACAGATCTTCCCGATCGATCCCGTCGCAAACAACTTCACATCGACTGACGATGAGGACTATTACAACTCGTGGTGGGGCGGCAATCTCCGCGCGGTCGAATACTATCCGATAGACTTCGGTTCTCCCGAGCGTAATGCGCAGATAGTCTATTCGCCTCACGATTATGGCCCCGCAGTCTATGCCCAGCCCTGGTTCGAGGGAGGCTTCACATATCAGTCACTTATGGATGATTACTGGTATGATGCGTGGCTCTATATTGACGATCAGGAGATCGCACCGCTGCTTATAGGCGAGTGGGGAGGCTTCATGAGCGGGGACAACCTGACATGGCTTCAGTATATGCGCGACCTGATCGCCGAGTACCACCTGAACCACACTTTCTGGTGCTATAATGCCAACTCCGGCGACACCGGCGGGCTGGTCCTCGATGACTTCGTAACCTGGGACACCGAGAAATATGACCTGGTCGAAAGTGTTCTCTGGCAAACATCAGACGGCACATTCATCGGTCTCGATCATGCCGTCCCTCTCGGCAGCAACGGAATGTCCCTCAGTGATTACTCGGGCCTTGATATCGAGCCGGCCGAGCCTGTTGAGACAGTTGATGCCGGCGAGACCGTTACAACAACGGCATCCGGATCTGCTGAGGTAAGCGATGCGACTGTGCCTGATGTCAGCTCTTCCGGCTCAGACGCTGCCGCTGCATCGGATACGATCCCGTCGAACGGGACAGACCCGGTTGTAACGGACTCATCCGAGAAGACGAGCGGCGGCTCCGAGACCCATTATTCGTCTCCTCTTAAGATCGTCCTGATCGTGTTTGTCTGGCTTATCGGCATCGGATTCATCCTCCTTGTCGGAAGGTTCATAGGTCTCCTGGCGAGTGGGCACGAACCTCGCGATGCCGTAAAGAGACTGTTCAGGAGAAGATAAAAGGATAAAAGGATTGATATAGTGGGGTTTATTCTTTTCCCAAAACTATATTTTTTGTCGATTCTCTATCCGGTTTGCTTCTCGAAAACGCTGACGCCGGTCATCTGTCAATTATTATTAATATAAAAAGATGAAAAAACTCCCCGGAGGGTATATAATCGAAGGAGGTTCTGTGTGGTGGCAGAACAGATCGGATAACGGGGGTTGTCGTTGATTATGACAAAGGTTTATCGGAGAAGAGGATTGCAAGTGATAGCAGTTTTATTGACTGTAATCTTTGTAATTGCTATTGGGGGGAGTATCTATCAAAATACAAGCGTATACGCCTATAATACTGTAGGCATAAGGATACAACTTAATGATGACTACAGTGGAGAAATATCCGGGTCCACATCACAATTTGATAACAGTTGTGCCTCTGCAGGTTTCACCATTAATTTGAACAAGGCTGTTCACGTATCTACCAGTTATGGTGTTACAGTTACAAGTGGGAATGATACGGATAAGATAAAAGTAAGTATCGATTATTGGAATTATGATGGAGATGGTGATGGAGTAATTGATGGCTTTAACCATGACTACCACCTTTGGATTAATGGTGCAGACGGTGGGGCTGGGTTGACTGGATTGGATCATTATCCCATCTCAGGTGTATATACATGTACTCCAACCCCGGTTCCGGATACTCCTACCCCTAAGCCTACAACTCCTCCTACACCCAAGCCTACGGCGACCAACACCCCAACTCCTAAGCCTGCGGCGACTAACACACCTACCCCTAAGCCCGCATCTACCAATACACCTAAGCCCACGGCTACTCCTAAGCCTGCAGCTACCAACACGCCCAAGCCCACGGCAACACCGAAGCCCGCCGCGGCTACGGCTACACCGATCCCCGCAGAGGATACACCTACACCCGTACCTGCTACGGCCACGCCTGTGCCTGCAGAGACAGATCCCGTAGTTGTCGTTCAGACAGAAGAGGCTACACCTACTCCTACTAACACTCCTACTCCGACGCCCGAGGTCTCTGAGACACCTACGCCTACGGTCCTTGTAGTAGCTCCCGTCATCCAGGAGAGTCAGCCCGATGAGACAGAACCTGAAGAGACGGAGACTGTCACAGATACACCTACCCCTACTGTTAAGGTTGCAGTAGCGGCTACGACCTCATCCAAGAAGAGCAACAATTTCCCGTGGTGGATCATTGCCGTCGCCCTTATCCTGTTACTCGCCGGCGGAAGATATAAGTATCTCCGCGACCGTAAGGGATTCCCGCGTAAGGATGCCGTGATAGATATCATCCCCGGCGGTATCGTCCGTAAGGTAACCGGAATGAGACCTTATTCACCGACACCTACCGTTGCAGCCGGTGCAGCAGCACCCAAGGTAGTCAACGGATATCTCCAGACATCAAATACAAGGTCGATAAGACCTATGTATTCCAATACACCGGCAGCAAGAGCGGCGGAAGCAAAGGCTATGGCAGCCCCCGAGGCTGCACCTGCTCCGGCACTTAAGGCTCCCATCAAGAGACCTGCAAGTGCATCGGTCAATCACGCTGCCGCAGCAGCCGCAGCCAAGGCAGAGACTGCCGATAAGGCAGCAACAGCGACATCCGCCGCACCGGCGCCCGGCCTTAAGCCTCCGATCAAGAGACCTGCGAGTGCATCTGTCAATCATGCTGCCGCAGCGGCAGCAGCCAAGACGGAACCTGCTGCAAAGACAGCACATGTTGCTCCTGCAGCGGCCGGTGCAGCAGTAGCGGCTGCTGCTACGACGGCAGCTGCATCGAAGCCTGCGCCTAAGACCGAGCAGAAGCCTCCGCTTCAGCAGAGAGCTCCCATCAAGCGTCCGGCCCAGTATTCGTCTAACAGAAGCGCGGCTATCGAAGCTGAGAAAAAGGCTGTTGCTGAGGCAGCCGAGAATGCATCCAAGGCAGCAGCGGCGGCAGCAGCTCTGGCTGAGGAGAAGAGAAAGGCCGCAGCGGCAGCTCTTGCAGCAGCCGAGGCCGCCAGAAGAGAAGCTGAGGCAGCTGAAGCAGCTATTGCCAACGGCACATTTGATAAGATCGAGCCGAAGCCCGCACCTGTGTCTGAACCTAAGGCTGAACCCAAGCCTGTCGAGACAAAGGCGGAAGCTCCCGTTCAGACAAATCAGAGTCCTTTCGCGAGGCATGGAGACAGTCCCTTTGCAAAGAAGAGTGCCGCTTCTGTCGACAGACCCGTAGAGAAGGCTGCCGAGAGACCTGCACCTGCAGCACGTAGGCCGGCTCCTTCCAAGGCATCGAAGCCGAGGGGATCAGACAACATGTATAATGTCAATTCACTTGATAACCACCCCCAGACGGCAGCCCAGGAGGCTTTCCTTAAGCAACAGTCCGAGCAGAAGCTCGCACCTGCAATCGCGACAGGGTTTGTTCCTCCCGTGATCGAGGAGAAGGTCGATGACAGACCGTCGCCTTTTAAGCCTGTATCACCTACACCGCTTAACAGTGCGGCTGCCTCAGGTTCGTCCAATGTACATACTGCTTCAAGTTCGGAGCATGTTCCGCCGATCGCGCTGTTTACACCGATCCCCGTTAAGGAGGAGGCAGCTTCTCCGTTCAAGCCGATCCACGGTGAGGAAGAAGAGATGGCCCCGGGCCTTAAGCCCCCGATCAAGAGACCTGCAAGTGCGTCTGTAAACAGAGCAGCGGCAATGCAGGCTGAGAGTGACAGGAATCAGTCGGCACTTGATAAGATACATGCGGCGAAGTCTGCTGCAGTGGGTGCCGGTGCGACCGACCACGATGCCGTAAAGGCAGCGGAAGAAGCTAAGAAGGCAGCAGAAGAGGCTGCACGTAAGGCTCGCACGACGAGGCCCGGAGCTGATGTAAATCCGTTTAAGCCCAAGTACACACCGCCGCCGAAGGCTTCGGGAAGCGCTTCTCAGAACAGACCGTTTAACACGGCTGCCGCCATGAAGGAACTTCGTGCGATGGAAGAGGCCGAGGCAGCGGCTGAGGCTGAGCCCAAGGTCGTCAACGGCAATTCCGAAGGCAAGAGAGGCGGTATACCGGGTATCGGCAGATTCTTCCGTAACAGGTAAGATACCGGTCGGATCTGAGGTCGGATACAGGAGGATAAGATGCGTAATATAGCGATCGTAACAGGAGCGTCTTCCGGTATAGGAGAGGCTTTCGTCAGGGAGATAGTCAACGAACGGAGTGTTTACGGAAGCATTCCTTTCCAGGAGATATGGATAATCGCCAGGAGAGAGGACAGGCTCAATAAGCTCAGAGACGAACTTGACCCCGAGAGGATCGTTGTACTTCCCATAGATCTTGCCGAACCTTCTGATATGAAGGTCCTTGAGGAGCGTCTCGCCGAGGCGGCAGATGATATCAGAGTCGGACTCATCGTCAACTGTGCCGGTATCGGCAAGCGCGGTCTGGTCGAGGATAAGGACGCTCAGGTTATAGAGGATACTGTCGACATCAATTGCACATGTCTGTCTAAGATGGTCTGCATGTGCCTGCCTTATATGATCGACAGACTGCCGATCTTCAAACGCGGAGACGGTCCGCGTATCATCAACATCGCTTCTTCTGCGGCATTTACACCGCAGCCCGGATTCGCTGCTTATGCGGCATCCAAGGCTTATGTCGTATCTTTCTCCAGAGCGATCGACATCGAGCTCATGAGATATCATATAGCGGTTACTACTGTATGCCCCGGTCCCGTAAAGACTGAATTCCAGAGTCTTGCGACCGACGGTAAGCAGTCTGAATTCTCCGGATTCCGTGCAGTTGTGGCAGCTGACCCGGTGAAGCTTGCCCGTAAGTCTCTCAAGGCATCTCGCCGCGGCCGTCATCTTTTGGTATACGGATTCTCGCAGAAGGCTCTGCATGTCATATCCAAGATCGTTCCGACCTACTGGATAATATGGCTTGAGAACAAGTTCTCCTATGTTCCCTCGGAATACGAACTGTCACACCCTTATGCTCCTGCAGGATCCAATATGTATGATCCTATAACCCTGGGCGATAATACCGGTGCTCCGGTAGCAGGAATCGTACCGAGTGATGATGTTGCACCGCTGATCCCTTCCGAGCCTGCTGCTGAGGGCGTACAGGCAACCCCCAATGCTCTTGTCGCGATCACGACGGAGATAGGAGATATGGCAGAAGCTCCTGAAGAACCGGTCGAAGCAGTCCCCGCAGTTGACGGTGACTCCGATGACGCAAGGAGAATACTCGGTAACTGATCCTGTCAGTGTGCGTTGCAGAAGTTAATCATTTGGCGAGCTCGTCGATCGAGATGAATATAGTCTCAACAGCGGTATAGAAGGCCGAAGCTGTGAGTACGAATGTGAGCGCAGTCAGGCAAGATGTTCCTCCGGCAACCTTTCCGAGTTCCTCTTCACTGAGTTCATCCTCGATCCCGTTGCTAATGGCATCGATCTGAGACTCTGTTACCTCGTAACCGTATTCGGCTGCTACGGGGATAAGTGTATCGTACTGACTTGTTGAACCTGCCTGTTTCCTCTCGCGGAGCTTATCACCGAACTCCTTGGCGAAAGCATCATCAGACTGTATCCTTGTGAACAATTCCTTTGCCGTCTTCATATCCGTACCTCCACTTTCTATGGATTATAACTTAGATTATCCCTTGCGGAGCTGCCAATGTCAACGAAACAGTCATTTTGACGAGCCCGCGATACTTGCAATCAGGCGGATTATTGCTTATAGTCTCATATGTTTGTTTTGAAGAAGATATATGAGGTAATGAGTATTTATGATAGACGTTTCCAATGTCGGACTGCGCTACGGCGCGCGTAAGCTTTTCGAAAATGTAAATATAACCTTCAATAAGGGCTGCTGCTACGGCATCATCGGTGCCAACGGTGCCGGCAAGTCCACATTCCTGAAGATCATATCCGGGGAGATCGAGCCGCAGAAGGGCTTTGTCAACATACCGAAGAACGAGCGGCTGGCAGTCCTCGAGCAGGATCACTTCAAATATGACGAATATTCCGTAAGAGATACGGTCATTATGGGTCATAAGAGGCTCTATGAGATCATGCGCGAGAAGGAAGCGCTCTATTCTAAGCCTGACTTCAATGACGATGACGGGATCAAACTCGGTGAGCTCGAGGGCGAGTTTGCCGAGCTCGACGGCTGGTCGGCCGAGAGTAATGCGGAGATCCTTCTTCAGGGTCTGGGGCTCGGGGAGGAATTCTACGAGAGGCCCATGAAGGACTTAACGGGAGGACAGAAGGTGAAGGTGCTCCTCGCACAGGCGCTGTTCGGAAGCCCCGATTACCTGCTGCTCGACGAGCCTACGAACCACCTGGATCTTAATTCGTGCCGTTGGCTCGAGAACTATCTGATGGATTATGAGAACTGCGTGCTGGTCGTATCGCATGACCGTCACTTCCTGAACAAGGTCTGCACGCATATCGTGGATATCGATTTTGCCAAGGTAACGCTCTTTGCCGGAAACTATGACTTCTGGTATGAGTATACTCAGCTCTCGCTTCGTCAGCTCAAGGATCAGACAAAGAAGATCGAGGCCCGCCGCAAGGAACTTCAGGAGTTTATCGCCAGGTTCTCCGCCAATGCTTCGAAGTCACGCCAGGCTACATCGCGTAAGAAACTCCTCGAGAACATGGAACTGCCGGAGGTGCTGCAGTCGTCGAGAAGATATCCGTTTATTGCTTTCGCGCAGGATCGCGAGATCGGTAATGACGTTCTGTTCGTGAACGGACTTACTGCTCGGTCCAGCGGCCGCACGACACTCAATAACATCTCGTTTACTATGGAAAAGGGCGATCGTATCGGTATCATCTCGCAGGATGAGGTCGCCATAACACAGCTCCTCGACATAATCGCGGAGGCAGTGCCGGAAGATTCGTACGAGGGTGAGATCAAGTGGGGTGTAACCACATCAAGATCATATCTGCCAAAGGATAATTCCGAATTCTTTGACGGGTGTGATCTGCCGCTGACCGACTGGCTCAGGCAGTTCTCCAAGGATCAGACCGAGAGCTATGTAAGAGGCTTCCTGGGAAGAATGCTCTTCTCCGGCGATGAGGCTCTCAAGAAAGCTTCTGTCCTGTCAGGAGGCGAGAAGGTCCGCTGTATGTTGAGCCGCCAGATGATGGTCGGTGCCAATGTCCTGATCTTTGACGATCCGACGAACCACCTGGATCTCGAAGCCATTACGGCACTTAACGAAGGCATAAAGAAGTTCCCGGGCTCTATCGTGTTCTATTCACACGACAGAGAGCTTGTAAACACGGTCGCTAACCGCATAATCGAGATCGTGCCTGACGGGATAATCGACAAGAGAATGTCCTACGACGATTATATGGAGTGGCGCGTCGAGAACCTGTAACGTGAACGGATTGCCGAGGAATCGCCACTACTAAGCAGGGGCTTAACGTTGTATAATAGTCAGGTAAGTTTCCCGGAAGGACCTTGGTAATGGCAATCAGATTAAACGGCGTTTTCAAAGATAATATGGTGCTTCAGCGGGACAAGGAGATCAGGATCTTCGGTGAGGTCGTCCCCGGGAGCACTGCTCCTGTCGCGGCAAAGATCATCGATCATGACGGCAATACCATAAGGACAGGCGAGACGGACGAGATATATGACGGTGGATTCTTCATCGTTTCCTTGGAGTCTCTTTCCGCAGGCGGCCCTTACGCGATCGATGTCAAGTCCGGCAAGGATTCCGTAAGGTTATCCGGTGTATTTATGGGAGATCTCTGGCTCGCATCGGGGCAGAGCAATATCGAGTATCCGCTCGGCAGATCCGAGGGTGCCAAGGCTGAGATGGTCAGATGCCCCAAGGATTGTATCCATTTCTATAATGTTCCCGCGGCAGGTGACTGTGACGAGCAGCAGAGAGCGGATGAAGATGCGACCGAGTGGAAGGTCTTGGATCCGAAGAACTGCGCGGATGTCACCGGTATCGGATATTATTTTGCCAAGACGCTCCGTACTTATATGAAGAAGCACTCCAGGAAGAATGATGTTCATATCGGCATCATCGGATGTTATCTCGGAGGTACATCCGTATCCTGCTGGCAGAGCGCCGAATCGCTCTCGAGAACACAGGAAGGCCGGAGATATCTCGATGCTTATGATGCCGAATCGAAGGGCAAGACGCGCGCGAGCTATGAAGCCGAACTCGAAGAATACGGCAGGGCCTGTGCCAGATATGATAAGCGCCTGAGAGATTATCTTAAGGATAATCCGTATGCCACATATCTCGAGGGGGAACGCGTCATAGGCAATTTCCCGTGGCCGCCTCCGCCGGGGCCTTCCGACCCGAGACGCCCGGGAGCATTGTTCAACACGATGATCCTGAGGCTGGTTCCCCTGTCCCTTAAGGGCGTGATCTTCTATCAGGGTGAAGAGGACTGCGAGGAGCACAGCGCAGAGTACGGAGCGGTATTCAGGACGCTCATCGAAGAATGGCGTGTGATGTTCTGTGAGGACGATCTGCCTTTCCTGTTCTGTCAGTTGCCCATGTATATCTCGAGAGATCGTAAATATATGGATTACGATGATATGCATTGGCCGAGGCTCCGTAAATGTCAGGCCGAGACTGCTCTTACGGTTCCCAATACCTACATGGCGGTCCTGACTGACTGCGGTGAATTCGATAATATCCATCCGTCGGACAAGAAGACTCCGGGAGAGAGGCTGGCGAAGCTGGCGCTTCACTTTGTTTACGGCTACAAGAAGGTGCCGGCAGTCGCGCCTTATGCGACAAATGTCAGACGCGGCGAGTGTGTGGAGATCGTTTTCGACGGGGATTTTGAGCAGCTCAAGCTCTTGACTACGTTCGACGGCGCGGATTCCGGATTCGAAGTTGCCGGCGATGATAATGTATTCTATAAGGCCCGGGCCGAGATCGATTTTGACGGTAAAACGGTCATCCTGAGCTGCCCGCAGGTCAAGAGTCCTGCCAGGGTCCGCTATGCTTATTTCAGCTACGGATCCGCGGCACTGACATGTGATACGGGGCTTGCTGCTGCGCCTTTTGAAGCAGGGATAGATGAAGGGATCAGCAGTTACTACTGATAATTTAAGGAGACAGATATGAATATTGCTTTTTTTATGCAGCCCAAAGCCAATGTGGCATTCCTTTATAGTGACTTCACTGTCAGACAGGCACTCGAGAAGATGCACCATCACGGCTACTCGGCTATTCCGGTCATCAACAGGGACGGAACGTATGTGGGCACGGTGAGCGAAGGTGATTTTCTCTGGTATATCGTTCAGGGTGAGGGTGACACACCGCGTACCATCGGGATCGAGGAGCTTGAGCGACTGAAACTTAGCGATATCGACTTCGTATCCAGGGATAATCCGCCGATCAAGATATCCGCCGACATCGATGAACTCCTGATGATGGTCATGAGCCGGAACTTTATTCCGGTAGTTGACGATCGTGATATGCTCATCGGTATCGTTACTAGGAGGGCAGTCATCAGATATTTCTACGATAATACACTGGATCGGGGAGGGGACGAACTTGAAGACAGCAAATAAGAGGATACGGATCCGTGTGGCCGCGATACTGTTGCTGACGGTCATAACGGCGGCGCAGTTCACGGGCTGTTCCAAAAAGAACGGTACCAAGGTCCCGACGGTCGATGCCGACACGTTTATGGCTCAGTGTGAAGAGTCCCTCGGATGGACAAGAAGCTACACTCTTACGGCCGAGCCCGGGCAGTACTACTACTGCAGTGACAGAGTCCAGCTCGAATCGAACCAGGTAACCTATTTTGTGGGCAGCGACAGCAGTACGTTCATCGTCAGGACGGAATATACCGATACCGCTTCCGCTGCAGCTGCATTTGACGAGGACTATAATACGGTGATCCAGAAGGCTGCAATGGCAGGTACACACGATGAAGAATACGATCTGGATAAGACGGATAACTATGGTTATGTAGTTGTTAAGCCCGATTCCGCCGAATCGTTGATCTACTACACACTCCATGTCTATTTCCGTGATAACGTGTATGTTTATATGGTCGTATACGGAAGCGACAGCAGCTCTGTGGACAAGGTATCAGATCTGTGTGACGAACTCGGATATCCGGACTAAGGGTTGATCCGGAGAGACTTTTTATCTCGAAAAGACATTAATGTCCCATTAATAGCGTTTACAAACGTATGTTCGCGGTGTTAGAATGTTCTCACATTCTAAGGGGAGGACGGACATATGAAGTTCAGCGACAAGTCATTTTCTTACGACGGAACGTTTGAAGGATTCCTCTGCGCAGTTGTCAGATGCATCAGCATGAGAATCGTGCCGCGGGACATCAAGGCGGTCGGAGCCATACATGCTTTGCCGGATGATTATCTGTTCGTGCGTACCGACCGGTCTGTTGCAGATCGGATGTACCGTTATATCGGGTCATGTTCTTCCGTTAATGTGCAGCAGCTCGCACTCGACTGCTTCCTTACGGGACTTCCATGCCGTGAGAAGGATCTCTACATCCTTATATGCCGTGCGATCCGCTTCGGTGCTCCTGTCGGCGAAGACTATTCCAATCCCGTCATGCAGCGGATACATAATGCCGTAAGGGAACTGTACCGCGAGGCTCAGTCGATCATGTGCGATCTGGCTTTTGAGCGTGAGGGGAGATTGGCAGTTGCTGATATCTGTCCTAAGAATCGCGTCCTTCCGATAATGAGACTTAAGGTTCTTGATGATCCCGCTCTTCAGGATTTCCTGGTTTATGATGACCGGCATAAGATGCTGTTCATGCGGAGCGGGCAGGTCGACCGGATCGTCGATATAAGCTGCGTTGATCTGTCGGCGGAGGAGCAGTCTGCTGCATCAAGAGCTGAGCGGTATCGCAGGTTATGGACATATTTCTCCCGCGGGGAACATATTAAGAGCATGGACAAGCTTGACTATAAGGGTGCAGACAGATTATCACCCATGTGGTATATGGCCGTGTGATGGGATATACTGATATAAGAGAACGTGGTGAGGTTTGGGTTATGCTGGCAGGATCCTTGATACTGATAGGGATGCCCGGATCCGGTAAGACAACGATAGGCAAGTATGTAGCAGATAAGGTCAATGCGGGCTTTACGGATACGGACGATCTGATAAGAGCAAAGAGCGGGAAGTCACTTCAGGAGATCATAGAAGAGGACGGACTGGATGCCTTTATGCGCCTTGAATCCGATATACTGTTGAATTATGTCCCGGATAAGCCGCAGGTTATAGCAACAGGCGGAAGCGCCGTTCTTTATGATGATGCCATGAAGCATCTTAAGTCCTTGGGGAAGGTTGTCTTTCTCGATGCAGATCTGCCCTTGCTCAAGAAGCGATTATGGAATGCGGGCAGTCGCGGACTGGCATATGAAGAGTCCGGCGATGAAGGCTCTTCCGCCGGCAGTTCGAGACTTCTCGGGATCTATATGCAGAGAGAGCCTCTTTACTACCGGTATAGTGATATTCGTATTCATATAAAGGGAAAGTCTGTCGCTGATATTGCTGAAGAGATACTTGATGCTTTGGAAGAACGGGGTTGATCAAGATAGCTTTTCGAGCGGTAAAGGAACAAAAAAATCTGTTATTTACCAAAAAATCACATAATACTGCAATAAAATATATCTGTCCGGATTGAATGGTGAGGGGGATATCGCCCGCATGGGCGGAAACCAGTATTGCTTATCACCCCCCGCTTGATAAGGACATGAGAAGCGGAGCCGGATCTGCCGCCGGTTTTTTATGTGCGCCCGAGTGGCCGCTTCTGCCGCTTCTGCAGCTTCTGCAGTAGCTTCTGCTTTGACAACTCTATCGACAACTATTGGAGAGAATAGTTGTCGCGTTAGTTGTCGAAGACGCTGATGTGGCAAGCTCTACACCGGCGCCCCCATATTTGTATCATCGGGAGTAACAAAATAGTGTACGAGCCTCCGGAATGTGGGCTCAACAGGCCTCGGGTAACGATTCGGGTTACGATTTTTGGGAAACGTTACCGTTTCCGTTACCCGACAGCGATTTCAGGCCTCGGGTAAAGATTCCGGTTACGATTCTTCGAAAATGTTACCATTTTCGTTACCCGGCGGCGATTTCCGGCCTCGGGTAACGATTACGGTTACGATTTTTATTTTTCGTTACCATTTCCGTAACCAAGAGGCACTTTTCAGCCTTGGGTAACGATTCGGGTTACGATTCTCGAAAAACGTTACCACTTTCGTTACCCGACGTCTTTTTCCGGCCTCGGGTCACGAATATGAATTCAAGACCTTGGAACAGCTTCAGAAGGCTATGGAAGAATACATTGAGTACTACAACAACGAGAGAATTCAGGTCAAACTGAAAGGACTGACTCCTTGCCAGGCAAGGAATCAGTCCTTATACTCGTTTTAAACCGTCCAACAAAGTGGGTTCACTTCATCTGCCGACTCCGTTTCTTATTTGCTTATGTCATAACAACAAAAACACCGCCCGGCTTAATCTCGCGCAGGCGGTGCTTTATAGTTCGGCTTACATTAAGCGTTCTTATTGTCGTTCTCTCTGATCTCGACACGGCGGATCTTACCGCTTATAGACTTAGGAAGCTCTGTTACAAACTCTACGATACGAGGGTACTTGTAAGGAGCTGTCTTGTGCTTGACGTAATTCTGGATCTCTTTCTTGAGGTCTTCTGTCGGAACAGCCTTGCCGGGAACCAGAACGATCGTTGCCTTGACGACGATACCTCTTACACCCTGAGGGTCGGGCGCACCTGTAACGGCACACTCGAGTACATAAGGGAGCTCCATGATAACGCTCTCGATCTCGAACGGTCCGATACGGTAACCGGAAGACTTGATGACATCGTCGATACGTCCGACATACCAGATGTATCCGTCCTCATCCCTCCATGCCGTATCACCTGTGTGATAGTAGCCGTCGTGCCAGGATGCTGCAGTCTTCTCAGGATCCTGATAGTATTCAAGGAACAGACCGTTAGGTGTACCTTCTGCTGTGCGGATGCAGATCTCACCGGTCTCACCGGGCTTGCACTCCTTACCATCGGCATCGAGGATATGGACATCGTAGAGGGGATTAGGCTTACCCATCGAGCCCATCTTGATCGACGAACCGACGAGGTTGGCGATGGCAAGCGTTGTCTCTGTCTGACCGAATCCTTCCATAAGACGGATGCCGGTAGTCTTCATCCACTGATTGAATACTTCGGGGTTCAGAGCCTCGCCTGCAGTTGTTGCATACTTGATGGAGGTCAGATCATACTTGGACAGATCTTCCTTGACCAGGAATCTGAACATCGTAGGCGGTGCGCAGAATGTGGTGATGTTGTACTTGGCGAACATCGGGAGGATCTCGTCGGACTTGAACTTATCGAAGTCGAAAGTAAATACCGGAGCCTCGCAGAGCCATGAACCGTAGAGCTTACCCCAGAGAGCCTTACCCCAGCCGGTATCGGAGATGGTGAAGTGCAGACCGTGAGGGTCGACGTTGTGCCAATACTTAGCTGTTGTGATGTGTCCGAGGGCGTAACGGTAGGAGTGGATTACCATCTTGGGGTATCCTGTCGTTCCGGACGAGAAGAACATGACCATAGGATCGTCGCAGCATGCTGCATCTTCAGGCCTGTCGTGTACGTCGGAGTAGTTCTTGAATTCGGCATCAAAATCTCTCCAGCCGTCGCGTGCACCGTTGACCATAAGGAAGAGATCGAGTCCCTCGATACCCTGTGCAGCCTTGTAGGCCTCTTCGGCAGTATCACCGTCAGGAGTGCAGATGATGCCCCTAACGCCTGCGGCCTTATATCTGTAGTCAAAATCGTGCTCACGGAGAAGGGCGGTAGCAGGGATAGCTACGGCACCGAGTTTGTGGAGTGCCATCATGCAGATCCAGAACTGATAGTGGCGCTTCAGGACGACCATGATTTTGTCGCCCTTCTTTACGCCGAGGTCCTGGAGATAGTTAGCTGCCTGATTAGAGAGCTTGCTCATCTCACCGAAGGTGAAACGGTGATCCGTAACGCCGTCCTTTGCGACCCACATCATGGCTGTCTTCTCGGGTGTTCTCTCGGCGATCGCATCCACGCAGTCATATGCGAAGTTGAAGGTCTTGATGGCGCCTTCCTTGAAGTGGACCTTCTTAAGGATACCGTCGGCACCGAGCTCTCCCTCGAAATACCTGCTGTAGATAGCATCCTTCAGATCGGCCTTGTCAACATTGGTTACATTGTCTTCCTTCATTATCTCGGACTTGATCGAGATATCGGACATACCCTTGGCCCATGCCTCAGGGTTCATGATGATCGAATAGAATTCGCAGTCTTCTCCGCCGACGGCAAACTCACCGTGAGGGACGGAACTGTCGAAGTAGATCATGTCGCCGGGATGAAGAAGCTCGACTGCATCGCCGATCATGACCTTGAGGTTACCTCTTACGACGATATTCATTTCCTGGCCGACATGTGTTACGAGCTTATAGGGGGGATTCAGAGCTGCTTCTGAATAAGGAGCGATAACGCGGAAAGGTTCGCACATCTTGTTCCTGAATCTGGAGCCCAGACGGTTGAACTTGTAACCGTCAAGTCTGGCGATCGGACGGCCCTCGCCCTTGCGTGTTACCGCATATGTCTTAAGTGACGGGGAAGCACCTTCGGTGAGGTCGCTCATCTCGATACCGGCGAGGTTCGACAGCTTGTAAAGGAAAGTAAAGTTAAAGTCCTCTTTACCTTCCTCGTAACGACGATACTCGTCCTCGTTCATCTTGAGAAGTGCTGCGAGCTCTGCCTCGGAGAGGTTCATGTCGAGACGCAGTCCCTTTACTCTGCTTGCTACCTCCTGGAGCTTCATGTCCATTCCTGTTGTTGTCATGTTGTCGTTCATCTTGTTCTCCTTTGTTAATTCTCGCACCTGCAAGTGTCAGAGGGGAGGGCAATAAAAAACGCCCCACATCTTTCTACTTTGAAAGATATGAGACGGATATATTCCGCGGTACCACTCATATTGCGCCATATGACGCCACTTTACAGGTTCTGACAAACCCTTTGCCTTAACGCGGCTGCCTTCGGGTACAGTCTACTTACGGTTAAGTGTTCGGTGTACCGGCTCAGAAGCGATAGGTCTGTTGGAAATTCGGATGCCGGCTCTCATCATTACCGTGCTCTCTGTGTATCCGGGGGATTCCGACCCTCTTCGTCATAGCCTTTCGGTTATTCAACACGATATGAGGATAATCTCAAGGGAATGAATTGTCAACAACTATTTTTCGAAAAGGATTATGCACTTTGCTGATATTAAAAATTTGTCCACTCAGGCCGGGATGTAGAACAAAAATATATAATCTGTTAATAAAAAACATCATCCTGTAACAAAAATTTACAACTACATGCAGGAAAGAACATCGTCTGTGTGAGAAAATAATATGTGTAGGCATATCCCGCACCCAGACATAACCGAGAGGAGTAACGGCCATGTTCGATACTTATCTGTTGATCGGTGCTACGACACCGGTGGGGAAATATCTTGTTCATGAATACTCGCGTGAGGGTAAAAGCGTCAGAGTGCTTGTTCCCGAGGAATCCGATGTATCGGAATATGAAAAGATAGGTGCTGAAGTCTACTATGGAAGTACGTTCGATAAAGACTCGATGAGAGACTTCTTCAAGGTAGCTGAACCGAGAAGCTCGGTAGTCATCCATGTTGATGAGATAGCCAATTTCTCAGGTGAGAAGAACCTTGATATGAGAAGGACCAATGTTGCCGGCACGATCAACGTCGTCGATCAGTGTCTCAAGTATAAGATCGGCAGACTTGTTTATATGAGTTCCGCCTATGCTATCAATGAGTTGCCTGCAGCGGGCGAGACCACTATCCACTTTGACAGGACCAAGGTCGAAGGAGAATATGCCAAGACGAAGGCGGAAGCTTCCGCATACGTTATGGAAAAGGTCTCATTGAATAAGCTTAATGCTGTGCTGCTGTTGCCTACATTCATTATGGGTCCCGGCTTCGAAGAAGATTCCGAGATGGGAAGGATCCTTAAGAAATATCTGGAGAAAGGTATAACTCCTGTAAACGGCGGACATGCTTTCGTTGATGTTCGTGATGTTGCTGCAGCAATCGTTGCCGTTGCCGAGAATGGCGAGCGTGGCGCGTGCTACATCATCGCCGGAGAACACAAATCGACTGACGAGTTCTTCACGGATGTATGCGAGGCACATGGTATCGAGAAGTCGGTCAAGCAGGCTTCGTGGCTGGTCAACAGCCGTAAGCTGGCCAGGTTGGTCGACACCTACTACAAATTGCTCCGTAAAGACAACCCCAAAGACGTTTATGCCCTGTTCCGCGATCGTCCCGATACGATCTTCGAGAGTACGGTTACGGATGTTCTCCCTGATCCCAATAAGACTGTAGTAGATTCACTGAAAGATTATAGGGATGGAACTCCGATCGAAGACGAGCAGCTGTTTAAGCCGTCAGAGTCCGTAGAGGGGAATGAAGAGGTTGCCCAAGCAACTGAAGACAAGGCAGAAGATGCCGCAGAAGCAACTGATGAGGCTGCAGAAGAGGCCGAGGAGAAGGTAGAAGAAGCCGCCGAAGAAGTCGAAGATGAGATTGAATCGGCAGCTGAAGAAGTCGAAGATGAGATCGAATCGGCAGCTGAAGAAGTCGAAGATGAGATCGAATCGGCAGCTGAAGAAGTCGAAGATGAGATCGAAGCGGCTACAGAAGAAGTTGAAGAGTCTGCCCAAGACACAGCAGAGACTATAGAAGAAAAGGCAGACGAGGTTGAAGAGGCTTCCCAAGACACAGCAGAGCCTGTAGATGAAAAGGCTGAAGACGTTGCAGAGGTAGTTGCCGAAGCTGATCAGGAAGCTGATCAGGAAGCTGAAGAGAAAGCTGAGGAAGCAATCGAGGAAACTGTCGAGGAGGCAGAGGAAGCCGCCGAAGAAGTCGAAGAGAAGGTCGAAGCGGCTGACGAACCTGTAAAGAAAGCTATATGGGAGACTGCTCCGGCCTCGTTTGACGATCTTGAATTGGATTTTTCCGACATTGAGACAAGAGCAGCAGAAGATAATCAATGAGGATAATACTTGCGAGTAATTCCCCCAGACGAAGGGAATTAATGAAATTACTGGTGCGGGATTTTGATACCGTATCCACAGATGTAGATGAGAAAGGGATCACTGATTCCATGATATCCTCGGGTAGTTCGCCCGAGGATATTGCGTGTGCGCTTGCAAAGGCAAAGGCAGAGGCTGCATACCGTGAAGCAGGATCACCCGAAGACACGGTGGTGATAGGTTCGGACACGTCAGTCGTAACGGATGATCTCATCCTGGGTAAGCCCGAAGACCGGGAGGATGCTGTCCGAATGCTGACAGAGCTGTGCGGCATTACACACAGGGTCATAACAGGTGTGTGCCTCTATGGTTCCAATGGCTGTGACAAATGGGCTGAGATCAGCGAGGTCGAGTTCTACCCGGCAGACAAGTTCCAGACGGATCTGATAGAGAGATACTGCGATACCGATGAACCCTATGACAAGGCAGGTGCATACGGGATACAGGGCGGCGGCGCGCTCCTGGTAAAAAGGATAAGCGGTGACTACTTCAATGTCGTGGGACTGCCCGTAGGCAAGTTAACGCGCAGACTTGAGGATTACATAAACGGCTGATCAGATATCCAGTTCGAATCGTGTGTCCTCGTTACCGGCATCGGGTTCGGATGAGACGCGGCTTAATATGTAGTCTTCCAGAGAATCATTCTCGAGCGGTTCACACAGGAACTTACCCTGGAAGTAGGTGCATCCGTATTCCAGAAGTGTCTTATACTGATGCTCGCTCTCGACGCCTGTCGCGCAGACGGGTATATCGATCTCGTCCAGCAGCTCAATGATCGTGGACGTAAGTATTCCGGATGAAGAATTGTCATCAAGTTCGGCTGTGAAGTTGCCGTCGAGGTTCATTGAAGATATCGGCAGGAGCGGGATGTTGTTAAGTGACGAATAGCCTCTTCCGAAGTTGTCGAGAGCGATCCGGATCCCCATCGAGGTGAATTCATCGAGCAGAGGCTTTATGATCTCGGACGATCCTATCAGACTCTCTTCCGGTATATCGAAAACAAGGTTCGCCGGATTGCAGCCGGATCCCTCTACGGCCTTGCGGATATCAGAGGTGATCGTATCATCATTTAACTGTTCAGCCGACAGATTGATTGTCATGGTCAGATCGGGATCGAGACGGTTAAGTTCGGACAACCTGCTCATGGCACGTGTGAAAGAGAATTCTCCGATACGGCAGAGGTTTCCGGTCAGCACCGCGGCGTCGAGCAGCTCAGGCGTACCGATATTACTGAGCCTGATGAAGGCCTCGAAGCCGATAAGCTTATTGTCATCGGCGAATCTGGGCTGATAGACCATCCTGAATCCGTCATTATCAAAAGCCTTATCGAGCATATCGGCGATCTCGTCTGCCGTCATGCCGGATATGATATTGCCTCCGACTTTGCCGGATGACGAAGCGGACCCGCGAATGCATCCGCCGCCGGCACGCTGGGCTTCGGACATAGCTGCCTCAGCCTTGCTTATCAGTTCCCCCGGAAATCTTCCGTCAGAAGGAAATCCGGAATACCCTGCGGATACCGTGACAACCGGCGAACCGTCCTTATCCCTGAACGACGAGGCCGCCGCTTTGCAGAGTGAATCGATATAGAAGAGGAGTCCGTCTTCGGATATTCCTCTTCCGGTAGCTATCACGAATTCCGTGGCAGAGACATGTCCGACCATATCGGCTGAATCGGCGATCTCCCTGATCCTGTGCGCCATGCTCTGAACAAAGAGGTCGAGCCTCTTGTGACCTTCCTTTTTCCTGATCTCATCTGTCCCGTCGATGCTGAGGTATATGATGTAAACCGGCATGATGGTATCGCTCGCGGCACGTGAATTACTGATATTCTGATCGATCAGGTATCCGATGTGCCCCGTCAGTCTGTCTCTGTTGGGGAGGGTGGTCAGCGGGTCGAGACCTGCCGAACGCGACATCTCGATCACCTCGCTCACATCCTCTCTGACCTCCATCTGATTATGTCTTACAATAAGGCCGCCGCTCATTACGGCAGATTCGGATATGAGATTGGATTCCTCGCGCGTCAGTCGTCTCGTCTTCTCACGGGAGATCTTGTTATACAGTCCTCCGATGATGCCGTTGACACGTGAGATAAAAAGCCTGAAGAGGAATGATATGATCATCGATATGATGGCCATGGCCGTGAGATAGAGCGGAACCCGCTCATCATAGCGGTTGTATTCGTAGATGTAGATGACCAGCTGTAAAAGGTTCCAGGATGTCGCGAGTATGAGCCCCGGCGTGCCCAAAGTCACATTGAAGAGGAAGGTTACCGCGATCAGCATTACTGAGACGTAGATCCTGATAACATCGTTTCCGAAGACCACCTGAAGCGTCAGTCCCATAAAGAAAAGCGCCGACAGTCCGGTCATCAGCATAATGGCGTTCCTACGGTTGGTCATGAAGATGTTATGGTTGTTCTGACTCATATATGCCCTTCCTGTCACATCACGATTACGTATATTATGCACCTTATAGGCTTCGGATGCATCATTACTCTTTGTTCTGCCAGTCCTTAAGCGAATAATCACATTCCCGGGCGAAAGCCTCCCAGCACTTACCGCACCCGATCTCATCAAAGACCGCACATGTGGCAAAGCCTCCGAGCCTCGCGCCCGCTGCAGCTTCAGGTACATCCTCGAACACCAGCGTCCGCCCGGGGACTGCTCCCATCAGTTCTGCGGTCCGCAGATAGATATCGGGATTGCTCTTATTCACCGTGCCGCCGAGATGGTCGAGCGTCAGTACTGCGTCCCAGATATCCTCCATCCCGTTCAGCTTCAATACGGCCTTAACATTATCCTCGACCAGCGCGGTCGCGATGCCGAGCCTGATCCCGGCTTTATGAAGCTCTCTTATGTATTCCGCGGCGCCCCTCTTGCAGCTTATCTCTTGAGAATACGCACGCGATACCATGGAATTCCATTCGTCCATAACGTCTTCGGGGGTCTCCTTAAGACCGTAGCGGCTGACCGTATACTCGGCCGCTTCCCTTATAGTCGTTCGCTTAACATACTCGGTATAGTCATGCGTCAGTTCGATCCCGCGCTTAGCAAGGAATTCTATATCTACCCTGTTCCACAGATCCATCGAATCCAAAAGCGTTCCGTCCAGATCGATTATGGCTGCATCAAAACGCCCGGTTATATCCGTAAGATGCGGGAATGGCTTTGCCATAGTATCCTCCTGCTCGAAAATGAAACCTTATTATAATACTCGTTCACTCATTCTGTTGATATATTATAAACGATAACGGTCACTATGTATCAGTCTGACCTTAAGTCTCGGAGGCAATATGAGATCATTTACACCGGAGCAGGAAAAAGAACGCAAGGATTTCATCAGACGATGTATCGAGAATGACGCGCGCCGTTTTGAAGGTGAAACATATATAGATACTGTCACCGAGATCACGGGGACGGCATATACGGATGACGGACTGCCGGAACACACTTTCGATATGTATGAACCCGCAGGCGGAGCTGCCCGTGAAGATGAAGCGTTCATCCTGATCCATGGCGGAGCCTTCGTCTACGGTACGAATATCCTCGACAAGCGTTACGGCTACTATCTCGCTGACAAGTCCGGCCTTAAGGTCGCCAATGTCAACTACCGTCTCCTTCCGGATACGGACATAACAGGCAGCATCAGAGATATCGTGACATGCATCGCTTTCCTGCACGACAACTACGGTATCAAGAAGATATACGTGACAGGTGATTCGGCAGGCGGATACCTTGCCCTCGCGACGACATTGTGTTACGCCGACTCCCGATTCCGCGAGAGTATCGGCATCAAGGTCTGTGAGGATATCGAAGCCGGGCCGGCAGGGCTGATCTGCGGTGTATACCGGATGGAAAAGAACATCTTCCCCGGTGTCTATCTTGCTCCTTCTGACGAAGAGGGAGCCCTGCCCGATCATATGTATGATCTGGGTGAAGCAGTAAAGGCAGCTGATCCGGCAAGTCTTCAGTTTGTACTCGTAACAGGTGAGGATGACTACTTAAGGGAAGACAGCATCTATATGAAGAAGATCTGTGACGAGGCCGGGATAAAGGCGAAGCTGTTCAATTATGACTCGACCCCCGAGCGAGCCATGCATCATGTTTTCCCGATCGCCCATGCATTCTGGCCCGAGTCTCAGGAAGTTATTGAATACATCGCCCGCTCTGCCGTGAACGGGAGGGTCGATGTCTGATATATGCGTAAGAAATACATAAGGGCTAACATTATCATCGATATATTGAGGAGCCTCATCCCGGGGCTCGTCATATTCTGCGAGGAATTATTCTTCAAATATGCGACGATAAGAGAACCGCACGACATAAATATTCTGTATATCTTCCTTTTCTCCATGTCGCTCGGCATGATGATCTCGGCGCTGCTGTCGGTACTGCCGTCCATGGCTTCGCGTATCGTTACCCTCGTGCTGGCAGTATTGTCCGCCGTGCCGTATCTGGTAGAGTATTTTATCTACAGACAGTTTAAGGTCTGCTATGACATCAACACGATAACGAACGGATCGGAGGGCGCCATGAACGGCTTCTCTGACCACATTACCGAGATGGTGTTCAGCCCGAGCGGTCTCGCGGTCATCGGAGTCTACTTTGTTCCTGCCATACTTGCCGCAGTCATGCTGGCTCTCGGCAAAAGAACGGTCCGTGAGCAGAGCGCACTTGCAGCCGGCGTGATGGTCGTCATTGCTCTGATCTGTTATCTGGTCCCCATTCGTATGATCAAGGAAAACAGGATCTATAAGGCCCCGTACGACAGGGAGTACAGTTACGAGAAAGCAGTCGCGGACTTCGGTCTGGCAACGGGACTGCGTCTCGATATCATGCGTATCGTATATCCGGATTCGGGAGTTGTTTTCTCTTCGGTAGGGGAGATCGACATGCCCGAACACACGGCGGCTACTCTTCCGTCCGACGAACCGGATGAGACAGTCGAACCTGAGATCACGGAGCCCGTGGAGACTGAGCCTGATGCTACGCCTACACCGACTTTTACACCGACCCCGACTCCCACACCGACGCCCTTGCCGCAGCCGCAGGTCATGGACTTCGACTTCGAAGCGATGGCGGAGGATTCGAGCGGAAGGATCAGCGAACTCAATGAATATGTCGCTTCCCTGACACCGACGACGACCAATGACTTCACAGGCCTTTTCGAGGGGAAGAATCTGATAATGATAACTGCCGAGGCCTTTACCGCAGAGGCGATAGATCCCGAACTTACACCGACGCTGTATCGTATGGCGACTCAGGGCATCAACTTCACGGATTACTATGTTCCCGCTTCGGCCGGAACGACCGGCGGAGAGTTCTCGCACATAACAGGATTCCTTCCGGTAGACGGCGGCAGCTCGATGTCACATTACACGTCGGATAACGTATATCTGACGATGGGTTCGCAGCTGGACCGGCTCGGGTATTACGGCATCATGTATCACAATAATGACTATCAGTTCTACAGCAGGCACATAACTCATAACCGTCTCGGTTACTCTGAGGGTTTTGTGGGATACGGCAACGGTCTTGAGGACTACATCACGAATGAATGGCCGGAGAGTGACCTCGAGATGATCGATGCCACGGTTCCGACATTCATTGATCAGGAGCCTTTTAATGTTTACTACATGTCTGTCAGCGGACATTCCGGATACAGCCGCGGCTCTAATGCCCAGGCCCGTAAACACTGGGATCAGGTCGAGAACCTCGAATGTTCAGACCGCATCAAGGCGTACATCGCGGCCAACCTCGAATTCGAGGACGCGATGGCTTCGCTTATCGGATATCTTGAGGACGCCGGTATCGCGGATGACACAGTCATCGTCATTACAGCAGACCATTTCCCTTACGGCCTTGACAACGATGCGCCACTCGGCCGCCTGCCGTACCTGTCTGAGCTCTACGGGGTCGATAATGTCTCGGACTATTTCACGCGGGACCATAACCGTCTCATAATCTGGTCAGGCTGTCTCGAGTCAATGGATCCGATAATCGTCGATACGCCGGTGACCAGCATCGACATACTTCCGACGCTGTCTAATCTCTTCGGACTGGAGTGGGATTCGCGCTTGCTTCCGGGCCGCGATGTCTTCTCGGAGGCGATGCCGCTCGCGTTCAATCTCAACTACGACTGGAAGACCGACCTCGGCACATATTATGCGAGCCGCGGAACATTTGTCCCGGCCGATGAATCGATCGAGGTGAGTGACGAGTACATCGAGCAGGTCCGGGCAATAGTCAGCAACAAGATCTCGTTTATGCGAGGGGTAATGAATGCCGACTATTACGGGTACCTTTTCGATGCATTGACCGAGGAGCCCGAGGACTGAAACAGCCGTCCTCAGTGCGTATTCTCGTAAGTCTGATGTATCAGTCGGGATATCGGCTTATATATCCAGAAGGTAATGAAAGCAACGACCAATCCCTTAAAGATATTGAAGGGGACAAACACCATCAGGATAACATCCATCTTATCGTGAACATGTGAGTTCGCCGCAGAACACAGACCGATGATCGCTACCATTGGGAAGCCGAGGACCTCGCCGTAGAGGGGCAACGTTACAAAATAGTTGAACGGTGCGGCGAAAGCTCCGAGAGCAAGCGTTCCGATGATCATGGCAACGACAGCGCCCTTGCGCGTGCGGTGCTTCTGATAGAGGAAGCCGGCTGTGAATACATAGAGGCTGCCCGTAATGAAGTTGGACATCTCGCCGATGCCCTCCGTATTGGTGGCGGGCAGGTGGATAAGGTTCTTCAGCAGCTCGATGATGACGCCGTATACAGGACCTATCGAGAACGAACCGATGAGCACGGGGACCTCGGAGAAATCGAACTTCAGGAACTCGGGCATCAGAGGCAATGTGAACTCGAGATACATGAGTACAACAGCCATAGCCGTCAGCATGCCTGATGCAGCAATACGGCGGATCATGATCTTACGATCGTAACGTGAATCTCTGGAAATATCGGACATAAAAATACGACTCCTTTCATCCGGACTGTACCGTCGGCCACGGAATCTAACCGTGTCAGTCCCGTCATAAGATTTAACGGGAGTTGCGGGCTTACCTCCGGGTGTTATACACCGGGGACACCGCCGGTCGGGGAATTACGCCCCACCTTGGATTCGGTTAATTATTGCACGACATGAAAGATGTGTAAAGGGGAAGTTGACCGGCCTTACTCGTCTCCGGGCATGATCTGAGGAACGCCGTAGTATTCTTCGAGCGTCATGTCGTTGTCGTGGAGATATGTGGCGAGCTCGACACCGAGATACCTGTAGTGCCAGGCTTCCTGGTCGTAGCCTGTGATGTAGCGGTATTCGTACTGGAAACGGCGGACAAAGCCGAACTCATGGCAGTGTTCATTGACCCACATTCCGGTGCGGGTCTCGCCGAATTCATCGAGGATCTCGTAGACGCCTTCGGGGGTGATGTCGAGAGCCAGCCCGAGCTGATGTTCCGAACGCCCTGCTACGGCATTCTTACGCACGGAGAACTCGATCCCGCGAAGATTAGTCGAACGCTGGAAAAGGTAAGCCTGCAGATTATAGTCCCGATAGCCGGATACGAGATAAAGTCCCTGTCCCGTCTCTTCAAGGCAGGCATCGTACATCGCCAGATATGCGTCACATGCTTCCTGTCTCAGTTGCTGATTGCCGGAGTGCGGGACTGACACCAGATCCGGCGGCACATAGTCTGCGTCGAGAGCGTAGTATTTGTTGACAAGCACCGCTATATCCGTCGGATCTTCGATCACTTCCGCATATACCGATCGTGCGTCCACGAAGCCGTTATACCACGTCTCGCTGAACTGAGGTTCCACGTATGTGGGAACGGGAGTGGGTGATGGTGACGGGGTTGGTGACGGAGTAGGTGTCGGCGTGTCTGTGGGCAGGGGAGTGGGCGACGGAGTGGATGTGGCGGCAACTGTTGCCGGTGCGGTCGTCTCGTCATCCGATCCTTTACCGGAACAGGCTGCAAGAGAGGACATAAACATGACCGCGGATAATACTGCGGCCAGTCTCCTGATGCTCAATCTGTGATAAAAACGGTCAGTCCTGCTCATGTGCCTCATATTCTCTGCAGGTCTTCTCGTAGTTCTCGAGCGTTCCGATATCGATACATTCGCCGTCACCTTTGTAGGCGTAGACGGGCATCCTCTTATAGAGCCATGCGGGGAAATTGCCGGGAGCGTCGGGCGAATTGCCTTCATCGAGATAGGTGTCGATCATGGGAAGGATATCTCTGCCATAGAAATAAGTTGCATATATACCCCATTCACTCTTGGGCTCGGCGGGCTTCTCTTCCATATCGAGGATACGGCCGTCATCACCTAAGACTGCGACGGCAAGATGCGTGAGCTGCTCGCGGTCGGGAACGCTGATGGCAACGAGTGTCGGAGCGTCCTTCTCCTTGAAAAAGCGATACATCTCCCTGATGTCATAAGTGAAGATGTTGTCTCCTGCGAGGATGCATACATCATCGTCGATCGAGAGCTTGTCGATCGTATACTTGAGGTCGCCTATGGCACCGAGCTTGTTGCTGTCATTAGTCGTACCGTCATTGACGATGGTGAGCGGGGCCTTGCCTTCACGGTCGAGGGAAGAAGCCCACTCTTCGAACTGATCTGCGAATCTGTCGTTCGTGATCAGCACGACGGAAGTGATGTCTTCGATACTGTCTATCGAATCCATAATGTGATCTATAATGAGTCTGTTTCCTAACGGGAGCAGAGACTTCGGCTTGTCTTTGGTGAGCGGATAGAGTCTTGTGGCATATCCGGCGGCAAGTAAGATTGCGATCATATATCCTCTTCGAAAATAAAATATATTTTAATCATTATACCCCATAAGGGTTGCTTTTTGCTATAATGTAATACGTAACGTACAAATGCACAGAGGGGAGATCGGAAGATCTGTCCCCTGTTAGTGCGTTTACACCCCGCAGGCATGCAGTCAGGCGGGGCTCGAGAAGAATCGATCGGAAGGTAAAAGGAATATGAATATATGCGCTGTAGTAATGGCAGCCGGCAACGGTACCAGAATGAAGTCGAAGCACTCCAAGGTTGTTCATCAGGTCGCCGGCAAACCCATCATCCAGTGGGTGGCAGATGCGCTGTGCGAGGCAGGATGCAATGACCAGGTCTACATAGTCGGAGATCTTCAGGAAGAGATACGTGATGTTCTCGGAGAATCCGTTGCTTATGTTTTCCAGGAGAAGCGACTCGGTACGGGTCATGCCGTCATGCAGGCGGCACCCTTTCTTGAAGGAAGGGACGGCTATACGATCGTTCTGCCGGGGGACTCTCCCATGGTAAGTGCCAAGACGATAACTGCTGCGACAGATCTCATATCGAGCACGGATTTTGCTGCCGTTATCATCACTGCCGAAGCAGAGGATCCTACGGGTTACGGAAGGATCATCAGAGACGAGGAAGGCAATGTCTTAAGGATCGTCGAGCACAAGGACGCTTCTGAAGAAGAGCGCAAGGTAAAAGAGATCAATTCCTCGATGTACGTCTTTAAGACCCCGCTTCTGTTGTCGGCGCTCGGCAGGCTCAGTGCGAGCAATTCTCAGCATGAATACTATCTTACGGATACGATCGGCATCCTTATAGGTGACGGCCATAAGGTCGGTGCCGTTGTGTGTGATTTTGACGATACGAGGGGAGTCAATGACAGAGTCCAGCTTATGGAAGCAGGCAGGATCATTAACAGAAGGATCCTCGAGAAGCACATGAAGAACGGTGTGCAGATCGTTGATGCGGATAATACATGGATCCATTCCTCGGTCGAGATCGGAAGAGACACGATAATCCTTCCCGGAACTTCCCTGATGGGTAATACCGTGATCGGCGAAGATTGTACGATCGGTGAGAATACAAGACTTAACTGTGTTCAGGTCGGAGACGGGACCGAGATCGATAATTCCATAGCATCTCAGTGCATCATCGGAGCTGACTGCAGGATCGGACCTTTCTCACACATCAGACCTGATACGGTCATCAAGGATCATGTAACCATCGGTGCGTATGTCGAGGTCAAGAACTCGGTAGTCGATGACTATACAAGAGCGAGACACCTTACTTATATCGGTGATTCGCAGGTAGGCAAGAACGTCAACTTCGGTTGCGGAACCGTAACTTGTAACTACGATGGTCAGGATAAGGTCGGATGCGTTATCGAGGACAATGTATTTATCGGAGGTAACTCGAATATATTGTCGAGCGTAACACTCGGACGCGACAGCTATATCGCCGCTGGTTCGACTATTACGGCGGACGTTCCGGCACTGGGCCTCGGTATCGGAAGATCAAAACAGGTCAACAAGGAAGACTGGGTAGCCAAGAAGAACAGACTGCGTGGCGCCAACTTTATCAAGCTCGACAGCAGACGTACGGAGGTCTGATATGTGGCTTATTGCAGGGCTGGGCAATCCCGGCGACAAGTACGCCTACACATGGCATAACTGCGGATTCCTTGCTGCAGAGATGCTGGCGGACAAGTGCGGGATCGAGCTGAACCGCTCCAAGTTTAACGGCATATACGGTAAGGGCAGGATCGAAGGGCAGGATGCGATCATCATCAAGCCGACTACATTCATGAACAATTCTGGAGAGTGTGTAGCTGCGATAGCTTCTTATTTTAAGATCGAGCCTTCGAATATAATCATCATCTATGACGATATCGATATCGCGATCGGCAAGATCCGTGTGCGCCCGAAGGGAAGCGCCGGGACACATAACGGGATGAAGTCCGTCATAAAGCTCCTGGGCAGCCAGGATTTCCACCGTGTCCGCATCGGGACCGGACCTGTACCCGAAGAGAGAGATCTCATAAGCTATGTCCTGTCAGAGATCCCGAAGGAACAGAGACAGACAGTCTACGACTCAATGCAGGAAGGCTGCGAAGCAGTTATTAAGATAATCAGAGAGAACAGTTGATGGATAAGAAGATAACCGATCTGTTGGAACTGGTCGCCCGGGACGGGACGCTTATCGATAGTGTCGACGAGGCGAGCAGGCTTAACCGACATCTTAACGTAACGGGGATATGCGAGCAGGAGAAAGGATACCTGGCCGCGGCCCTGGCACACAGAGGTGCGAACAGGCCGTTCATCATCACCTCCGATCCGGTAAGAGCAAGGCAATTGGCTCTGTCACTCGCACCTTTTGTTAACGGTGATGTCGTGACACTTATGCCGTCTGAACTGTCACTGGTATCGGCGGTCGCGAGCTCGCGTGATACCTATGCTGAGCGTGCGGGTGTCATAGCGAGGATCTACTCGGGGGAAGTCGGTGCTGCGATCGTCTGTGCCGGCGCGCTCCTTAATAAGCTTCCTCCTGTAAGCTCCTATTCCCGCAAAGTAGTCAAGATCAGGCTCGGCGATCAGCTCGACCCGGCCGATCTCGCCGAGAAGCTTGTGGATATGGGATATGAGAGAACGTCGCTTGCCGAGGCAGCGGGAGAGTTCTCGTGGAGAGGCGAGATAATCGATGTCTTTACTCCGGACCGGAGTGATCCTCTGCGTATAGCATTTTTCGATGATGAGGTCGATCAGATCAAGACGTTCGATAAGGACAGCCAGAGGTCGATCGCTCAGCTTAAGAAAGCAAATATAGTGCCTGCGTTCGAATTCGTGATAGATGACCGCGAGAAGGCGGCGAGAACGATCAGAGAGACCGCTGCCGCGACCATCGAAACGATGAACAAGTCGTCATCGGGAGCTGCTGCGGAACTCTTGAGAAGGGCGTCGGAGGAAGATGCGGATACGGCTGTGAACGGCGGACGCATTTCCGCCATGGCGAGATGGCTCGGCGCGCTCCTTGACCCTGCGGCATCCATCATGGATTATGCCGCGAAGTCGAGATATCTGATAATGGTTGACGAGCTCTCGGAGATAAGAAGCAGGATGGATTCCTATACGGCGGAATACAGGTCGCGCCTTAAGGCTGCGATGGAGATCGGAGGCGCGCCCGAAGCGGCAGTCGACTCCATATTCAGGACATCCGATGCGATGAAGATGATCGACAAGGCCGGTTCCGTGATAGCACTGTCGTGTCTGTCTTCATCCGGGAACGGACTTCCGGGAGGCAAGACATATAACGGGATCGGAACGGCTTCGGACAGCTGGCGGGGCCGGGAAGAAGAACTCGCGCGTGTGATACGAGAGAACCATGACAGTGACAGGCATATCGTCTTTATGGTCACCGGTAAGCAGAGAGTCAACGGTCTCGTAACGACACTGATGGACCACGGGGCGACGCCCTTTGTTATCGATGCGTCGTTGCCGTCGGGCTTTACTTCGCCGGCTCTGGGATTGATGATCATCGGTGAACAGGATGTTTTCGGTGCAGAGAAGAGGATGCAGAAGACCAAGCGCCACGGCAGCGGGATCAACTTCTTCAGTGATATCAAGCCCGGCGATTACGTTGTTCATGACGTTCACGGAATCGGACGCTATGAGGGGATAGTCAATCTGCGGATGAGCAATGCCGCGCAGGACTACCTGAAGATCACATATGCCAAGAATGCGATCATCTATCTGCCGCTCGACAGACTGGACCGCCTGCAGAAATACGTCGGTCCCAACAGTCGTGAGCCGAAGCTGTCTTCGCTCGATTCACAGGAGTGGAGCAAGTCGGTATCCAAGGCAAGAGCGTCGATCAAGAAGGTCGCCTTCGATCTGATCAAACTATATGCGTCGAGGCGCGCGAACAAGGGTTATAAATGTGAGCCTGACGATGACTGGCAGAAGAAATTCGAAGAGAATTTTCCATATGTCGAGACAGAGGATCAGCTCCGCGCCATCCGTGACATCAAGCGTGACATGGAGAGCGAGACGCCGATGGACCGCCTTCTCTGCGGCGACGTCGGATTCGGTAAGACGGAGGTTGCTTTCAGGGCGATGTTCAAGTGCGTCTCCAACGGCAGACAGGCATTTATGCTCGCGCCGACGACGCTCCTTGCCCAGCAGCACTATGACAATCTGATCGACAGGTTGAACGGCTTCCCCATATGTGTCGTCCTCTTATCGAGATTCGTTCCGGCCGCGGTAATGAAGCAGAACCTCAAAGACATCAAGGAAGGCAAGGCCGACATCGTCATCGGTACTCACAGGATACTGTCCAAGGATGTCATTCCGTTACGTCTGGGGCTTCTGGTCGTCGATGAAGAGCAGAGGTTCGGCGTCAACCACAAGGAACAGATCAAGGCTCTTCGAAGCAATATCGACGTGCTCACTCTGACCGCGACGCCGATCCCGAGAACGCTCCACATGTCGATGTCCGGAATAAGAGATATCTCCGTCCTTGACGAAGCACCGATGAACCGCCGCCCGGTACAGACCTACGTCATCCCTTATAACGAAGAGATAACCGTCCAGGCATGTATGCGCGAGATCGCGAGAGGCGGTCAGGTCTTCTATCTTTATAACAAGACGGTCGATATAGACCTTAAGGCAGCTCATCTGTCAGAGCTGATGCCGGGCGCACGCATCGTCTACGCCCACGGCAAGATGAGCGAGCATCAGATGGAAAGGATAATCGAGTCGTTCGTCAGAGGCGAGGCGGACGTGCTTGTCTGCACGACGATAATCGAATCGGGCGTCGATATGCCGAACGTCAACACCATGATAGTAGAGGACGCGGACAGGTTCGGTCTCGCGCAGCTCTATCAGATCAAGGGGCGTGTGGGCAGGTCCGACCGCCAGGCATATGCATATATGACTTTCAACGAAGATAAGGATATGAGTTCGGACGCACGTAAGCGTCTTATGGCTATCCGTGAATTCACCGAGCTCGGCTCAGGCGTCAAGGTCGCGCTACGTGACCTCGAGGTCCGCGGCGCAGGCAATCTCCTCGGCGCCGAGCAGCACGGCCAGATGGATGTCATCGGCTATGAGCTCTACTGCAGGCTCCTCGATGAAGAGATCAAGACACTTCAGGCGGACGGCGAAGTCTCCTTCGAGCCCGAGCTCAAGGTCAATATGGAAGTCGACTTTGATTCGTACATCCCGACGTCCTATATAAGCGACGAAGTCACGCGAATGACAGTCTACCGCCGCATCGGAGATATCCGCTCCGACAAGGACTATAGCGACTTCATAGACGAGGCGGTCGACCGCTACGGCGATCCTCCCAAGGAAGTGCTCTTCCTCGCAGGTGCCGCACTGATACGTTCCATGGCAGCGTTGACCGGCTTCGAGCGTGTTTGCTTCAAGGAGGCGGGCGTCCTCCTGTACTTTGCCGGCGACCGTAAGATCGACATGAAGGCGGTGGGCGCTCTGGTCGGGACTCCCGAGTATGCCGGCCGCATCCTGATCTCCGCCACGGGCAAGCCTTATATGCACTATAAGCCCAGGAGCAACCGCCATGACAAGACGGTCGAGGAAGTCAAGGACATGCTCCGGATATTGATCGATAATAAGAGCTGAGGACGCCTGCCCGCAGATCCCGTGAAGAACCAATCTTTATATTTGAGTGATGTTGTGGCATAATTAGCAAAGCCATACCGGCTCATACGCCTCCATAGTTTAATGGATAGAACAGCAGTTTCCGGTACTGCTGGTACGGGTTCGATTCCTGTTGGAGGTGCCAGGAAAGGACACATCCCTTTGTTCCTGTGTGGAGCGAAGGGATGTTTTTTGTGTCGGGACGTCGATTGTTACTCCGGCCGTCTCGCGGTTATACCGTAATAGGCTCTCAGCAGACGGATGCCCTGCTCATAGGTGTTTCCCGACACATATTCGTCGATCAGTCCGTCGTCGATCCTCTCGAGGATCGGAACCTTGGCAAGGAAAGCGCGGAAAACCTCACGGTCACGGAAGTATTCGCGCTCGCAGATCGGCACGAGCTCGACGTCAGAGAATCCGGCGCGCAGCACATTCTCGTAATCGACTATGCTGACCGGAACAGGATCGTCACAGCCCTGTCCGCCGCCGAAGAGCATCTTCAGACTCCAGCAGTCGTACTTGTCGACCCCGCGTATGAGGAGCCGCCCACCCGGCTTCAGACAGCGGAAGATCTGTGACGGATCGGTGATGGTGTGGCGGGCGACGACGATGTCGAAGTACCCGTCGGGAACATCCATCTTAAGATTGTCCATGACCTTAAACGAGATGTTCTCCCGCCCGCTCTGTGACAGGTTGCGCCGGGCTGTCTCCACCATCCCGGGCGAGTAATCCGTTCCGACGATCTCGGCGCAGTCGGGGTAATCGGCAAGCAGCTTCTCGCCGCCGCCGCACCCGAGATCGAGGATCCGCGAATCCGGGGTCGCGAAGTGTCTGAGCAACCCGTAAAGATCCCAGTCCGTCAGACTCTCGGAAAAGATCCCGAACTCATCGAAAGCCCAGTTTGAGAGTCCCTCATAGTAATCAAAATAGCCGTCGTGTGACATAAAAAAAGAACCTCCTTTCACGAACAGCAAAACCTCGGCGCATGAGCACCGGCTTCGTTATTCATGATGAGATTCCAAGGTTCTTATCATTATTGACCCCGCCCTCCGGAGGGCGTCGCGGCAGCAGAACGCGAATAACTAATTGATCTGCTACAGGAGGATGATAACACGGATCCGGGGGTGCGACAAGTCGTTTGGTACGAAGATGATAAACAGAGAGTATGCAGACCATATTTTGTTGTGATACATTGACCGTAACGGAGACAAGCCAACCAATACTCCCAAGCCGACTACTATCTTCGATTTCCGCCAATAATGTGGTACGGGGAACAGTCACATTACCACACAATTCCGACTTTTCGCCAATAATGTGGTAAAGGCGCCCTCTGCATTACCACACTTTTCCCGATTTTCGCCGATAATGTGGTAAAGGCGCCTTCTGCATTACCACACTTTTTTCGATTTTCCGCCAATAATGTGGTAACGACACCGGTCACATTACCACACTTTTTTCGATTTCCGCCAATAATGTGGTAACGGCGCCCTCTGCATTACCACACTTTTCACGATTTCCGCCAATAATGTGGTAACGGCAACAGTCACATTACCACACAATTCCGACTTTTCGCCAATAATGTGGTAAAAGTGTCTCGAAAAGAGAAAGCCACGGCCGCCGGAACTCATTCATGAACAAGTTTTGGATGAAGAGTAAAAAAGACCTCGCTCGCTTAACGAGCAGTCCCTTTGTATCCTGATCAGTAAAGACTTGGAGGAAGCATCGATCATGACGGATGTGAAGCCGCCGTCGATACAGGACTTACAAAGCTCGAAAGTATCACCGTGGTCGAGGTGAAGAGCGATCGGGATCTGAGGATTCTCTGCAACTGCAGCCTCAACGAGCTTTACGAGGTATGTAACGGTCAGCCGAGCCTTACAGCTCGTTCTCACTCAGGAAGATATCGAGCCTCGAGAGCATGCTGTCCGCTACATCATCCGGGTCTTTGTCCTGAGTGTAGATCGTTGTCATCTCGCCTAAGACAATATCCCATACGCCGAAGTCGTGAACGGTGATCGAGTCGACTGTATCTATCATGGCACGTATCGCATCTGCCTCTTCCTGCGTGATAACAAGATCAACTCTCTCTCCTGTCATGTTATCGAAAGTCCTGCAGAAAGGAAGAATCAGATCTGCCACGTCATCAGGGAGAGAATTGCGGTCTACAAGGGCATCAAGATAGATGTCATAGATCTCGGAATTGACGGGGAATCCTCCGCCAAGCATAGTGTACTGACAGGTATCGGATAATATATATGACATAAACTCGCAGCACGCTTCGATATCCGATGCCCCGGCATTCACCGCCATGAGTCCTCCGGGTTCGATCGGGTGCGACGATCCATTATACGAAGGGAAGCCTATATAAGTCGGTATCTCACCCATGGCCCTTACAAGACCGTGATAGTCTGTTGCACTCCACAGATACTGTGTACACATCAGGTAGATGCCGTTTCTGACCCCGTCCGCATCTGCATAGGCAAGCGGGGCGGTCGAAGGATCGGTCCCAAGGTCGTAGGCGGTCTGGACGAGCCGTCTCATAGCAGATGAGTCGGGAAGACCGTCATGCATCCGGTACAGAAGCGCGCTGTAGACGATATCCGCAGAATCCCTTCCTCCGTCGATGGTACAGCCTTCTTCCGGTTCGGGAATATCCCACAGCGAGAAGTCCGTACCTTCGCCCCATACGCTGCCGAGTCCGAAGTTTCCGGTAACATTAAATGCCCCGAAGATCTGATAAAGGTGTCCGTCATCGTCCTGCATGAGAGATCTGATCGACGGTGCCACATGGCATTCATCCAGATCGATATAATCTGATATATCAGCGACCATTCCGGCTCTTCCCCAATACATATAATCGAAAGTACCCCCGTAGAAGATATCAGGTGAATTGCCGCTGTTGAAATCGCGGATGATCTGTGCGTTCCTCTGTATCTCTGCTTCAGCGCCTTCCCCTGTAGAAGGATAGAGATCGTTAAATTCGACAGTCCTGACATAGTACTCATCCTGACTGTTGTTGAAGTTGAATACCGCTCTCTCGACTATGCTGTCCGACATAACTCCGAAGCCGCCTATAGTCAGTTCCTGCCTGGTAGAAAAGTCAAGGTCCGGATCATAGTAGACATATGTGATCTGAGCAGATGTATCGACATAGTAATGTGGAACAATGATAAGATCATCGTCTATGGGTGTAGCTTCAGAGAAAAGGTTACTCGATGACCTGGCAGGTTCGATCAGCATATTAGACTTATATGCGATAGTCCTGAAGGTTCCGTTTTCAGGATCAGCCACAGAGTAGATGTCGCTAAAATCCGTGAAACTATATATTCCGGTCTCCATCAGCCCGCTTATATCGCTTATACCCATGTCGCGTGCATTGATCTCAGTCCTGACCATACCGGCTTCAAAATCAAGCTCGATATATCTGCATGGCACTGCGTCATCATCGACCGCCCAGATCTTGCCATTTATCGTTCTGATCGGAAAGTGATAGTTGTAGTTTAACGGAAGCGTATCATCCTCGATCCTGCCGGTCTCGTTTCCTTCAAGATCATATCGCATCGCCCGGCCCTGCATGAGTACAACATAACCATCCGTAATGGCTCCGACCGCAACACTTCCATAATAACCGGCCGGTATATCAGGGGTATATGTTGCCGTTATATCTCCTGTCATGGCATCAATGAAACAGACGTTATTCAGATCGATCGCGATTATTCTCCCATCAGAGTATGAGCACGTATGAACAGACATGTCGAGATCAAACCTGCGCGTCTCGTTTCCTCTTTTATCGGTAAATATCATTCTGTTAGTTGCGTCACCGACGTTTCCGACTGATGGATTCTCGTAAACCAGATAGCAGACTTCTTCCCCGGCAGGGAATATATCTCCGATATGTCCTTCAAACCCGTAATCTATATCTACCGTGACCGATCTGTAGCACCTGGAATCTGCATCGTATTCTTCGGGAACGGTTATACCGGACAGTTCCGTCTTTTCGGTTCCGTCGGAGGGGACAGAAATGTCTGTTCCGGAGGATGATTCAGTTACATCGTTTTTCGAGCATCCGGCCAATAACGAAACAGCCATGGAGCAGATCAGGATCGCTGTAAGTGTCAGTCTTAAGTTACCCTTCATATATAGTCCTCCGTTCCTGCCGGACATACCCTGTTTTTTACTATATACTACTTGCGATCTGTGAATTCAACCGTACTACTCTACTTCCCGTAGGTAGCCTCCGCTCCTCCCCTCTGTTAGACTTGCCTCAGAAGACAGCAAGGAGGTCATCGTTATGGATAAGTATATAACCGGAGACGTGATAAGGACGCTCCGTGAGAAGAAGAATATGACACAGGAGCAGCTGGCTGAGAGACTCTTTGTGAGCAGTAAGGCAGTCAGCAAATGGGAGACGGGAAAGGGTTACCCTGATATCAGCCTGATCGAACCGCTTGCCGGGGAACTCGGGATATCGGTGGTCGAACTGCTTTCCGGTAACTGCATAACCAATACCAACAGATCTTCCGATATGTATAAGAGCAGATTCTGTGTGTGTCCGGTATGCGGTAATGTTATCGCATCTGTAGGTGAAGCTCTGGTCATGTGCTGCGGCATAACCCTGCCGCCGATGGAGGCTGAGGAACCGGATGAGGAGCACCGGATCAGCGTTGAGAAGATAGAAGACGAATACTTTGTCTCGGTAGATCATCCGATGACCAAGGATCACTATATCTCGTTTATCGCGGCCGTATCGGATTCCGGCATACAGTTATCGAAAATGTACCCTGAGAGCAATGCCGAGACCAGATTCCGGACACCTCTTGTCAGATATATCTACGCATACTGTAACCGTCACGGACTGTACAGAGTAGTCAAAAAGTGATCAGGTTCCGTATCGTTTTCGATAACAGACCTATTGACACGACTTCAAAATAGGAGTATAAATTCACCAACTGAATATTTGTAAGCAAAGGCGCTTATTGATGCGGGTCACCGCATTCGATAAGCGCTTTTATTTTTGCAAAGATTAGGAGCGGGTGTTATGGAAAATCATAGAGTAAACAATTACAGGGTGCAGGATGCATTCCCTGCCAATGGTCTTTACGACCCTATGAACGAACACGAGAACTGCGGTATCGGTGCAGTGATCAAGATCGACGGTAAAGGGTCGGCAAAGGTTACGGATGATGCGCTGAAGATCGTCGAGACTCTGGAACACAGAGCCGGCAAGGATGCATCCGGGCAGACCGGTGACGGCGTCGGCATACTGCTTCAGATATCGCATTCTTTCTTTTCCGAAGTGCTTCAGGGGACTGATATCAGCATAGGCGGTGCCAGAAGCTACGGTATCGGAATGTTCTTTTTCCCGCAGGGAGAGAGTGAGCTCAAGAAGGCGCAGGAAGTCTTCGAGAACAGCGTAAAGAAGGAAGGTCTGACATTCCTCGGCTGGCGTAAGGTGCCGGTCAATGAGAGCGTTCTGGGTCAGAGGGCAAAAGAGAGCATGCCGAATATCTATCAGGCTTTTGTCGGCCGCCCGGATGAATGCAGGACGGATGCGGATTTTGACAGGCTGCTGTATTTTGCAAGGAAGCTTTTCGAGAAGAATAATGACGATACATATGTGTGCTCATTTTCGTGCAGGACGATCGTCTATAAGGGCATGTTCCTGGTAGGGCAGCTGAGGACTTTCTATGAGGACTTGTGTAGCGGCAGATATGAGTCGGCGTTCGGCATCGTGCACTCCAGATTCTCGACTAATACTAACCCGACGTGGCAGAGGTCGCACCCTTACAGGATGCTCGTACATAACGGCGAGATCAATACGATCACGGGTAATATGAACAAGATGCTCTCCCGCGAAAACATCTTCAGGAGCGAGCTTTTCGACGGACGTTACGATGACATCTATCCGATGCTCGACGTGACCGGTTCCGATTCGGCAAGACTCGACAATACGATCGAATTCATGACGATGGCAGGAGTACCGCTTCCTCTGGCGATCATGATGACGATCCCCGAGCCCTGGCAGAAGTCGGATACCATGGACAGAGAGAAGAAGGCTTTCTATCAGTACTATGCGACCATGATGGAACCATGGGACGGCCCCGCTTCCATTATCTTTACGGACGGCGACACGGTCGGTGCGGTCCTTGACAGAAACGGACTGAGGCCCTCAAGATATTACATCACCAACGACGGATATCTTATCCTCTCATCCGAGGTCGGAGCGCTCGAGGGCATCGATCAGTCCACTGTTATCAGGAAGGACAGACTCCATCCCGGCAAGATGCTCCTGGCCGACACAGTAGCAGGCAGGCTGATCGACGATGAGGAGATCAAGAAAGAATACGTAAGAAGACAACCCTACGGCGAGTGGCTCGACCATATGCTCGTTGAGCTCCATGACCTTAAGATAAAGAACAAGAGACCGATAAGCATAAGAGGGGAAGAACTCTATACTCTTCAGAAGGCTTTCGGCTACACGTACGGAAATCTGAATAATGAGATCATCCCCATGTGCCTGAACGGCGGTGAGCCGACGGCTGCCATGGGTATCGATGTTCCGGTGCCCCCTCTGTCGAATGAGGATCCGGTACTGTTCGATTACTTCAAGCAGAAGTTCGCACAGGTCACAAACCCGCCTCTCGATTCGATAAGAGAAGCCATGATCACGGATACTACAGTATATCTCGGCATAGCCGGCAATATCCTTGAGGACAAAGAAGAGAACTGCCGTGTTCTTAAGATCCACAATCCGATCCTCACTAACCTCGACATGATGAAGATCAGAGACAGTGAGCTGGATGGTCTTAAGACTGCAGACATCTCGATGCTCTATACCAAGGACGAGAGTCTCGAGACAGCATTGGAGAGGCTTTACGAGCAGACGGACAAGGCTCATGAAGAAGGTGCGACAGTCTTGATCCTTACGGACCGCGGCGTTGACGGCGAACATATGGCTATCCCGTCGCTCCTCGCGGTTGCCGCACTCGAGACATATCTCGTAAGGACAAGGATGAACACCGCCATATCGATCATCATCGAGACCGGCGAGCCGACTGAGGTCCATCACTTCGCGACGCTCCTGGGCTTCGGTGCCAGCGCGATAAACCCTTATCTCGCACTTGATACGATCCACGATCTTATACATCGCGGCGTCATCGACAAGGAATATACGCAGGCATGCGACGCTTACATATCGGCTCTCGTGACCGGCATCGTTAAGATCGCGGCCAAGATGGGTATATCCACACTTCAGTCATATCAGGGTGCCAAGGTCTTCGAAGCGCTCGGTATCAGCAGGGAAGTAATGGATAAGTACTTCCCGGATACGGTGAGCAGAGTCGGCGGGATCGGCCTGGCAGAGATGGAGAAGAGGACAAAGAAGCTCCACGAAGATGCTTACGACGAGTACAGGAATCCTACAGGGAACCAGCTTGCCGTTAAGGGTTGGCATAAGTCCAGGAGCGGCAAGGAGAAGCACCTTTATGATCCCGAGACGATCCACCTCCTGCAGCTGGCGACAAGGACAGGCAGCTACGATCTCTATAAGCAGTTCACCGGCAAGATCGATTCGGAGGACAGGCAGATCACTTTGAGAAGTCAGCTCGACTTCGATTATCCCGAGGGGAAAGAGATCCCGCTCGATGAGGTAGAGAGTGCCGAAGAGATCATGAAGCGCTTCAAGACGGGTGCAATGTCCTACGGTTCCATCTCGCAGGAAGCTCATGAGTGTATGGCTATCGCCATGAACCGCATCGGAGGAAAGTCCAACAGCGGTGAGGGCGGAGAAGATCCCGAGAGGATCATGACAAAGGGACAGGCCGAGGATCGCTGCTCTGCCATCAAGCAGGTTGCATCCGGACGCTTCGGTGTAACTTCAGGTTACCTTCTGTCCGCCAACGAGATACAGATCAAGATGGCACAGGGTGCTAAGCCGGGCGAGGGCGGACATCTTCCCGCAGGCAAGGTCTATCCCTGGATAGCCAAGACAAGGCATTCAACACCGGGTGTCGCATTGATCTCACCGCCGCCTCATCATGATATCTATTCGATCGAGGATCTGGCTCAGCTGATCTACGATCTTCAGAATGCGAACAGCAGCGCGAGGATATCCGTAAAGCTCGTATCAGAGTCCGGCGTCGGAACGATAGCCGCAGGTGTAGCCAAGGCCGGTGCCAGGGTCATCCTGATCTCGGGTTATGACGGCGGTACGGGTGCTGCCCCGGCAAGTTCCATACACCATGCGGGACTTCCCTGGGAGATAGGTCTTGCCGAGACTCACAGGACGCTTATACAGAACGGTCTGAGGTCGAGAGTAAGACTTGAGACTGACGGTAAACTGCTGACGGGTAAGGATGTCGTTACGGCGGCGATGCTGGGCGCCGAGGAATTCGGGTTCGCGACGGCTCCGCTGGTCACGATGGGATGCGTCATGATGAGAGTATGTAATCTCGACACATGCCCCGTAGGTGTTGCCACTCAGAATCCTGAGCTGCGTAAGAGATTCGCAGGCAAGCCGGAATACGTTATCAACTTCATGACCTTCGTCGCGAATCAGATGCGCGAATATATGGCTAAGCTCGGTATCAGGACAGTGGATGAGCTGGTCGGAAGATCAGATCTTCTGAAGATCCGCGACAGTGTGACAGAAGGCCGCGTCGACCTGTCAGAGATAATCAGCGATCCTTATGCGGGAGATAATACCGTAAAGAAGCATTACGTTGCCGAAGATGCTTACGACTTTAAGCTCGAGCAGACGATCGACAGCAGAGTGATAATCCCTCAGATGAAGGAGTCTCTGGAGAGCGGAGAAGAGAAGACGATCGAGATCGAAGTGCGTAATCTTGACAGGGCACTCGGAACGATTTTCGGTTCTGAGATCACGAAGAGATACGGTGACAGCCTGAACGACGACACCTTCACGGTCAACTGTAAGGGAGCAGGCGGACAGAGCTTCGGTGCCTTCATCCCGAACGGTCTTACGATCAACCTCGAAGGTGACGCCAACGACTATATGGGCAAGGGCTTATCGGGCGGCATCATCGCAGTATATCCCCCGAAGGAGAGCCTTTTCGATGCGGAAGACAATATCATCGCAGGTAATGTAGCCCTCTTCGGCGCAACCTCCGGTAAGGCCTTCATCAACGGTATCGCAGGCGAGCGATTCTGCGTCAGGAACTCCGGTGCGAAGGTCGTAGTTGAAGGTCTGGGCGACCACGGCTGCGAATACATGACCGGCGGTGTGGCTGTAGTCTTAGGCCCTGTCGGCAAGAACTTTGCAGCCGGTATGAGCGGCGGCATCGCCTATGTCCTCGATGAGGATAACAGTCTCTATACTAAGCTCAACAAGTCGCTCGTAGGCTTCGAGAAGATAAAGGATCCTGCTGACGAGAAGCAGCTTACGGAACTCATTGAAGAACACTTCAGAAGAACAGGGTCGCCTCTGGCAAAGAAGATCCTCGACAGCATCGGTGAATACATCCCGAAGTTCAAGAAAGTCATCCCGCACGACTATAAGCAGATGATGAACTCCATAAGGGAACATGTGGCAGAGGGTGTCTCTGAAGACGAAGCAAAGATCATGGCATTCCACGAGAATACCGTATCGAAGGATTGAGGTGACGATCATGGGTAAACCTACAGGATTCATGGAATATAAAAGAGTTGATAACGTCAGCGTGGACCCCCTCGAGAGGATCAAGACCTACAGGGAATTCCATACGCCGGCGGATGAAGAGGAGAGAAGACGTCAGGGCGCAAGGTGCATGAACTGCGGCGTTCCTTTCTGCCAGTACGGCAAAGTGATCTGCGGAATGGCAGCCGGATGCCCCCTGAACAATCTCTGCCCCGACTGGAACGATCTGGTCTACAAGGGCTTCTGGGATGAGGCATTAGGAAGGCTGATGTCGACCAACGCTTTCCCGGAATTCACTTCGAGAGTCTGCCCCGCCCTCTGCGAGAAGGCGTGTGTATGCGGCCTCAATGACCAGCCCGTTACGACTAAGGAGAATGAGTATGCCATTATCGAAAAGGCCTATGAGACAGGCTCAATGGTCCCTCACCCTCCAAAGAGAAGGACAGGAAAGAAGGTCGCGGTCATCGGCTCCGGCCCGTCCGGACTGTCCACGGCCTACTGGCTCAACATAAGAGGTCACGAGGTAACCGTTTTCGAGAAGGAGGATCGCCCCGGAGGACTTCTGATGTACGGTATCCCGAACATGAAGCTCGAGAAGTCCGTAATTGCAAGAAGGATAGACATCCTGAAGCAGGAGGGCATCTCATTCAGGACTTCGGTCAATATCGGAGTCGATATAACATACGATCAGCTTAAGGCAGATTATGACGCCGTCGTTCTCTGCTGCGGCGCGGGTAATCCGAGAGACATCAATGCAGAGGGAAGAGATGCGGAAGGTATATACTTCGCAGTCGATTTCCTGAAGGCAACGACCAAGTCGCTCATAGCATCCAACATGTCCGACGGCAACTACATCAGTGCCAAGTATAAGGACGTTGTAGTTATAGGCGGCGGTGATACGGGCAACGACTGTGTCGGTACATGTATCCGTCACGGTGCCAAGTCCGTGACACAGCTCGAGATGATGCCGCCCCCGCCCGTTACGAGAGCGGAGAACAATCCCTGGCCGGAGTGGCCGAGGATCCTCAAGACCGATTACGGCCAGGAGGAAGCGATCGCGGTATTCGGCAAGGACCCCAGAGTCTATACGACGACTGTAAAGAGATTCATCAAGGACGATCAGGGAAAACTCGACGGCATTGAGACCATCAAGCTCAAGAGCCTGAAAGACGAGGCGACAGGCAGGATGAAGATGGTTCCGCAGGAAGGGACCGAAGAGATCATCCCCGCCCAGCTCGTACTTATCGCCGCAGGCTTCCTGGGACCGCAGAAATATGTAGTCGACGCCTTCGGGGTCGAGACTGACGGAAGATCAAACGTTGAGACACACGGAACCCATATGACTTCGGAGGAAGGCGTGTTCGCCGCAGGAGATATGAGGAGAGGACAGTCTCTCGTAGTATGGGGACTCCGTGAAGGAAGAGATGCGGCAGAAGAGATCGATAAGTATCTGATGGAGAATAAAAATGAAGAGATATCTTGTTCTTGAGAACGGAAAAGTCTTTGAAGGCGAGGCCTTCGGCGCTGAGGGCGAAGTGATCGCCGAGATAGTATTCACGACTTCTATGACAGGTTATATCGAGACGCTGACCGATCCGAGCTACAAAGGTCAGGCTGTCCTTCAGACATTTCCGCTCATAGGTAATTACGGAATGATAACACCCGATATGGAGGGCGGAGCCTCATATGTCTCGGCCTATATCGTAAGAGAGATCTGTGACGGTCCGTCCAACTTCAGGTGTGAGAGCAACCTTGAGGCATTCCTCAGGGAACAGAATATCCCCGGACTTAAAGGGATAGATACGAGAGCGCTTACAAAGACGCTCAGAGATCACGGCACCATGAATGGCATGATCTGTGACGATCCTTCACATGCCGATATAGAGAAGATAAAGGCATACAGGATCATCAGACCTGTCGGGGAAGTGTCGGTAAAAGAAGAGAAGGTCTTCGAGAGCGAAGGTGAGAAAAAGTTTGATGTAGCCGTAATGGATTACGGCATCAAGCGTAACATCATCAGGTGTCTTCTGAAGAGAGGATGCCGCGTAACTCTCCTGCCGCATGATACAGATGCCGCGAGGATCAGGGAACTGGGCCCCGACGGCCTGTTCCTGAGTAACGGTCCGGGAGATCCGGAGGACAACACCGAGGCGATCAGTACACTTAGAGAGATCGTGAACGATAAGATCCCGACAATGGGCATCTGCCTCGGGCATCAGCTCCTTGCACTGGCACACGGCTTCGGAACGTCAAAACTCAAATACGGTCACAGAGGAGCCAACCATCCGGTAAAGGACATTAATACCGGCAGGATCTATATCACTTCACAGAATCACGGTTATGCAGTCGTCGACGAGTCGGTTGACAGGGATAAGGCACAGCCGTGGTTCATCAACGTTAACGATAATACGAATGAAGGACTCCGATATGCCGATGAGCCTTCGATCTCGGTGCAGTTTCACCCTGAGGCTTGCGGAGGCCCGAAGGACAGCGAGGAACTTTTCGACAGGTTCATAAGAATGATGGAAGAAGGGAGAACTTAAGATGCCGCTCGATAAATACATACGTAAGGTAATGGTGATCGGCTCGGGTCCGATCGTTATAGGTCAGGCGGCGGAGTTCGATTACGCCGGAACGCAGGCGTGCAGAGCGCTGAAGGAAGACGGTATCGAGACCGTTCTCGTCAACAGCAATCCCGCTACCATAATGACCGACAATAAGATGGCGGATAAGATCTATATCGAACCGCTCACGCTGACAACCGTAAAGAGGATAATCGAGACCGAGAGACCTGATGCCATCCTGTCAGGACTCGGCGGACAAACGGCGCTGACTCTCTGCATGCAGCTCGCACGTGAGGGATTCCTCGATAAGAACGGTGTGAGGCTTCTGGGATCCTCGCCCGAATGCATTGACAAGTCGGAAGACAGACAGCTCTTCAAGGATACGATGGAGTCGATCGGACAGCCGTGTATCCCGTCAACAGTCGTTAACGACGCTCAGAGCGCGCTCGACTTTGCCGAAGAGATCGGATATCCGGTTATCGTAAGACCGGCCTTTACCTTAGGCGGCAGCGGCGGCGGTATCGCGACGACTCCCGAGGAACTGTTTGAGACAGCGGGCACGGGTCTGTCCATGTCGCCTATCACGCAGGTCCTGATTGAGAAGAGCGTCGCCGGATGGAAAGAGATCGAGTTCGAAGTAATACGAGATAAAGCGGGCAACAAGATCACGGTCTGCTCTATGGAGAACCTTGACCCGGTAGGAGTACACACGGGTGACTCCATCGTTATCGCTCCTGCAGTGACTCTGTCGGACAAAGAATATCAGATGCTCCGCACCGCCGCTCTCGACATCATCGATGCACTCGGAGTAGAAGGCGGTTGTAACTGCCAGTTCGCGCTCGATCCCGATACATTCAACTATGCCGTTATCGAGGTCAATCCCCGTGTGTCAAGATCGTCAGCGCTCGCATCGAAAGCAACGGGATATCCTATCGCAAAGGTAGCGACTAAGATCGCGCTCGGCTACAGGCTCGATGAGATCCGCAACGCGGTAACGGGCAACACATACGCTTCGTTCGAACCGGCGCTTGACTATGTCGCGGTAAAGTTCCCGAAGTGGCCTTTCGATAAATTCGTTTATGCCAAGAGAGACCTCGGCACGCAGATGAAAGCGACTGGTGAAGTCATGGCGATCGCCGACTCGTTTGAAGGCGGTCTTATGAAGGCGGTAAGGGGAGCCGAGATATCGGCTGAGTCACTGCTCATCCCTTCATTCAAGGATATTGACCGCGCAGAGGCAGTAGCCGGGTACAGCAAGCCGAGCGACCTTCGTCTGTTTTATATAGCGAAAGCAATGAGCCTGGGCGTCACACCCGAGGCCATCCACGATACTACGAAGATCGACATGTGGTTCCTGACCAAGATCCGTAAGCTGGTCAACATGGAGTGTGAGCTCAAGGGCGCAGGAGATATTAGCTTTGAGACATACCTTCAGGCCAAGAGATTCGGCTTCACGGATAAGAAGATAACAGCTCTGACCGGCAAACCGGTCGACGCATCCTTCAAGGTCGATCCGGTGTTCCGCATGGTCGATACATGTGCCGGAGAGTTCGCGGCTGCTACACCTTATTTCTACAGTGCGTATAATACCGCTTCTGAAGGAGGCGTTAACGAGGCTGATACCGAAGATGAAGCAAACAGTGAGACGATAATAGTTATTGGTTCCGGTCCTATAAGGATCGGTCAGGGTATCGAGTTCGACTACGCGGCCGTCCACTGTGTCAATGCGCTGCGCGAGCAGGGATATCGTGTAGTAATAATCAACAATAACCCCGAGACTGTATCGACCGACTTCGACACCGGAGACCGACTCTACTTCGAGCCTTTGGACGCGGAGTCGGTAATGGATATCATCAGGCAGGAGAACCCCCTGGGAGTCGTAGTCGCCTTCGGCGGTCAGACTGCGATCAAACTCACCAAGACCTTGTCCGAGAACAATATCAACATCATCGGAACGTCAGCTGATTCGATCGACATGGCCGAGGACCGCGAGAGATTCGATGAACTGCTCGAGAGGCTCGATATAGCACGCCCCAAGGGATCTTCGGTATTGACTCTTGAAGAAGCCCTGTCGGCAGCTGAGAACCTCGGATACCCGGTACTTCTGAGACCCTCTTATGTTCTCGGCGGTCAGAACATGACGATCGCATTCGGCGAAGATGATGTCAGGGAATATATGAACATCATCCTGTCTCACGGAATCGAGAATCCGGTACTCATCGACAAATACATCCAGGGCAGGGAGATCGAAGTTGACGCGATCTATGACGGACACGATGTCCTGATCCCCGGCATTATGGAGCATATCGAGAGAGCCGGGATCCATTCCGGAGACTCGATAGCAGTGTATCCGGCGAAGCATATTTTCGATGATATGAGCAAGAAGCTGATCGACACGACCAAGGCTCTGTGTGACGGACTCAATTCCACGGGCATCGTCAATATCCAGTACATCGTCAAGGACGACAAGATATACGTCATCGAGGTCAACCCGAGAGCGTCGAGGACCGTGCCTTACATGAGCAAAGTCACCGGCGTTCCGATGGTCGACGTAGCGATAGCAGTCAGCCTCGGTCAGCGCCTCGCTGATATGGACTGGGGAACGGGCTTCTACAGACAGTCGCCATACACGGCGGTCAAGGTGCCGGTATTCTCTTTCGAGAAGCTGACTGACGTCGACACCCAGCTCGGCCCCGAGATGAAGTCGACCGGCGAAGTCCTCGGCATCGGCCGCAACCTCTCCGAAGCCCTTTTCAAAGGCCTCGTAGCAGCAGGCTACAAGATGTACAGACACGGCGGCGTATTCATTTCCGTAAGGGATTCCGACAAGGCCGAGATGGTCGAGACCGCCAAGAAATTCGATTCCATGGGCTTCTCGCTCTATGCGACCGAGGGGACGGCAAAATGCCTCCGCGACTCCGGAATGGAGGTCACCGTGGTCCACAAGATCCACGAGTCTGACACGAACAATACCATGACGCTCCTCGACAGCGGCAAGGTCAATTACATAATATCGACTTCCGCCAAGGGCCGTTTGCCCGCACGCGATTCCGTCAAGCTCCGCCGTCGCGCAGTCATGCTCGGCATACCCTGCCTGACCGCGATCGACACTGCAGCCGCTCTCGCAGACTCTCTGATGAGCCGCTTCAGCGAGATCAACACCGAGCTGGTCGACATCAACCATATGAGAGACAAGAGGAGGACCGTCCGCTTCACCAAGATGCAGGGCATCGGCAACGATTACATCTATATCGATTGCCTCGAAAATATGATCTCCTCACCCGAGTCCCTCTCCGTTTACATGTCAGACCGACATTTCGGCGTAGGCGGTGACGGCATCGTCCTGATCGCCCCCTCCAAAGTCGCCGACGCCCGCATGATAATGTTCAACCTCGACGGCTCCGAAGGCATGATGTGCGGCAACGCCATCAGGTGCGTGGGCAAATACATGTACGATGTCGCAGGCCACAAGAAAAAGCACATGACTATCGAGACCCGAAGCGGCATCAAGAAGCTCCGTCTCATGACTTCCGGCGACGTCGTAGTCCGCGTCGAAGTCGACATGGGCAAAGCGATCCTGAACGGCCCAGACATTCCGACACTGTTGCCGACTGACGCTGACGGCCGCGTCATCGCTCAGCCGCTCACGATCGGCGGTCAGGAATACAAGGTCACCTGTGTCTCTATGGGCAACCCCCACGCCGTCGTCTACACGGACATGGTAGATACTCTCCCGCTGGAGCAGATCGGCCCGCAGTTCGAGACCGACCGGGTCTTCCCGGAGCGGGTCAACACAGAGTTCATCAAGGTCATCGATGACCACACTCTCAAGATGCGCGTCTGGGAGCGTGGCTCGGGTGAGACCATGGCATGCGGCACCGGAGCCTGCGCGGCTGTCGTCGCCTCCTGCCTCAACGGCTACTGCCCCAAGAACGAGGACATCAGGGTCATCCTCCGCGGAGGCGATCTTGTGATCCGCTACACCGACGAAGCCGTCTTCATGACCGGCAATTGCGAGAAAGTCTTTACCGGAGAAATGGAAATTTAACACATAACACCCCGTCCATTCTCCGCTAAGAAAAAGAGGTTGTCCCGGCTTTGGGGCAACCTCTTGATTTGCTTATTGAGCTGCGTGCCGGTATGCGTGCCGGTATGCGTGCAGAGCCACCCGCGGCGGTGACTCCGGCAGCCTTGATCCCTCTGCCGGGATCTTTATTTTGTGGTCAAGCGGGCTTTACCCATCCCGGGATCGTGCCTCGACAACTATATCGACAACTATTTTGGGGATAGTTGTCGCTCCAGTTGTCAAAACCCGTGTTTTGGCTTGTTCGACAACTATATCGACAACTTTTTGGAGGGATAGTTGTCGCTCCAGTTGTCAAAACCTGTGTTTTGGCTTGTTTGACAACTATATCGACAACTTTTTTGGGGGATAGTTGTCGCTCCAGTTGTCAAAACCCGTGTTTTGGCCTGTTCGACAACTATATCGACAACTATTTGGAGGGATAGTTGTCGCTCCAGTTGTCGAGGTCGCAGATGCAGTTTTGCTCGCCCCGCGCCCCGGGCATCTGACGGGTTCGCACCACACAGGAAGACGCCGCCCGCGGTTTCCCGGGAGCGGCGCCTTCAGCGGTATATATGGATTAGAAACGGGCTTGCTCAGACTGTGTCCTGCAGGGCGGCGTAGCCTGTCTCGCCTGTCCTGATCTTGACGACATCAGTAACGTTGTAGACGAAGATCTTGCCGTCGCCGATGTGGCCTGTGTAGAGGACACTCTTGGCTGTGTCGATCACCTTCTGTACGGGAACAGCGGATACGACAACGTCGACCTGGATCTTAGGAAGGAGCGATGCCTCGACAGGGACACCTCTGTAGTATTCTTGACGGCCTTTCTGAGCTCCGCAACCGAGGACGTGGGAGACTGTCATACCGGTGATGCCGATGCCCATGAGAGCCTTCTTGAGAAGATCGAGCTTGGACTCTTTGCAGATGATCTCGAGCTTGGTATATCTTCTGCCGTCAGCTGTGGGAGCATCGAAGGAAGGTACGCTCTTGACTTCGACTGCCTCGGCGATGGGTGTGTCGCCGGATACTACGGGGACTTCTACGTCGCCGGTCTCGATAATTGCCTGAGGCCTCATGGAGAAGCCGGCGTAAGCAGCGGGCAGGCCGTGCTCTGTGGGGTCGAGACCTTCGATCTCTTCTTCTCTTGTTACACGCAGGCCGTGGACTTTCTTGATGACATTGAATGTAATGATCATCAGGACTGCTGTCCAAGCGACGATGCAGGTGATACCGAGACACTGTACACCGAATACTTCCATACCGTCACGGAAGCTTGTGCCGTGAACGAGTGCATAGATCGGGCCGTCTACGCCGAGGGAAGATGTATTAGTAGCGAAAAGTCCCGCCAGGAGAGTACCGGAGATACCGTTAGCAAGGTGAACGCCGCAGGCACCGACCGGATCGTCGATGTGGAGCTTCAAGTCGAGCAGCTCGACTACCCATACGACGAGCAGACCTGAGATGATACCCTCTGCGATGGCACCGATCGCATCGATGCAGTGGCAGCCGGCCGTTACGCAGACAAGACCTGCGAGGGAGGCGTTGATACACATGGATACGTCGGGCTTGCCGTTCTTGATCCAGGTGTAGAGCATACATGTTACCGTAGCGAAGGCGGGAGCAAGTGTTGTTGTGAGGAAGATAGCGGCAAGCTGCGAGCCGGATGTTGCGGCGGCACCGTTAAAGCCGTACCAGCCGAACCAGAGGATGAAGCAGCCGAGTGCTCCCAAGGGGATGTTGTGGCCCTGGATGGCGTTGACTTTTGTAACCTTGCCGTTCTCGTCCTTGATGTACTTACCGATCCTGGGGCCGACGATAATGGCACCGACGAGGGCTGCTACGCCGCCGACCGTGTGGATACATGCAGAACCTGCGAAGTCGATGAAGCCTTTCTTGGCGAGCCAGCCTTCGGGATTCCATGTCCAGCCTGCTTCGATCGGGTAGACGATCAGAGAGAGGACTGCCGAGTAAATGCAGTAGGAACTGAACTTCGTTCTCTCTGCCATGGCGCCGGAAACGATAGTGGCGGCCGTGGCACAGAATACCAGGTTGAAGACGAAGCTTGATGCGTTGTTTTCCATGAACCCGGTGAAGTCCGTGAAGATGTCCAGGTTAGGGACGCCCACGAATCCGCATACCATGTCTTCACCCATCATGAGGCCGAAGCCCAGGAAGACAAAGCAGACTGTTCCGATACAGAAGTCCATCAGGTTCTTCATCAGGATGTTACCTGCGTTCTTGGCTCTGCAGAAGCCTGCTTCGAGCATCGCGAAGCCTGCCTGCATGAAGAAGACCAGCGCGGCTCCGATGAGGAACCATATGCCGAATACTTCTTGTGTTACGATCTCTGTGACATTCATAAGATCACACTCCTTTTTGTAAAATAGAAAACGGCAGCCTGTCTTTGTGAAGGACGGGCTGCCGTAGACCATACCTGTTATATTTGATTTATCTTACCGCGAAAAGCAATTCTCCGTATGTCGGGAATGGCCAGTATTCGGCGGATGTCTCTGTCTCGAGCTTGTCGCATGCGCTGCGGAGTCTGTCCATATCGCTGCGGATCTCATCCTTGAAGAAGTCTGCGAGGGCTACGAGGTCATCGATCCCGCCAGCCTTGGCGACTGCGCTCTCGAGAGTCTTATAGGCATCGTATGCTTCCGTAAGATCCTCGGATATCTCCTTGAGGGTGTTCTCCTCGAAGGACTGAGCTACGCCCAGTACATCCTTCTTGGCGATGATGTTCTCGGCGAGCTCTGAAGAATACGAGCTTACTGCCGGGAGGATATCCTGCTTTGCCATCTCGAGCATTGTCTTTGCCTCGATGTCGATGAGCTTGGTGTACTTTTCGAGGAAGACCTCGTGTCTGGACTGCATCTCGATCTCGGAATAGACCTTATGAGAAGTGAAGAGCTCGATGTTCTTCGGATCCAGATAGTGAGCGACCGCATCGGGTGTTGTGCGGAGGTTCGACAGACCGCGCTTGCCGGCCTCTTCGATCCATGCGTCATCGTAACCGTTGCCGTTGAAGATGATCCTCTTATGCGCCTTGATCTCATTCTGTATGAGGTCGTGCAGGGCGGAGGTGAAGTCTTCGGCGTTCTCGAGGATGTCGGCGAACTGCTTCAGCGACTCTGCTACAGCCGTGTTAAGGACTGTATTGGGAAGTGCTACGGAAGCGGCGGAACCGAGCATCCTGAACTCGAACTTATTGCCGGTGAAAGCAAAAGGCGATGTTCTGTTACGATCCGTTGTGTCCTTGGGGAACTTAGGAAGTACATGTACGCCTATACGCAGCAGTTCCTTTTCCTTAGCACCGTAGGGAGCGTCGTTCTCGATGGCCTCGAGGATCTCCGTGAGTTCAGAGCCGAGGAAGATGGAGATGACTGCCGGAGGAGCTTCGTTGGCGCCCAATCTGTGATCGTTGCCTGCGGAAGCTACCGAGATCCTCATGAGGTCCTGGTAATCATCGACTGCCTTGATGACGGCTGTCAGGAACAGCAGGAACTGAGCATTCTCATAAGGTGTCTCGCCGGGCTCCAAGAGGTTCATGCCGGTGTCGGTGCTCATGGACCAGTTATTGTGCTTACCGGAACCGTTTACGCCGGCGAACGGCTTCTCGTGAAGGAGGCATACGAGGCCGTGCTTCTGGGCGATCTTCTTCATTATCTCCATCGTGAGCTGGTTGTGATCGGTCGCGATGTTTGTTGTCGTGAAGATCGGTGCCAGCTCGTGCTGTGAAGGTGCAACTTCGTTGTGCTCTGTTGTTGCCATGATCCCGAGCTTCCAGAGTTCCTCGTTCAGATCCTTCATGAAGGCCTGTACACGGGGCTTGATAACTCCGAAGTAATGATCCTCCATCTGCTGGCCCTTCGGCGGGGGTGCTCCGAAGAGTGTCCTTCCGGTGTAGATCAGATCGCGTCTGGCGTTGTAGCCCTTCTCGTCGATCAGGAAGTATTCCTGCTCGGGTCCGACCGTTGTCTTGATGCTCGTGACATCCTCATTTCCGAAAAGCTTCAATACTCTTAGTGCCTGCTTGTTGAGTGCTTCCATGGAGCGCAGCAGAGGGATCTTCTTGTCGAGTGCCTCGCCGCCGTAGGAGCAGAAAGCTGTCGGGATGCAGAGGACGCCTTCCTTGATGAATGCGTAGGATGTAGGATCCCATGCCGTATATCCTCTTGCCTCGAAAGTAGCTCGAAGGCCGCCGGACGGGAAGGAGGAGGCATCAGGTTCGCCCTGCATAAGCTCCTTACCTGAGAATCTCAATATGATATTTCCGTCATCGGCCGGGTTGATAAAGCTGTCGTGCTTCTCGGAAGTAATGCCTGTCATGGGCTGGAACCAGTGAGTAAAGTGTGTGGCACCCTTCTCGATCGCCCACTGCTTCATCTCATTGGCAACGACAGAGGCTGCCTCGGGTGTGAGTCGCTTGCCGTTATCGATGGCGTTCTTGACTTCCTTGAATGTCTCTTTGGGAAGACGTTCCTTCATGACACTTAAGCTGAAAACGTTCTCTCCGAAGATCTGTGAAGTGTCTTTCATTGTCCGTTTCTCCTTTACCATTAATGCATAAATCAATCGATGAAGTTGCAAAATCCCGTTTATAACGAGAAAGGGCGCCACAGCTATAAAACTGTGGCGCCCTTGCCAAAATCAATTGTTTACGTGGATGATGATACAACCGGTGATCGAGGATGTCAATAGGCGATTTTGAATTTTTTCGATATTGACGTTTCATTTTTGTGATGATACATTTAATAAGAACAAAGGCGTTCATTCGGGCAGTCATGACCGCTCGGATGGGCGCCGTTTACTTTATGAAGAACTATTTGAAGATAGGATTTACGGAGGATCGATAGATGGATTGTTCTACAGAAGAGTTCATGCAGTACATAAGTGAAGAAGATATCAAGTTTATAAGGCTACAGTTCTGCGACGTATTCGGTACCCCTAAGAATATTTCGATAATGCAGAGCGACGTGAGAAGAGCTCTCACTTCCGGCATCGGGATCAACCCGATGGGGATCGCGGGATTCAGAGACGAGGCAAGGTCCTCGCTGTTCCTTCATCCTGAACCTGAGACTGCGGCGCTCCTTCCCTGGAGGCCTGATACCGGAAGAGTAGTAAGGCTATTGTGTGATATCAGATATCAGGACGGTAAGCTGTTTGTCTGTGATACAAGGAGCATATTGAAGAGGGCAGTCGCCGAAGCCGAGAAGGCAGGAGTATCGTTTAAGTTCGGAACAAGGATGGAGTTCTATCTGTTTAAGACCGATGAGAACGGCGATCCGACTAAGATCCCCCAGGACAAGGCGGGATACATGGACATAGCACCGCTCGACAAGGGTGAGAATGTCAGAAGAGAGATATGCCTCACCCTTGAGCGCATGGGCGTAACGCCTGTTAATTCTCACCACGAGGCGGGCCCCGGTCAGAATGAGATCGACTTCGTAAGTTCCGATCCTCTCAAGGCGGCAGATGATGCGGTTACATTTATATCGGTAGTCAAGACTATCGCTGCCAGGAACGGTCTGTATGCCGACTTCTCGCCCAAGCCCCTGCCGGGTCAGCCCGGTAACGGTTTCCATGTGAACTTCAGTGCTGTACGTGGTGAGGACCCGACAGTATTGAACAGTGCGATCGCCGGCATAATGAACAATATCTACGATCTTACGATCTTCCTCAACAGATGCGAGGACTCGTATCAGAGGATAGGCAAGGGCGATGCTCCCAGATTCATCTCCTGGTCAAAGGGTAACTTCGGTCAGCTGATAAGGATACATGAGAGCGGCGGTAATCAGTATGCACAGTTGAGGTCGCCGGATGCTTTCTCGAATCCTTATCTGATCTTCGCGCTGATCATATATGCGGGACTTGACGGTATCGGCAAGTCAAGCGTTCTGGCACCGTCATTCGATCTGGATCTTAAGGCGGCGCCCGGGGAAGTGACCAGGGAAATAAAGATGCTGCCGAGGACGATAGAGGAAGCTAAGGAAGCAGCATCGAACAGTGAGTTTATCAGGGATAAGCTTCCGGCTTCGCTGATCGAAGCGTACTGCGACTGATCTCCGGAACTAAATGATCTGACAGAAAGGAGGAAAGATGATATGCACAAAGACAGTTGCTACTCGGTCTTGATCGTCTCGGCTAACGAGAAGTTCAATGCCACATTGACATCTTTCCTCCCCAAGGACACATATGATCCCGTTATGGTCGCGGAATCCGTGTCTGCCGCGAGAAGACTCTACGGCGAGCGTAAGACGGATCTCGTGATCGTCAACGCCCCGCTTCGTGATGAGAACGGTATAGGCTTCGCGGTGGACGTCGCGGAAGGGTCTTCGTGCGGCGTCATGCTTCTCGTCAAGAACGATTACTACGATGAGATATCGGACAAGGTTCAGGATTACGGTGTGCTTACGGTAGCAAGGCCGGTGACGACCGTCATGATGACGCACGCGCTCAGGATGCTCTGCTCGACGAGGGAAAGACTCGTTAAGCTCGAGAAGAAGCAGCAGACCTTCGAAGAAAAGATAAAGGAGATCAAGATCGTCAACCGGGCAAAGCTCCTCCTGATGGAGAACCTGATGCTGTCGGAGGAAGAAGCCCACAAGAAGATCGAACGGACGGCGATGGATTCCAGGAAGACCAGGCTCGAGATCGCCGAGAAGATAATCAAGGAATATTCAGAACCGGCATAAAGGCGGAGAAGGATTGGAGGATGAACGGATGACAAAGTATATTTTCGTTACGGGAGGAGTCGTATCCGGACTCGGAAAGGGGATAACAGCTGCGTCGCTCGGAAGACTCCTGAAGATGCGTGGCTTCAAGGTCATAGCACAGAAGCTCGACCCTTATCTCAATGTCGACCCCGGAACGATGAGCCCGTATCAGCACGGTGAAGTCTATGTTACGGAGGACGGTGCCGAGACGGACCTCGACCTCGGACACTACGAACGTTTCATTGACGAGAATCTGAACCGTTTCTCCAACATCACCACCGGTAAGGTATATTCAAGTGTCATATCCAAGGAGCGTAAGGGCGAGTACCTCGGCAAGACAGTCCAGATAATTCCGCACATCACCGATGAGATCAAGGAATTCGTATATAACGTCGGCAAGACGTCCGACGCCGACATCGTAATAACCGAGGTCGGAGGCACGATCGGCGACATCGAAGGACAGCCCTTTATCGAGGCCATAAGACAGGTCGGAAACGAAGTCGGTAAAGAGAATTCGCTCTATGTTCACGTAACTCTGCTGCCTTATCTGAAGGCATCAGGCGAACATAAGTCGAAGCCGACACAGCATTCCGTCAAGGAACTCCAGGGCATGGGAATATCGCCCGACATCATCGTGCTCCGCACCGATGAGCCGATCGAAGACAAGACCATAATCAGCAAGATCGCGAACTTCTGTAACGTGCGTGAAGACTGCGTCATCGAGAATGTTACCTTACCGATCCTATATGAAGCGCCTCTCATGCTCGAGAAGTCCGGCTTCTCCGAAGCCGTCATGCGTAAGCTCGAGCTCAAGGGCCACGAGCCTGATCTCGGCGAATGGAAGGAAGTCATCAACAAGATCCGTAACCGTACCGGACGCGTCCATATCGGCATCGTCGGCAAGTACATCCAGCTTCACGACGCTTATCTGTCCGTTGCCGAGGCGCTTCGTCATGCAGGCTACGATGAGGGCGTCTACACGGATATCGAATGGGTGGATTCCGAATCCATAACGCCTGAGAATGTTGGTGCCACATTAAGCGGGCTCGACGGCGTGATCGTCCCAGGCGGCTTCGGCGATCGCGGCATCGAAGGCATGGTTACGGCGGCTAACTGGTGCCGTGTCAACAATGTCCCGTATCTCGGTATCTGCCTCGGAATGCAGATTGCCGTCATCGAGGCCGCCAGGAACCTCGCGGGCATTACCGACGCCACATCGGGCGAGTTCGATCACAACGCCCCGAACAAGGTCATCGACTTCATGCCGGGACAGAATGACGATATCGAGAAGGGCGGCACCTTAAGGCTCGGCAGTTACCCCTGCAAGATCATGCCCGGCACACTTATGGAGCGTTGCTACGGCAAGCCTCAAATTAGTGAACGCCATCGTCACAGATATGAATATAACAACGACTATAAGGAAGCTCTCGTGAACGCAGGACTCACTGTATGCGGGATCTCGCCGGACGGACTCCTCGTCGAGGCAGTCGAAGTTCCTGCCAATGATTTCCATATCGGCGTCCAGTTCCATCCCGAATTCAAGAGCAGGCCGAACAAGCCGCATCCTCTGTTTATCGGACTCGTGAGTGCTGCCAAGAACAGGAGAGGCGAACAATGAAGATCTCAGCTAACGGTAATTACGGAAATATAAAGGAATCGTATCTCTTCAGTGAGATCGCCAAAAGGGTAAGGGCTTATTCTGCTGCCCATCCCGATGTCAGACTGATAAGGATGGGCATCGGAGATGTTACTCTGCCGATACCGCCGGTCGTAGTCGAAGCGATGACCGCAGCCGTCGCCGAGATGGGAGTCAAGGAGACCTTCCGGGGTTACCCGCCCGAGAGCGGCTACGAGTTTTTGAAGCAGGCGATCGCCCGCTATTACACTTCTCTCGGCGTCGACATGCCGCTCGGCTCCATCTTCGTATCCGACGGTGCCAAGAGCGACATCGGTAATCTCGTAGATATATTAGGCGATAACGAGATCCTGATCCCTGACCCCGTTTACCCGGTCTATGTCGATTCCAACCTGATGTCAGGACGTCATATCCACTATCTCGAGGGAAATCAGGATAACGGTTTCCTGCCGATGCCCGACCTATCGGATGCATCTCCCTACGTGATCTACCTGTGTTCCCCCAACAATCCGACCGGTGCAGTCTACGACCGCACTCAGCTTCAGATCTGGGTCGACCACGCACTGAAGACCGGTTCGCTGATAATCTTCGATGCCGCATACGGCGCTTTTATCGAGGACGATCTGCCCCGCTCGATCTATGAGATTCCCGGTGCACGCGACTGTGCGATCGAAGTCTGTTCCTTCTCGAAGTTCGCAGGGTTCACGGGCCTTCGCTGCGGCTGGACTATAGTCCCCGAAGGTCTGTCGGCCTCGGGATCTGACCTGAACAAGATGTGGAACAGAAGACAGTCCACCAAGTTCAACGGTGTATCCTATCCTGTCCAGCGCGCCGCCGAGGCAGCCCTGTCAGACGAGGGACTGAAGCAGTGCGCCCGCAACATAGCATGCTATAAGTCAAATGCCGCCATACTGGCTGACGTGCTCAGGCGTAAAGGCGTGTTCTTTACCGGCGGTACCAATTCACCTTACATCTGGTTCCGGTGCCCGGATTCGATGGGCAGTTGGGAGCTTTTCGATAAGCTGCTCGAGGAGGTTCAGATCGTCGGTACGCCCGGCGAAGGCTTCGGCTCAAGCGGCGAAGGTTACATGAGGCTGACCGCGTTCGGCAGTCCCGAGGATACGGCAGAGGCTGCAAAGAGACTCGAGCAACTGCTGTAAAGAAAGATTCGCCACGCCTACTATCCCGCGCCCTGCGTGTGCTACAATCAGATCAGAAGCAGATCATGAGGCGGGCGCGATGATACGAAGGATCAGAGGCATGATCGATAAGTTCAAGAGAAGGGAAAGGGGCAATGCCGTCCCTTCTGCCAACGAGCACGAATTCTGTCCGAGGTGTGACGCCAACCTAACACTTCAGAAGGGCTACAGTAACACTCTGCCGTATTGGGTCTGCAAAGGCTGCGGCGAGATGCTGATCAATCCTGAGGTGCAGGCGGATTCGGATATCGCATGGTTCTGCGACGGATGCGGTCAGATGCTGAACATCCAGGAGGGATTCAGAGAGGACTGCGGGAAGTGGATCTGCAAAGAATGCGGGGAAGAGAATGACATCATTCCCGAAGAGGTCTACTCATCCGAGGAGGAGTATCAGATCGTACAGAGTAACCCTTATAAAGGCCTGACTGATGACGAGAAGGTCGAGCTGTCGCAATATCAGGAAGAGGGACCGATCAGCGGCAAGGACAATGTCATCCTGGTAAAAGACAAGGAGACGGGCGAGCTATACGTCAAGAAAGTCCTGAGCGTCTACAGGAAAAGCGTTTACGAGTATCTGAGGGACCATCCGGTGCCGCATGTCTCGAAGATCGAGAAAGTATATGAGAGCACCAACTGCCTGATCCTTATCGAAAAGTTCATCCCCGGGTCCACCGTCGAGACCCTGATCTCAGGCGGTCCGCTCCCCCGGCAGAAGGCGGTTGACATAGCCGTCAAACTCTGTGACGTCCTCAATGAACTTCATAACCTGCCTACGCCTATCGTCCACCGCGACATCAAGCCTTCCAATATCATCGTAACGCCCGACGGCGACATCTGTCTGATCGACCTCAACGTCGCCAAATGGTATGACCCGGGCAGGAGCGATGACACCGGCTACCTCGGCACGATGAACTATGCGGCACCCGAACAGGCGGGCTACGGGATAGCGGCATCTTCCACCGAGTCCGATATATATGCGACCGGAGTCCTGCTCAACGTGATGCTGACAGGCAAATTCCCCAAAGAGCAACTGCCGGAAGGCGTTCTTCAGGACATCATCAGGCAGTGCATCGACCTCGATGCGGACAGGAGACCTACGGCATCACAACTCGCGGCGATGCTTACGGATGCGAGCTGACAGTGGTATAATCCCTCCGTTATGAATAAGATCAACAAGTATGTTTTGGCTGTCCTCGGCGGCGGTATCTGCTGGGGATTCATGGGGTTCTTCACGAGACACCTCGACAAATACGGGATCGACTCGGACGAGGCGATAATAGTCAGATGCGGCATCGCGGCCGTTATGTTCGGACTTTTGCTCCTTCTGACAAAGCCGGCAGCGTTCAAAGTGAAGAAAAAGGACATCTGGTGCTTCCTGGGCTCGGGACTTCTGAGCCTGCTGTTCTTTACGTTCTGTTATTTCAGAGCGATCAGCATGATGGATCTGTCCACGGCGGCGATCCTGCTCTACATCGCTCCTACCATAGTTATGCTCCTGTCGGCAATCCTTTTCGGCGAGAAGATCACTCCCACCAAGATCCTTGCCGTGGTCCTCGCATTTGCCGGGTGCTGTCTCGTATCGGGCATCGCAGGCGGGGTGAGCCTCACCGCTGCAGGCCTTCTGTTCGGCATAGGCTCCGGCGTCGGCTATGCCCTCTATACGATCTTCTCGCGCTATGCCCTCGACCGCGGTTACAGCAGCCTCACGATCAATTTCTACTCATGCCTTCTGGCATCGGTCGGCGCAGCGATCATTTGGAAGCCGTTCCACCTCATGCGTGTGATGACAGATACATCGATCCCGTCCGGGACTTCGGTGCCGGCATGGGTATGGGGCGTCGCGATAGGTGTGTTCAGTTGCTTTATTCCTTATCTTCTGTATACATACGGCCTCACCGGTCTCGAGAACGGCAAAGCATCCGTGCTCGCCTCGATCGAGCCCGTGGTTGCTTCACTCGTGGGAGTCCTTTACTATCATGAGAAGATGAGTCTTGCCACGGCCGTCGGCATCGTGCTGGTGCTTGGCGCGGTCGTGCTGGTGAATGCGAAGCAGGAAAAGGCAGCGAACGGGGAGCCGTTATGATCTGAGCGACAACTCGAGCGACAAAGAAACCGGAAATCGTGTCGCTGCCGTTGTCGCCCACTGCGCGCCCACGCGACCAGCTTCCATTCAATATGTAGATTATTATTGGCAGTCCAACAATAATTATGAATTAGTGTTACGATCTTCCTTTTGAATCCTTGCTACGGCAGCAGACAGTAATTGAGATCTGAAGTCCTCAAAATTGGAATAATCTTCTTTGTGCTCATCCAAATCTTGTAGTTTTAAGAGTAGATCAGTAATAATAGCTTTGTAATTTGCAAATTCAATATCATCGATTAATTCCCGATCAAAGGAATCTATTCTTGTGTACCTGGAATAAGCGAGTATGATTTTCTCATCAAATAAGGCTGTAATGCAGTTTACAATTAATTCTGCCTTGTTGATCGCAGATGTGATCATACGAGTTTCTTTATTTCCCCAATAGAGTTCATCAATTGTGGTGTTAGTTGCCTTAGCTATGCTTGCTAATGAATCTAAACTAATTCCTCTTTTTCCATTTTCATATGCAGATAATTGTGTAATAGAGATGCCTGTTCTGGTACTTAAGGTTGACTGAGTAATGTTAGCTTTTTTGCGAGCATCTCTAATCCGGTTACCTAGTTTTATCGTGCTGACTCTTCTTTCCATTATCTGCCTCCTCAACATGATGTTTACTGTTTGGTTAATATTATACAATTCGATAACCAATATTCAATATTTGCATAACTCGTATTGATTAATAAAAAAAGCAGCTTATGCGAATGATACATGAGCTTAAAGGGAACTTCTACCAAGGAATTAGATGAGATACAGTTAAATCAAATAATCATATATGAAAGGATTTATACAACATGAATAATCTGAAAAAAGGTGGCGGAGGCAAATTACAACCTTTTGTTCCTTCCGGGAATGGAGACAAAAGCGGAGAGTATACTTCCACTACTCATAATGCTTTAGACAAGTACAACTGCAATATCAAGATTGTTCCCGGTGAACACAATTATCTGAAGTCTAAGTTAGTTGGGCGAGTTGAAGAACACTTTATATGTGGGGAGGGAAAGAGATTACCCAAAACAAACAACCCTAACTCTGTCGCCATAAAACTTGTTAATATGTATGTTGTATCTGAAAGGTACTATAATGAAAAAGGAGAGCCTTATTTAGACATAGACTATACTTGTCACGGCAATCCAATAAATCACCCTATTGTTCCTCACATTCATAGATGGGTTAAAGGGGCTGATAATAAAATCACAAGAAAAAAAGCGGAGGCGTTTATATGAGAGCTGAATGTATTGAGTTATTAACAGAAGGAAATAGAGAGATAGAGTTCAATTACAATGGGAAAAGATACTCTGTAACATACTTTAGTAAGAACGGCGAAGATATGATCTCATTCTGTGAGTTTTACAAAATGCCGACTAATGTTAAGACTGTAAATGAGCTACTTGCTATCAAGATCGATGGGCTCACACTGGAAGAGGTTTTCTCAAAATTACCGGACGATGCATTTGATATTTTTTGAGAAAATGCCCGTTAAGGAATTCTTTTCGATATACTGACAGCCTGACCATTTGAGCTCCGGCACTTCCTGGAGTATAATCGTTGTGCATCTCTGACCGTAGCAGAGACAGCATATGTATAAAGGAAGTTACAAAAATGGAAAGAGAAGAAGTTCTTCAGGTTTATCGTCACTCGCTGGCACACATTCTGGCCAAGGCAGTTATCGAGATCTTCGGCAAGGAGACTCAGTATGCCATCGGACCGGAGATCGCCGACGGTCTTTATTATGATTTCAAGCTGCCCCGTCCGATAACGGAGGATGACTACAAGACGATCGAGGATAAGATGCTCGAGATCATCAAGCGTAAGGAAGACTGGAGACGTGAGGAGATCACGAGAGCAGATGCACTCGAGATGTTTAAGGATCAGAAGTATAAGGTCGAGATCATACAGGATCTGCCGGAGGATGAGCTTCTCACCATCTACTATACAGGCGACGATTATGTAGATCTTTGCCGCGGACCTCACGTTGACAATTCCCGTGAGCTCCTGGCTACAGCATTCAAGCTCAAGTCCTCGTCCAGTGCGTACTGGAGAGGCGATGAGAAGAATGATTCGCTGACCAGGATCTATGTATATGCTTTCCCGACCAAGGATGAGCTTAAGGCTCACCTTGCCATGATCAAGGAGGCACTCGAGCGTGACCACAAGAAGATAGGTCCCAAGCAGGAGCTCTTTATGTTCCAGGAGACCGCGCCCGGCATGCCTTACTGGCTCCCCCGCGGCTGGGAGATGTACCGTCAGCTCATCTCTTATTCGCGTTCGCTGCAGAACAAGTACGGCTATCAGGAGATATCCGCACCTCTTATCAACAATAAGAAGCTCTGGCTCATCTCAGGTCACTGGGCTCACTATGTTAACAACATGTTCCTGGTTCCGGGATTGACTGACGGAACTAAGGCAGACGATACCGTGGAGTCTGATGAGACGGCTTCCGTCTTCTCTATCGAGGCTGAGGACACAATGGCTGCCAAGCCGATGAACTGCCCGAATGCCATGATGACATATAAGAGAACTATCCATTCTTATAAGGAACTGCCTATCCGCTACAGCGAGATGGATGTTCTGCATCGTAAGGAGAAGTCCGGTCAGATGAACGGCCTTTTCCGTGTTCAGGAGTTCAGACAGGATGACGACCATACTTTCGTTATGGAGTCGCAGATCGAGGAAGAGATCGGACGCATCATGGAATTGGCAGATACGATCTACAATACTTTCGGTCTTACATACCGTCCCGAGTTCTCCACGCGTCCTGATGACTTCATGGGTGACATCGAAGTCTGGAACAGAGCCGAGGCTGCATTGAAGAGGATCCTCGACAACAGATACGGCGAGGATAACTATGAGATCAACGAGGGCGACGGTGCTTTCTACGGACCTAAGATCGACCTCCAGATCAAGGATGCTCTCGGCAGAGAGTGGCAGTGCGGAACGATCCAGCTCGACTTCCAGCTTCCTGCAAACTTCGGTCTGACATATATCGACAAGGACAACACACAGAAGATGCCCGTCGTTATCCACCGTGCGATCTTCGGATCCTTCGAGAGATTCATCGGAATCATCACCGAGCACTTCAAGGGTGCATATCCGTTCTGGATGAGCCCCGTTCAGGTAGGCATCGTTCCGATCCACACCGAGAACAACGAGTATGCCAAGGAAGTTCAGGATCTCCTCGAGTTCAACTACGTCCGTACCGAGGCCGACTATGCCGACAAGAACATGAACGAGAAGATCAAGTACTACAGGACAATGAAGGATCCTTACATTCTCGTAATCGGTAACAAAGAGTGCGAGAACCGCACGGTATCCGTTACAATACGCGGCCAGAAGACACAGCTGCACGACATACCGCTCGATACTTTCGTTGAGGTATGTAAGAAGCTCAACAAGGAGCACAGCATAGATCTTATAAGCGAGATGTGATCGCGATCAGGTTGAGATCAGATGAGAGGCCGTTTCAATGAATAATTGAGACGGCCTTTTTGTAGTCGGAATCAATGCGCCGGCACATCTCCCATATGAAAGGTGTATAATACGCGTCTATGAGCAAACAACTGGACATGACCACCGGACCTCTCGGAGGGAAGATAATCCGGTATACGATACCGTTGGCGCTGACCGGCATCCTTCAGCAGCTCTTTAATGCTGCCGATGTTGCCGTGGTCGGACGCTTCTCAGGCAAGGAGGCAATGGCGGCGGTAGGTTCTAACGCGCCGGTCATCGGTCTGCTGGTCAATCTCTTTGTCGGCATATCCCTCGGAAGCAACGTCGTTATCGCCCGTGCGATAGGGCAGGGTAATAACTCGAAAGCGTCCAAGGCAGTACACACCTCTCTTGTTGTCGCTGTTCTCGGAGGGCTCCTTCTGACTCTGATAGGCGAGCTCCTTGCCCCGCAGGTGGTAGATCTTCTGGACGTTCCCTCGGATGTAAAGGCGATGTCGGTCAAATATCTGCGGATCTATCTTCTCGGCATGCCGGTCATATTACTCTATAACTTCCAGTCGGCGATTTTCCGAAGCTGCGGCAACACAGGCATTCCGCTTATGGCGCTGGTCATATCGGGCGTGCTTAATGTCGGCCTTAATCTGTTGTTCGTGGTCGGGCTCGGGATGGATGTCGAGGGTGTCGCGATCGCGACTGTTATCGCGAATGCCATAAGTTCCGCGATCCTTTTCGCGACGCTACTCAGGACCGACTCCGTGGTCCGCGTGAATATAAAGAACATCCGGATAGATCCTCAAGTACTGAGCGGGATATTGATCATCGGTGTTCCGGCGGGCGTTCAGGGTATGGTCTTTTCCTTCGCGAACATCATCGTTCAGTCTGCGGTAAACAGCCTGGGGACCATTGTCGTGGCAGGCTCGGCAGCGGCTTTTAATCTCGAGATATTCGCTTATTATGTGATGAATTCCTTCGGGCAGACCTGTTCGACGTTTGTCGGGCAGAATTACGGGGCAGGGAAAAACGACAGGTGCCGGAAGGTTCTGAAGAACTGTCTGGTACAGAATCTGCTGACCACGGGAACTATCTGCTGCGTGATACTGCTGTTATGCGAACCTTTGCTTCGGATATTTAATTCAGACCCGGATGTTATCAGTAACGGACGGATCAGGCTTCAGTTCATCTTCGCCGCATATAGCGTCAGCTTTATTCAGGAGACGCTGACGGGATATCTGCGCGGGTTCGGGATATCGTTCGTGCCGGCGATCTGTTCAGTAGTCGGCATCTGCGGCGTTCGACTGACGTGGATATTCTTTGTATTCCCGCATCACAGGTCATTTACCGCGATCATGGCAGTATATCCGTTGAGTCTCGGCATCACCGCGCTCGTCATACTTGCCATGACCTTGATCGTGAAGCCGTCAGAGAGGTATAAGGGCAGTTGAGTTGTTGTTAAATTAACTCTACTGTTAACCCGGCTTTGGTTAACACGCGAGGTAAAAACGCCATGAATTGCCTGATCAGTCCTTAAACTTCAGTGCATCAACCATGAGATTAACCTGACGTTCCATTAACACCAATGCGTCCGAGCTCAGCCCTTCAAGCCTCATCAGGAAGTCGTATCTTATGTTTTTATCAAGCTTTTCGAAAAGGATATAGTCGCTGGAGACTTGTAGGACACTGCATGTTTTTATGAGCGTTTCAACGGATAAGCCTGACTTGCCACGCTCAAGGTCGGAAATAAACTGTACGGAAACATCAATTAGATCGGCAAGTTTCTCCTGCGTTAATTCGGCCGCTTCTCGTGCACTCTTGATTCTTCCGCCAATCCCGATGAGGGTATCCTTATCCATAGTTTGATCCTTCCTCGTTGCAGAATAAAAAACAATCTTCGTCTTCATCACTATTTTATGGAAGTCTTGAGAATGCGAAAACAAAGTAGTACTATTAGTTGTATAAGTGTGATAGTTGAAACTTATAATAAATTAGGGGGATTATTATGAGGAAGAGCTTAACGAAACCCATCTCTTTGTTGATTGTAGCTGTAATTGCAATTGGGATGCTAATAATTCCAGTACCAGGTATCAATGATGCAAATGCCAATGCTGCAAGTGGAATCACTAAAGCTGATATTGACAGAATATGCACCAAATATGGTTTTGAAAATGGTAGTTACTGGACTTATAACTACAATAATGTTTCCAATACTGCTAGCTCATTAGATGCAGCTGCTCAATCGGGTTTTAAAGCGTCTAAGACTCCATATGGCAGTACCTATGGTTCTTCCCTCAAAAGTACTATGCATAAAGGAGAATACTGGTATCAGGGGTATCGTCAATGTATTGGTTTTTGTGAATTAATTGGTCGCGAGATAACAGGGAAGTCACCTCATACGCAATGGACGCATTATACATCTGTTTCTGCTGTTAATAATGCCGGTGGCATAAAGGTTGGAGATGTTATAAGAGCAGGTGGACATTCTGCTATGGTACTTACTGTATCAGGGAGTACTTTTACTACAGTTGAATGTTGGGGATCTGAGAAATCTAAGAATTGCATTAATTATAATGGGAAGTTTAATAGCAAGTATAATACTATTTCCGCAATACCCAATTTGGAGTATGTTGCAAGATTTAATGGCAGTGTAAATCCGCAACCGACTCCAACCTATAATGATGTAAAGCTATCCAATTTCCAAGTATCTGATCTTACTTCTGATTCATGTAAGATATCATGCACAGTGGATGATAAAGGGTATACGGCGTATGAATGTGTCATTGTGGCATGGAAAGGCTCGTATATCAGGCATGAGTATAAACCGATTAGGTCAGGCAATACACTGTACTGTTATGTAAGAAGATCAGATCTCAACGGATTATACGATACCTTTAACGTGACATTTAATACAAGCCCGCTGGCTGGATCCAGCCTTACACAATGGAAGACTCTGCAGTTTACCTTTGTAAAGCCTGTTGTGAAAACCGATTTGAACCAAGCAAGTATCAAGCCTATACCTAATCAGATTTATACCGGTCAAAGTATCGTGCCTGCACTTAATCTGACTTACAATAATTATTCGCTGGTACTGAACAAAGACTACAGAATCGACTCTATTGTTAACAACGTAAACGTCGGCACTGCTACAATTACTATTTCCGGTATTGGGAACTATTATGGAAGCAGGGCGATTACATTTAATATAGTTAACCAGGTCGAAATATTGAATGTAGAAGAAAGCCTGAATACTGATTTGCCGGCAGTTGAGCTTACTGTAACGTATAGAATAAATAATCCTACCAGTCAGGACCGAGAAATATATGTTGATTGGCATGAAGGTAAAGTTGGAACTTTTATATTTGTGCTAAATGGTTGGGATCGCATAGAGACTGTTCCGGCAGGACAATCGGTAACGAATACTTGTACTTTCTATTTGCATGGTAAAAGAAACTATATTTCTTTTTCTGAAAGCTCGTCTAGAGAGACAATTATTGAATATGAATATCGTCCTTCGGATATAACCGGACCTGAGGTGTCTGACATAGAGGTAACCAATATTTCTGATGATGGATATGACATTTCCATAAAGTGTTCAGATCCATCGGGTTTGGGGTGCATTGATGGCAGAAATGCATTTCTTTATGATTCGGATGGCAATAGAATTGCTGGGTTTAATCCGAGAGCATATACGGATGACGGATATTATGTATATCACGTCGATAAGGTGGCAGTAGGGACATATACTCATGAAGTACATACATACGATTTATATCAGAATAGAACTGTTTTGCATTTCGAGACTGAGATAAAGCGTGATCAGAATGGGCAGCTCGTAGTAACCCTTTTGAATTCTGGTAATACCCCCAATGCAAAACCTTCTGCAACCCCGACGCCGACGGCAAAGCCGACTGCAACTCCTACCAATAAACCGACGACAACTCCTAAGCCGACTGCCATGCCTACTCCTGTGAAGCCGGGGAATAGTAACACGAGCAGCAGTACTTCCACAGGTCTCGGTGATTTTATCGAAAGGTTATATAATGTTGCTCTCGGTCGACCTTCCGAAGCGTACGGCAAGAACTACTGGATCAACAAGGTTAAGCTTGAGGGCTTTACCGGCGCGGATGTAGCTAGAGGGTTCTTGTTCTCAGAAGAGTTCCTGGGAAAGAATATGAGTAATTCAGACTTCTTGGATACGCTTTATCTGACTTTCTTTAATCGTCCTGCTGATGAGCATAAGGCTGATTGGATGACGCTTATGGATCAGGGCTGGACTAAGATGCAGGTAATTGACGGCTTTATCAATTCCACTGAGTGGGCGAATCTTTGCCTGAGCTATAGTATCGCATCCGGCAGCAATTGTAGTCCGAATATCAACATTCAGCCAAGTGCAGAGGTCGAGAGCTTTGCTCGCCGCCTTTATACCACCTGTTTGGGCAGAGATGCAGATATCGGTGGTCTGAATAATTGGGCCGCTCAGCTGGCCAATATGCAGATTTCAGGATCTCAGGCCGCACACGGTTTCTTCTTCTCTGAAGAGTTCATCGCCCACGGCTTCAGTAACGAAGAATATGTAAACCGTCTCTACAGAACTTTTATGGGACGAGAGGCAGATCCTGCCGGCTTTGCCGATTGGGTTGGTCAGCTGAATAGCGGTGTCTCGAGAGAGTCTGTCTTCCAGGGTTTTGCAGGTTCACAGGAATGGGCTGGTATCTGCGCTGAGTACGGAATACTGAAGTAAATAGTCGTCAGCACGATATTAGTGATAAGTGACAGGAGGATTATATGAAGTGTGTCAATTGTAACCAAGAGATTCCTGAAGGAAAAACAATCTGCGATTTTTGTGGCAGCCCGGTAATTAATCAGATGCAGCAACCACCTTATCAGCAAGCTGCTCCGGCACAGATGTATGCGACGCCTTATGGGCAACCGCAAGTTCAGAATAAGAATAAGATTGCAATATTGCCTATCTGTTTAACTGTTGCCTTGGTTATTGCATTATGCGTCATCGCTTTCTTGCTGGTAGATATGAATAAATATAAGGCTAAAGCCAGTCGATATGATCGAGTTGAAGAAGTTTTCGATGTGGACCTTGAGCGTGAACTTGACCGCTATGAGGAACGCTACTTGGATGCGAGCTACTCAGTTGAAAGTCACAATGCTGCTATTAGCGAAGTAGTGGACGAAATCGAGGCTATTCTTTAAGCGTTATTAGCAAGTAATGGGGGGATGCTATTGATGAAAAGGTTCGTAATCATTGTTAGCGCTCGGCGATTTTGACCACTACTGGACCATCAAAAACGACCAATTTTAGCTCAAGTAAAAAAGCCATTACGATAATCCTATATACTGATAATGCCAACACATCAGCGAAAGGAGCAAAATGAATCGTAATGACTTTAAAAGAACTATAACACAAGGATATCAAGGCAGTATTTCCTCTCTCAAACGGTATAAAATGCGCATTGGACAGGATCTTCGATGACGCAGTTGTTTACATGATTCAAGGAGAAAGCTATCGCAGCAAGAACCTTGAAACTTACTCGATAGCAACTACGGCAAACAGAAACAAATAAACAATAACAATTATCAGTTGAAGTGTTGGTTCTTTTTGATGAGCTGAAATTGGTTAAAATCGATGAGCGCTAGATTGGCTAAAATTGCTGGGCGCTAACATCATTCTAACCGTTTTGTGCAGTAGTATTGTACTATTGACTTCTTGTGGACGTTCTTCTGACAAGTCAATAAGCAGTGATAATACGGAATCGGAGTACCATAATGCGGTAGAGGATTTTCTTGTAGAGGTTGACAATAATAATGTTTCAGCGGCAAAAACTATTTACAGAGATACTGTCAATGGTAATACTGAGCTGGAAAATGAGGCCTACTCGGCTTTGTTGTCGAGGTTGGAAATGTCAGTTGACGAATATAATAATACAATCATCAGTGATACAGAAGCCAATGTAGTATTTGATACAATTTCCAATCTCGACGTCCTTCATGATAGTGATATAACGCCATTGAGAGAACAACTGAATCAGCTGATAGCATCTAAATCTGCTTTTGCCTCCGCAGAGTCGTTTTTCTCGTCAGGGGATTACTATAGTGCTTACCAACAGTATTTACTTGTGATTGCTGACGATACAAACTACTCTATTGCCGTTTCTCATGCATCAAGCTCTGTTGATGAATATGTATCCGGAGTGCTCAATCAGGCTGAGATAGCAAGATCTAACCAAGATTATATCGCTGCAATTTCAGAAGTCAGAGGTGCGGTTAACCTGCTTCCCAACAACCAGAGTCTTATTACAGAACAAACGGTATTGGAAACGGAATATTTACAATACGCACTTGATTCCGCTAATCAGGTTCATCAAAACGGGAACAACTATCAAGGGGCTATTGATATCATCAATCAGGCTTTAATTACAATAAATGATCAGTCGTTGTATGATGCAAAAACATATTACGAATCTTTTATACCTGTAGATCTGTTCTCATTGGAACAGTACTATTATAGCGAATCAGCATATAGCGTTTACTGTAGTGAATGGTTACCCAACGAGACTGATATATACAACACCCCACATGGACATGGTCAAAAGATTAGAGGATGTGATGAATCAGTTCATGTTGATGAGTACTACAATATAGATTCTAATTATAATATTCTTACAGGCCATATAGTTCCCGAGAAAGGAAGTACGATTCAAGTTCCAGGAGATTATTATTATGATGATACCTATGCTGTAGTCTATAATTACGGTGATGATACTCTTTTGTATGTATCTCCTGAGATACGATGCGATTCATCGCAATTGGATTTCTCGATAGATATTTCATACATACAACAGATAAGAGTCTATGTTGAGTTAAATGGAGATTGGAGTGCCGTGTCTTCAGACCATGAAATTGAAATTGGCCTTGTCGATTTTATGATGCAGAAAACAATCACTGATTCAGGTGAAGTAATAGGTGATGAATCAAGTAAAAACTTTATAACTCATTTATACAATGTGATTCTTAATCGGGCTCCGGATCAGAATGGGTTGAATAGATATTTGCCGTTGATTTCTTCTGCTGAAAACGGTCCGGAGACTATTGTAAGAGAGTTATTTGCAAGCGATGAATTTAACTCTCGTAACCTCTCTGATGAGCAGTTTATCAATACGTTATATAATGCAATCCTTTGTAGGGAACCGGATGAAGAAGGAATGAGTAATAATTTATTAGTCTTAAGTAACGGTGCCTCTCGAGAGTCGTTGATAAACGCTTTCCTTGAATCCGATGAATGGGCCCAAATTAAAACTGATTATGGTATGTGAGAGATTATAATATGAAGAATTGTCCATATTGCTCGGCAACACTTAACGATGGTAGTAGGAGAGATAGAGGCTAATTCATATTAAGAAGGCGAGGAGGACATGGATTATAACAACAGATCGCAATTTGTGCCGCAAAAGGCTGATGGTAAACTACAATCAAATGCTCCTTTTGTGCCTCAAACAAATACTATTCCTCCAAGAGACGATAATAGTGCTATTTTTATAGTGTTTTCCTTTATACTGGCGGTTTTCTTGATGACAGCGCCATTCCTTAAAACTTTATCTTTTAAAAATGAGAAGGGTAGTATTAGCGAACTGATAGAATCATTCAGATATTTGCTTCATTGGGTGTACGATGATGATCTGGAGGCTTTGAAGGCCATGTTATCAGCCGGTGGAGGTGCTTCTTATGTGGCCGGGTCGTACATTTTGGCGGTTGTCTTATATATTGCCATGGCTTTAGAATTGATTATTACACTTGTTTATATTGGTAACAATGATATTCGTTCTTTTTGGAAAAGTATGGTCGTATTTGCAGGCGTTGCTTTGCTGATTGAGACAATAGCTTTAAGCTGGGTGGAGATAATAAATAATGATAGTCTTTTTGATGATGCCAGGATGGAGTACACCGGATTGTTTCCTCTATATGTAATGGCGGCTATAGTATTACTAATAATTGCAGTTGTTAATCGAAGGAACTGTTCTCAAGTGGGCGAAGCGATCCCCGGCCCCGTATATTATAGAACTGCATCAGAAACACCGTGGGGTGAGTCATATAATAAGGTTGATATGATGCCGGCTCCGGAACATTACAAGACCTGTCCGATGTGCGGTGCAACACATGGCATTAACAGCAAGTATTGCACCAAGTGCGGCTCTATGCTTGATCCTGAGATAGGGAGAAAGTAGACATCATATTGTTAGATCGCTGATGTTTTTGCGGCATATGGACTACTGTAAAGTCTGCAATCGACGACATTCCCTCTTAAAACTGCGATCAAAACTGTAGTCGACTATTGATTTAATCGCGAAAACTCACTCCGGCTTCTGCATATCCTTCTCCTCGAGCGTCTCGAGAATATCCTTGTAGTCGCTCTGGAAAGCATGAGCGTTGGTAGAATCCTTGACCTGTTTTCCCAGTGCCGCAGCTGACTTGTTGATCGGCTGAACGGTTCCTGCGCCTGCGACACAGCCTCCCGGACAGCCCATGCCCTCGATGTGTGTAAGGTTTAAGGTAATCTGGCTATCTCGTCAGTCGCTGGCGATTTGAGCTGTTGCTTGAGGCCTGCCGTCAACAGAATTGGGGCTGAGAGTCGGTTTCTGTTGACGACACGAGGCATAGTGTCAACAGAATTGGTGTAGAAAGACGATTTCTGTTGACGGATCGAGGCATAGTGTCAACAGAATTGGGGTAGAAAGACGATTTCTGTTGAAGGATCAAGGCATATTGTCAACAGAATCAGAGTTGAAAGACGATTTCTGTTGAAGGATCAAGGCATATTGTCAACAGAATCAGAGTTGAAAGCATGTTTCTGTTGACGACACGAAGTAGGATGTCAACATTAATCAGCTGAACTCGTCAATTCTGTTGACGTCTCCTAACCGCCCTCTCCCAAGGCTTCCGTGAAGAGACTGCTTACTTATAATTCTCGTTGCTGATATACTGATATCAGCAATTGCACTGCTTAACATGCAGTGCAATTAATGATCCTTATCTATCAAGGAGATACGCTATGAGACCTGTATTACGTTACATGATAGTGTTAAGTGCCGGTACTGTATTGGCGTTGGGGTTATTGTCAGGGTGCTCTGCGCAGATGACAGACAAGGTCGATAATGATTCTATCGGGAATCCCGATTATGAGACGACTTATTACAGCAGTGCTGTAATAAAGATTCCCGTTGATCCGGATGATTATATTGAATATGCTGCTTTCGATAAACTTGATGGAAATGTCTGTGTTGTTCCGACATCGCACATCATTCAGGATGACGATGACGGGCCTGCCGTTTGTTATGTAGTCAATAAGGATGGGATAGAGTCGTCGTTTACTTTGGACTTGGAATATGCCGAAGCGTCATTTGCAGGGATCGATGAAGACAGATTCATCATAAGCGATTATTACTCCGGGGCATATAATGTCTTTGATTACAACGGGAACCTTCTCGCAAGCTGTGAGGACGGTTCGGAGGTCAGCATGTACGGCGGTCATGTCGCGGTGTCAGGAGATCGTATAGCGATCGGCAATGCGTCAGGCGTTGCCATACTTGACACGGATCTGAATCTGCTTGGGACGATAGCTGCCAATGCAGGATATACTCTTTTCGCTCAGGACGGTAAGTTCTATGCCGTTGACGGTTACTCGATAAATTATTTGGATATCGATAATTTTATAGCCGTATTCAAGGCATTCGCGGATGATTTTGAGCTTCCGGACTATGGGAACGGAGTCAGGGATTTTAAGTATTATCAATCGCGATCCGACGGTAAGATATATGAAGCCGACATCGAGAATAAAAACCTTGTTCCTGTTGCGATGTATGACAACATTCTCGAGTATCAGGGTACGATAACACTTTGGAACTCTGCTACTACCAATCTTAGTGTTATCAACAACAGTTGTTTTTACAGGACATTCAACTACAGCGGTTGCGATTACTGTGAGATGGCACTCTATTATGCGGATCCTGACCTTGATCTGTCGGAACGCGAAGTGATCACGGTTGGCGGCGTCAACATTGCATATGACAGTTACCTGCATCAGGCTGTATATCAGTATAATGTTTCTCAGGATTTGTATCTGGTCAAGGTCGTACCTCTGGCTGTCGGCTACGATTACAGCATTCCGGAGGAGGCGCAGCAGGCAAATCTGGAGCTTATTAATTCCTTCCAGAGAGGAGAATCTCCGGATATCTTCTATGGCAATACGTTTGATTATCAGTATTGGGGCAAGAGCGGAATGGTCTTGGATATCAAACCGTACCTGGAGAACGCGGTGTCATTTGATGAGGCTTCTATGATCGAAAACATATATGACCTTATGTGCTATGACGGCAAGATATATCAGGTCTTTGCCGGCTTCGGGCTTCAGGGATATTACGGCGATGCTTCTCAGTATTCTGACAGCAATGTCTCAATCTTCAACATGCCCCAGTTGGTCGCCGGACAGGATCGTTTCTCGACTTCCCTCTCATCAGGGATCGCATTTAACATCTTCAGCCTAGACCTGAAGCGGATATATGATCACGGTGAATTGACGGAGGATGCAGTAAGGGATCTTGTGAGTCTTGCCGTCAACGAAGGAATAAATGAGAGCGAGTATCTGTCCCTGCTTCAGATGAACGGTTATCAGGAAATAGATGACAGTAATGCATCACTGATCGATACTACAGTGTTCAGGTTAGGAGATTATTACGATATGTATGTTGATAGGGGAGAACTCCCGGTATGGATCGGATATCCGTCGCTGTCAGGTTCTATTCATCCAATCTATCCTGCATGCCAGATGGCAGTGTCTGCCGGAACGACTAACCTTGAGGCGTGTTGTGACTTTATATCGTTCCTTTTCGATGAGGACTATCAGCGCAATATTGCATCGGGAGGATTCATCCCTGTCAACGAGACCATACTGTCAGAGATACTCGACGTTATGACGGATCCATCAAGCCTGACAGACGAGATGCGGATCTATTATTGGCCGCATATCATACGTGAATACCCCGACTATGACTCCGATGAATATGTAGAGATCCCTCTGGATGACTCGATCACGGAGGCTTTCCTTGATACAGTCCAAGAGGCAGATTCTATCACAGTCTATGATTGGGGTGTTCAGGCGATCATTCAGGAGGAGCTGGATGCGTACTATAATTCCGGCAGAAGTCTTGAAGATACGGCATCGGCACTGTATTCGAGACTGCTGATATATGCGCAGGAGAATTACTAAGGGTGGACGTTAAACCAAAGATTCATAGTTTTGTATCTCAACGATCATTATAGGGAGTTGTATATGTCAAGAATAAGAAATGTAGTATTGGTAATTATACTCTCTTCAATTGTTGTTCTTTTAATTGCAATATTAATCCAACTTGATAGAACGAGGATAAAATCTGATCATGATTACATAATGGTTCCACCGGTAGGGTATGCCCAAATAATAGCTGATGAAATGATGTCAAGAGAGGACTTCATTAGTGCTGATTCAGACGAAAGAATGAATATCCTTTATGATTATCTTTTATATCTAAGTGCGAATGGATACGAGGCCGAATCCCCATATGGCGAGAAATACTATAGGTTAATACTGCACCCGGAGGATATCATACTGGATTGGGATAACCATGTGATTTCTATCACAGAGTACTATGAAGACAAAGAAATGGATGGCATAAGATACGGAATAGATGTTACGACAGGAATGGTAATAGATTACGAGCGCAGTGCCATTATTCAGGAGCCCCTTTCGACTACAGAGAATCACAGTTAACTATTAATACCTTGACCTACTTGACCACGTTATTCAAATATGACGGGTTTCTTGTCATCTTAACAATCTGAACTCACTCAGGCTTCTGCATATCCTTCTCTTCGAGCGTCTCGAGGATGTCCTTGTAGTCGCTCTGGAATGCGTGAGCGTTGGTAGAATCCTTGACCTGTTTTCCCAGTGCCGCAGCTGACTTGTTGATCGGCTGAACGGTTCCTGCGCCTGCGACACAGCCTCCCGGACAGCCCATGCCCTCGAGCAGGTAGCCGTTATACTTGCCGGCCTTGGCCATCGCCAGGAGCTTACGGCAGTCTGCAAGACCCTCAGCCTTCTCGACCTTGACCTCGCGGTCGGGATAGAGCTCGTGTATGCAATTGACGACGGCATTGGCGACACCGCCGCTGACGCCGAAGCCGCGGCCGTCACCGCTGGCACCGTGCATTGAATGATCTTCTTCTATCTTGCTGAAGTCAACTTCGCGCGCTTCAAACATGCCCATGACCTCTTCGAAAGTAAGCACGAAGTCTACGTCGCTTCGTATCGTGCGTCTGCTGGCCTCAAGCTTCTTGGCCGCGCACGGGCCGATAAAAGCGACCTTACAGCCGGGGTGCTGTTTCTTGATGAGTCTTCCGGTCAATACCATCGGTGTAAGTGCCATAGAGATGCAGCCTGCAATCTCGGGATAGAGCTTCTTGGCCATCATTGCCCATGACGGACAACAGGAAGTCGCCATAAATGGGAGCTTCTCAGGGACTTCCTGGACGAAGTCCTTGGCTTCCTCAAGAGTACAGAGGTCGGCACCTATCGCGACTTCGACGATATCTTCGAAGCCCAGTGCCTTAAAGGCATTACGCATCTTACGGGGTGTCAGGTCCGGTCCGAACTGGCCTGTGACGGAAGGGGCGATCGCTGCATATACCGGCGTGTCACTTCTTATCGCCTGTATCACTTGGAAGATCTGTGCCTTGTCGGCGATTGCACCAAAGGGGCAGTTCGCCAGACACATTCCGCACGACACGCATTTGTCGTAATCGATATCGGCCCTTCCATACTCGTCCGAGCCGATCGCATTCATACCGCAGGCCTTGGCGCAGGGCCTTTCCTGCTTGATGATGGCGCCGTAGGGACAGACGGATATGCATTTGCCGCACTTGATACATTTCTCCTGATCGATAGTCGAGTGGCCGTTCCTGAAAGACAGCGCATCCTTGGGACACACTTCGTTACAGGGCCTGGCGAGGCACCCCTGGCAGGCGTCCGTTACGTGGATCTTATTGTCGGGACAGGCGTGGCACGCGAACTTTATGATGTTGATGAGCGGCGGCTCATAGTATTTCTCGGGTTTGACGCACTCTTCGGCACCCGTGGACACCGGCGCATGCTCTGAAGCACTCCTCAGGTTAAGTCCCATCGCGAGCCTCATGCGCTCCTCGACGATCGCTCTCTCGAGAAAGACCGAATCCAGATACTGTGACACCTCGCCCGGCACTATCTTGTATGGAATATTATCCATCTCCTTAAGCGCTCCCGGCTCATACGAATACGAGAGCCTCGCCACCTCAGCGAAAACCTTTTTCCTGCTGTCATTTACCGTCGTATATATTCCGCGCATATGCTCACCTTGCCCTTCATCTAACACACTAATTCTACCCTTAGATCCCCATCGATTACAAGTTTTGAGACTTCATATTGCCCCGCGTCATCGGTATAATCAAGCTATCTATCGAAAAGGGAGGAAGCCCGTAACGGGTCATATCGCACATGGACGAATTCATTATCAAGCGCAACGATCTTCTCGCCGAGAAAGTGATCAAAGGCCTCAAGTCACGTAACATGGAAGGCTACTACGCCAAGACCAAGGAGGATGCCCTTCGCATGGCACTCAGCCTGATCCCCGAGACAAGCTCTGTCACCATGGGCGGCTGCATGTCCGCCCGCGAGATCGGCCTCGTCGACGCCCTGAAGTCAGGCAACTACAATTTTATCGACCGCGACAACTTCGAAGACAAGCGCGCAGCCATGCTCGCAGCCTACGACGCCGATGTCTTCCTCGCCTCGCCAAACGCCATGACCGACGACGGCATCCTCATCAACATCGACGGCAACGCGAACCGCGTCTCCGCCATCGCCCAGGGACCCCGCCGCGTCGTCTTCATCGCCGGCATGAACAAGGTTGCAAGCGACCTCGACTCCGCCATGAAGCGCGCCCGCACCGTCGCCGCTCCCATCAACGCTCAGCGCTTCGGCCTCGACACCCCCTGCAACAAGACCGGCACCTGCTTCAACTGCAAATCCCCTGACACCATCTGCTGCCAGTTCCTGATCACGCGCTTCTCACGCCACCCCGGCAGGATCCACGTGATCCTTGTGAACGATAATCTGGGGTTCTAAAGGGGACGCTCGCATCTTCCGCGGAATATACGGACAGTCCTCGTCGCCGCGCTCCACGCGGCGACTGCGGAACTAATTCCGCGGAAGATACTCGCGTCTGCGTGCTATAGACGGTAGGACATGCGTTTTCGACACAATGCCCCACTCGCCTGCGTGCAGCACGCCGCCCGTTACCTCGGCCGTCACAACAAAAAAAGGTCGTCTCCGAAGTGACGACCTTTTGTTTGCGATTGCTATAGAGCTCTCAGTGGGATCAGGCCTTGCCGTCGGAACCGAGAACGTTAACGATCTTGTGAGCAACCATGTCCTTAACAGCCTGACGAGCGGGCTTGAGGTACTGGCGGGGATCGAAGTGATCAGGGTGCTCAGTGAAGTACTTACGGATGTTAGCTGTCATAGCAAGACGTATATCGGAGTCGATGTTGATCTTGCAGACTGCGAGTGTGGCTGCCTTACGGAGCTGCTCCTCAGGGATACCAACTGCATCAGGCATGTTACCGCCATACTGGTTAACCATCTTAACGAACTCCTGCGGTACGGAAGAAGAACCGTGCAGAACGATCGGGAAGCCGGGGAGCTTCTTCATGCACTCTTCGAGTACGTCGAAGCGGAGCGGCGGGGGAACGAGGATACCATCTTCGTTTCTTGTGCACTGAGCTGCTGTGAACTTGTATGCACCGTGGGATGTACCGATAGCGATAGCGAGGGAGTCACAACCTGTTCTGTCAACGAACTCCTCAACTTCCTCAGGACGTGTGTAGGACTCGTGACCGGACTCAACAACAACCTCATCCTCGATACCTGCGAGAGTACCAAGCTCAGCCTCAACAACTACACCGTGAGCGTGAGCGTACTCAACAACCTGCTTTGTGAGAGCGATGTTCTCTTCAAAAGGCTTGGAAGAAGCATCGATCATAACGGATGTGAAGCCGCCGTCGATACAGGACTTACAAAGCTCGAAAGTATCACCGTGGTCCAGGTGCAGAGCGATCGGGATATCAGGATTCTCGATGATAGCTGCCTCAACGAGCTTTACGAGGTATGTGTGGTTAGCGTAAGCGCGAGCGCCCTTGGATACCTGAAGGATAACAGGGCTCTTGAGCTCGCCTGCTGCCTCTGTGATACCCTGAACGATCTCCATGTTGTTTACGTTAAAAGCACCAACAGCGTAGCCGCCATCGTAGGCCTTCTTGAACATTTCGGTAGTGGTTACCAATGCCATATATAATTCCTCCTTGGAGTGTTATTTGAACTTCTTCATTGTGACATCTTTCGAGCGAAAAAACAAGTGCATGTTAGGCATTGCTAATCGCTGAAATACAGAAAAACAGGTTAAAAAAGCCCTCCCGGGATCGGGAGGGCCGTGAAGTCACTCGTAATGAAAATCAGAGTTGATGCATTTCAGTGAAAACTCCGTTGTCATACTCGAAGGCGTCGGATGTGTAGACATTTCCGTAAACATCATCTACTTCGTATACGACGACGGTAACATCCTGAGTCAGATCAATGAGATCATAACTGAGTGTTGCCTCGGATGCTGCGAACGCAGGATAGTCCGGAGCAACATACGTGCTTGTGTTAGCGTTAAACCAGAGTATCTGGATCTGCTCGGTGCCTGTGAGCGTGTAGACATTGGTATAGATATCATTATTAACATCACCCATTGTCATATAGCCTGAGATGATGCCGCTCGGATTGTCTTGATCGTAGTAAGCGACGAGGTAAGAGTCTACACCGTCTACGCGGACAGGGATCAATGCGGACTGGCTCCACTCACCCGTAGATGCGTCGTGATAAACATCATAGAGCTCATAGCAGGCGACATAGCCGTTAAGGTATGTCCACTTCTCGGGATTGGAAGCTACAAGGTCTCCGTCAGTATCGAAGGAGCTTGCTTCATCACAGCCGAGATAGTAGAGGTCTCCGTCAGCTCCGAGTACATACAGCATGGACTGTACCGACAGGTAGTTGATCTGGCTGGTAGCCATGTAGTAGAGCTGCTCACCGTCGTAAGTAGCAAGCTGTGCGTCGAGGTGATACTCGCCTGCTGCCGTGATCTCCGAATTGTCGTTATATTCGTCGACGATGTTCTCGTCATACCAGGAACCTGCCTCGGAAGAAGCATCGCCTGTTCCGTATGCGTATGCGTAGCATAGTGATACGTAGTTATCATAGAACGAAGTTATCGTGGGATCATAGCTGAGACTGTCAAGCGATACTCTGGCATCTTCGTAATAAGGGAAGTAGTCGGAAGACGGGAAGTATGCCGTCAGACCGTGACCGTATGAGTAATCACTCTCCGTATAGTCAACGGCATTGACGATCGAATTGATGAGCGCCGTGGAGGCGTCATTCTCGTACTTGTTCGCAAGTGTGATAAGGTCAACGGAATCCGTACCCATATACTCGCCGCAGGCAGCTCTTGCCGTAACGATATCGGCGAAAGCATTTGCCCCGAGATCGCTGCTTAACATTCCGATGTAGTTTGTATACGCACTGTATACAGCATCGATATGACTGAGCGATATCGAAGACATGGATGCTACCATACCGCGTGCGTGACAGTCATTCATGTAGTCCGACACGATCTGCTCTCTGTAGTCGCCACTGGACACGGGACTGTTCGCGAGCAGGTTGATCCAGTTCGTATAAGCCAGACCGGTACCGTTTACGTAGCTCTCGGCGCCGATCATATAATCGGAGGATCCCTGAAGCGCCTTTGCTACTTCGAGTGTACACATGTTACATGCATCGAAAACAACACTGTCAAAGTGAATGCCGCTGTTTGCAAGGGCCTGTCCGATCTGATAGTCATAGAGGTAATCATTAGGGAAGAGCTCGTCGAGACCATACCCGATCGGGATTCCGCCGCCATGGTCCCAAAGGATCAGGACGTAGTCCTCGGCAGGGTATTCGCTTGCCGTATAAGTGATAAAGTCAGTAAGTGTTCCGGGCTGAGACATCGAGATGCGACCGAGGTCGGCCAGTTCATTATAGGTACCGTTCTGGAGTACGAACCTCTGAACAGTGTTGCCCCTACAGTAATTGTTGAACCAATATGTCGAGCCGCCCGTCTGTACGACGATATTCGTATCAGGCGTGAGAGTGGAATTCGCGATCTCCGTCAGATCCTCGGAAGCAAGACCGCTCTGGCTCTCAAGATCGGAACCGATCACATAGAGCATGATAGTCTGCTTAGCCACGGAATCGTCAACAGGAGCCGTAGGAGTAGGTTCTGTTTCCGTAGGATCCGTAACAACAACATCTGTCGGTGTGATCTCGACCTCTGTTACGTCCTCTGTCTCGTCATTATTCCTTCTCCTTCTTCTCCTTGAGGAAGTCTCGTCAGAGTCCTCGTCGCCTGAGAGGAGCTTATAGCCGAGGAATCCGCCTCCGCCTAAGAGCGCGATGATGAGAACGACGATTGCCGCGATCAGTCCCTTTTTCTTTTTCTTCTTGGGCTTCTCTGGCGCCGACCCCGTGATCTGACTGCCGAACTGATCGACCTGAGGCTTATACCCCTGAACCGGTGCCGCAGTCGGTGCCGCAGGCTGAGCCTTTACAGGTGCCGCTTCGGGGGCCTTTGCCGGATATTGATATTGTGCGGGTGCAGAAGGTGCTGCAGGCGCGGATGCAGCTGCCGCCGGCTGTGTCGGTGCCGGAGCTGCAGGAGCAGGCGCAGATGGGACTGCCGGTGCCTGAGGGGCTATGTTAGCCGGAGCGACAGGTGTCTGTGGTGTACTCGGTATCTGTGATCCGCAGTTGGTGCAGAAACGGGAACCATCCGGCATCTCTGAACCGCAATTTAAACAACGCATCTTGTGATCCTCCCTTATAGTGATCTTGTGTTTCAGTTCTAAACCTTATTTTACATTATACAGCACGACAAGAGCGAATAGTAATCAAGTTCATATTTACCTCATTTGTTACCCACCGTGGGTAAGGGATCGTGTAAAAACTCCCGTATTTACACAACTTGTTACCCACCGTGGGTAAGGAATCGTGTAAAAACCCCCATATTTACACAACTTGTTACCCACCGTGGGTAAGGGATCGTGTAAAAACCCTCATATTTACACAACTTGTTACCCACCGTGGGTAAGGGAGTGTGTAAATCTGCCGATCCCGGCAACGGGCAGACAAAAAGGGATGCCGCACACTGGCGAGACATCCCCCTTAACTTGTTTATCAGTCTTATCAAAGGTCGAAAAGTTCCTTGATCTTGTCTTTCTTGACTTCGGAGCCGATAACGCAGATCTTGCCTGTGACGTCGGCGGCGCCTGTTCTTACGTCGAGCTCACCCGGAACGTAGTCGAAGTGGATCCACTCATTGTTCTCACCCGCGACGATGCCCTTGGCTCTGAGGATCATACCGTATGCGACATTGTCGTCGAGCTTGCCGAGGATCTCCTCGATCTGAGCCTTGGTATAAGAACGGCTTGTCTCATAACCGATACTGTCGAAAACCTCGTCCGCATGGTGATGATGGTGGCCGCAACTGCACTCTTCACCGTCTTCGTGGTGATGGTGGTGCTCATGCTCGTCATGGTCGTGATCATGGTCGTGATGGTGGTGCTCGTGCTCGTCGTCATCGTCGTCATCATCGTCATCATCGTGATGATGTCCGCAGGAGCAGACACCGTTCTCGTCGTAGTGATGGTGATGCTCGTGTTCGTGCTCATGCTCTTCTGCCTCGAGGAGGGCGGCTGCCATATCGGCGGCTGTCAGAGGGCTCTCGATAGCCTTAAGGATCTGTGCGCCCGACAGAAGCTCCCAGGGCGTCGTGATGATCTGAGAATGGTCATTGATCTCGCGGATCAGGTCGATAACAACATCGAGCTTCTCCTGCTTGATAGTACCGGTACGGGACAGTATGATCGTGCCTGCGTACTTGATCTGGTTCTCGTAGAATTCCTTGAAGTTCTTGAGGTAGATCTTGCACTTGGTGGCGTCGATGACCGTTACGGTTCCGGCAACTTCCGTGCCCTCAACGCGCTTTACTGCGGCTACTACGTCGGAGAGCTTGCCGACGCCGGAGGGCTCGATCAGTATGCGGTCGGGATTATATGTGTCGATCACCTGGCGGAGTGCAGTGCCGAAGTCGCCCACGAGGGAACAGCAGATACAGCCGGAGTTCATCTCCGTGATCTCGATGCCTGCCTCCTTGAGGAAGCCGCCGTCGATGCCGATCTGACCGAATTCGTTCTCGATAAGGACTATCTTCTGCTTGTCGTAGCCGTCGGAGAGAAGCTTCTTGATAAGGGTTGTCTTACCTGCTCCGAGGAATCCTGAGAATACATCTACTTTTGTCATTTATGTTCACCTTCCTTAGTTGAAATATATTATCTCGTTGTCGGGCTTGGACGTTAATGCATAATCCTCCACCGTGATGCAGGGGATGTCAACGCTCTGGCCGTTCTGCTTGTCTTCGAAATACCTGATGGTGCCCGTGACCCTGAGCCACTGACCGACGGGGAAGCCGGACTTGACGTTGTAGAAACAGAGCATATTGATCTGTCCCATGTCGGCGGCGCAGCAGGTGTATGCCTGACGCTGGAGTGCGAAGGCCTGGCCCTTGAATTCCCTGAAGACTACGGCCTTGCCGATCAGTGAGACGCGCTTGCCGTTATATCTCGCCGCGTTATCGAGAGCGTCTGTGTAGAACAGACCGAAGTCATCTGCCGAGATGACGCACGGGTCGGATTCAAGGTCAAAGGGGAGGTGGTCCTCGATGGGGATTATCTCGTTGTCGTTGTCCAGGAAATTGATGCTCATACCGGGGTTGACGGACTTACAGGAAGCACGGAGCCGCGGGATATCGTTGACCTCCGGATCGACGCGGTTGAAGATGACCGTATCGCAGTATCTGTAATAGTCTGCAAAGATCGTCTGCATGCTCCTGAAGTATTCGGTGTATGTGGACGTGTCGACTACGACGACGGCTGCGGCAAGGAGCCAGCGTCTCGGGACATCTATCTTATCGAAAAACTCAGCCGGGGAGACCATGCCGTTCCACTCGATGAAGATAACGTCCGGCTTGTGCTTTTTGTCCAGGTCGAACATCATCTCTTTACTGAAGTCTTCGGTTTCCGCATGAACGATGACCGGGGCCGCATTCGGGTAGTTCTCGTCAATGTACTCCTCCTCGCCTTCCTCGGTGCATATGACAAGGATCTTCTTATCTCTGAAATTCTCGCCGTCGATCCAGGAGCAGATGACCGAAGTCTTTCCGCTGTCGAGGAAGCCGGTGAAGAAATAAACCAAACAATCTTCCATAGTTAGCACACCTTTCTTATTACCTTGTATATTTTCGATACAAATAAGAAGAAATGCAAGCGTCAAAATGCAAGAAAAATGAAGTCAGTGGTACAATGATTCCTATGAAAGAAGCAATAATCGGCAACATTCATATCAAAGACCCCGTGTGCCTCGCCCCGATGGCCGGCACGAGCTCGGTCACGTTCAGAGGGATCTGTCACGAGCAGGGGGCGGCATATGCTCCCACGGAACTGGTCAGTGCGCGCTCGATAGTCTATAACGGACTCGGGCGGAGCTACCGGTATATGCAGATCGATCCCGAGCACGAAGGGATCACATGTATCCAGTTGTTCGGAAATGACCCCGGGGATTTTGCCAAGGCGGTCAGGACGATATGCAGTGACCCAGTACTCGGTCAGGTCGACATCATAGACATCAATATGGGCTGTCCCGTCCCCAAGGTCGTGAAGACCGGCGCAGGGAGTGCTCTCCTTAAGACCCCGAGCCTGGCTTATGTGATCGTAAAGGATACGGTCAGGGCGGCAGAGAAATTCGGTAAGCCCGTCACGGTCAAGACGAGGATCGGCTTTTCGAGTGCCGGGGATGACGGAATAGAGTTGGCCAAGAGAGTAGTCGATGCCGGTGCTTCAATGCTGTGCGTCCACGGAAGGACGGCCGTTCAGATGTACGGCGGCAAAGCGGATATGGAGGCGGTCGCGCGTATGAGAGACGCAGTAAAGGACAGCAGCGCGGCTTTCTTTGCCAACGGAGATATAAAAGATGCGGAGAGCGCGGCGCGTGCTCTCGAGATCACGGGGGCTGACGGCCTGATGGTAGGACGTGCGGCAATGGGTGATCCGTGGATCTTCGGACGGATCATAGCGGGATTAAACGGTGAGAAGGAACCGCAGCAGCCTACACCTGCCCAAAGATGTGATATGCTCTTAAGAGAGTTGGAAGGCACCGTAGCTCAGATCGGAGAGGCGACAGGCGTCAAGGAGATGAGAAGCGTCATGCCCCACTATATATCCGGCCTCAGAGGTTCTGCGGCCGTGAAGGTCAGGCTGTGTTCGGCCTCGACCGTCGAAGAAGTAAGAGAGATCCTGGAGGATAGCCGTAAACTATGGGAGTAAGCGAGTTGATACAGACGATCGTTATCGCATGTGCGGGTCTGTTTGTGTGTTTCGGCGGTTATAAGTTCTTCAGGGCAAGTATCACGCTGCTTGGTCTGATCGCCGGGTGGTTTATGGGCAATATCATTTTCGATACATTTGCCGATGACTTCGGGGTGGCGGACGACTCCAATGCAATGTGGATAGTCATAGGCGTATGTATGGCGGCACTCGGTGGGTCGGCGTTCGCGCTTTATCAGAAGGCGATCGTCGGGATCGCGACGCTGGCGGTTGCATACTGGTTCTACATTTCCTATTCCAAGGTAAAAGAGCCCGGCAATGTCGGGACTTCCATACTCTATGCTTTCATCGGATTAGGCCTCGGCATGATCGCAGGACTCGCCGTCCTTCATATACAGAAGTGGGCGATAATGCTGTTCACTTCGATCCTCGGGGCGCGTGTGGCAAGTACCGTCCTGGCGCCGGTCTTCATAGAGATCGAGCCTGTACGTAACGGGGCCACCTGGATAATGGAACACGTTTTCTCCGATTCGAGCGGAGATCTGAGGGTCGGGATCGATGATACCGGGGTGCTCGCAGGGCTCCTTCTTATCATCTTGTCGGTAATGGGTTTTACGATCCAACTGATCAACCGCGACTGATCTTTACATCTGATACGGGGGAGAATATTCTCCTGAAGGTGGTATAATGAAGACACTAAAAACTCTGACTTAGGGGGTAAAGGCAATGAAGACAGCAAAAGATTTTTTTGAGGACGTCAAGAGCGATAAGGATCTGGCCGCAAAGGTAGGCGAAGAGCTGAAGATCAAACTTAACGGGAAGACCGATGATGACGCTGTTGCAGCTATCTTTTCCGAGGTCGCGGCAGACAACGGCTATGAGCTTACGCCGGAAGACTTTAAGGAGTACAGTGAGGATCTTTCCACAGAGCTTACCGATGAAGAACTCGGTAAAGTATCGGGCGGTTCGCTCGCCTTCGTCCTGACCATGGCCGTTACCATGGTATCTATTTTCTCCGCTACAATTACGATAACGGATAATGTAGATATCGAATGATGAGGATAGAACGCTAAGTACCGGTAAATCGTGGTATTATCTTAATCTATAAATGTCCCGCCACACGGGACGGTTAGGGGAAACAGTCGGGCATGCGCGACAGCATATTGGAGCTGAAGGAGAATGGAGCTCTTAAACGCAGGATAATCGAAGTAGCCGTTTTTGCGGTGTTGTACTTTGTTATATTCACTTTACTCGAACAGAGGGATTCTGACGTTTACATCTTCCATAACCGGTTGGACGAGATCATTCCCTACAGGCCCGAATTCATTATCCCTTACGTGCTCTGGTTCCCGTATATGGCGGTATCGGTGCTGTATTTCCTTCTTTTGGATACTGATGGGACCGATTATAAGAGGATGACGCGTCCCCTGGCGTTCGGATGCGTCATTTTCCTGATAATCTCCTTCCTGTTTCCCAACGGTCAGGACTTAAGACCGGATGACGCAGGCAAGGGATTCTTTGCCGACATAGTCTCATCTCTCTATAAGGGTGACACATCCACTAATGTTTTTCCGAGCCTTCACGTATATAATTCAATGGCAGCCTGCTATGCATGGCTGACCTCGAGAGTGCTCAAGGGGCACACGGTGATCAAGATACTTATTGCTCTCCTGTCGGTATCCATTGTATTATCGACTATGTTCGTAAAGCAGCATTCGTCGATAGACGTTGCCGGCGGGTTGGCGCTCAACGTGATCTGCATAGCCGGGATGTATCTCATCGGGCGCAGAAGAACAGATAAAAGAAGGGACGACGGTGTATGAAGCTTATAACTTTCGCTGTACCGTGTTATAACTCCGAGGCCTATATGGACAAGTGCATCGAGTCCATTCTTACGGCCGGGAATGATATAGAAGTACTGATCGTAGACGACGGTTCCACTGATTCCACAGCTGAGAAGGCTGATAATTATGAGGCACAGCATCCCGGTATCGTAAAGGCTATCCACAAGCCTAACGGCGGCCACGGCGACGCGGTAAACGCTGCCATCGAAGCTGCGAGCGGAAGGTATTTTAAGGTCGTCGACTCTGATGACTGGCTCGACAAAGATACTCTGGCAGAGGTCATCCAGCTCATAAACGATATGGAGCTCGGAGGGACCCAGATAGATCTTCTGGCGGCTAACTATGTCTACGAGCATGTAGCCGACGGCAAGAGGCATGAGATCAAATATACACATGTTTTCCCTCAGAACCAGGTCTTCGGATGGGATGACATCGGATATTATCTGCCGAGCCAGTATCTTCTGATGCACTCGATCATATACCGCACGGAACTCCTTAAGGAGAGCGGGATAAAGCTCCCCAAGCATACTTTCTATGTGGATAATATCTTCGCTTTTAATCCGCTCTCGAAGGTCAAGAGGATGTACTATTTCAATCGCCCGTTCTATCATTACTACATCGGCAGGAGCGATCAGAGCGTCAACGAGGCGGTCATGATAAGCCGCGTCGATCAGCAGATCAGAGTCACAAAGATCATGACCGACCACATCCATTCAATAGACAAGGATGGCATGTCTCCGAAGCTCTTCAAATATCTGCTCCACTATCTCGGAATGATGTACACCGTATGTTCGGCTCTGCTGATCACCGAAGGCTCCGATGAGTCTCTCAAGAAGCGTGACGAATTGTGGGAATACTGTCAGAACACGGATCCTGAGCTCTATTCGAAGCTTAAGGGACAGCTCCTGGTTACGTTCACCAACTTCAAGGGCAGCCTCGGTATCAAGGTCGGTTCTCTGAGTTACAGGCTCATGCAGAAGATCTATAAGTTCAATTGACACTTTTCTGTCAAATTCATATCGAAAATTCTTAGGTTTTTAATATTTTTGTTATGTCCAAATCCGCGTCAAGGCATTAAAATATAAAGTGACATAAGATGCGGAGGTCTTTTATGGACAGAAGACTCAATATCGGATTACTGGTCGACGACATCAACAATCACTTTGCCGCATCTGCGTGTAGAGGAGCAGAACTCGGTTCCAAAGCACTCGGAGCGAATCTCTTTATCTTCCCGGGGCACTATATCGGCGAGCCCGATCCGAGGATAGGGAACACGGAGTACGATCACCAATACAACACGATCTATACTCTGGCCAATGAGACCAATATCGATGTTCTTTATGTTCTCTTAGGCAGCATAGGAAGCCGTGCGAGCAAGCAGCTTCAGAAGGAATTCCTTAACAGCCTTCCTCATGTTCCGATAGTAACGCTCTTTATGAAGTCTGACGGCTTCAGATCATTCACCTTCGATAATGTGTCCGGTACGAAGAGGGCACTTAAGCACCTGATCGAGAAACATAATGCCGGGCATATCGGCTATGTAAGCGGTCCTATGACGAATTCGGATGCCGTAGAGAGACTTCAGGCTTTCCGTGATGCCATGAACGAACTCGGGGCCGAGATCAACGAAGCCCGTATAGTCGAGGGTGACTTCACCGAGATGAGTGACGATGTAGTCGGCGATCTCCTCGACAGGAATCACGATCTTGATGCGATCCTCTTTGCCAATGACTCGATGGCAGTCGGCGGCTATCGTGCGATGCTGTCCCGCGGAATAGTCCCGGGCGAGGACATCATGGTTGCCGGATTCGATAATGATCCGTGTTCGATCGAACTCTCACCGAAGCTGACGACGATAGAAGCCAGTTCTGCCGAACTTGTCTATAATGCCGTACTTCACGCCGAAGAGTTCATCAATAATACCGAGGCGGACGACTTTAAGGTCGACACGTTCCTGGTCCAGAGATCTTCATGCGGATGCGACGGACTTAACCTCGAAGATATGGTGGAGCATCTTAGGATCAAAGGAGATCAGATACACAACAGTGCATTGTTCGCTTCGGCGGCAGAGCATTATATCTTCGGTGTCTATAGTGATGATCAGACACTGAAGCTCATCAAGAATGAGATGGCGACATTCCATCATGCACTTCTGGCTGCCATTACCGACGGGATGCCCGATGGAAGATTTGATGATCTTGCCCATTTATTCGGTGAGGTATTCAAGTATCCCGTTCTGAGCTACACGACACCGGAACGCCTCTATAATGTTCTTCAGACGTTAAAGTTCCGTGCTTCTTCCGAGGTTAGTGATGCGGATAGCAGAGTAAGGCTCGCTGAGCTTTTCGCCGAGTTCTACAGAAGACTGTCGGATGTCGGCCTGTCAGTCCATGCGGGAAACAGGGAGAGGCTTGAGAGGATATCGCACATCGGTAATGTTCAGAGCGGACTTCTTATGACTGCCGGCAACCCCGACATACAGTACCACCGTCTTCTCGACGGCTTTGACATGGTAGGTATCAGACGTTCGTATCTGTACGCATTTCAGTCCGTTATCAACAATCCGAAGAGTAGCGAATGGAAGCTCCCCAAGAGTATCCTTCTTAAAGCATACAAGGATGAGGACGGCCTGATCCGGATGCTCGAGGAACAGGAACTGATAAGGACCGAGCAGATAATGACCAATGAGCATATCAAGAAGGACAGACGTCTTACGATGGTCGCATCGCCCTTGTTCGTCGGTGAGGATCTCTATGGCATACTCGTAAATGAACTTGATACAGGTTCCCTTGCGAGTGTAACGCCCGTAGCTCTCCAGATATCGATATCGCTCAGGATCATCAACATGCTTGAGGAGGAAGGCACTCTCAGACGTAACCTTGAAGAATCGCTCGAGCAGTTCAAGCGGGATAACAAGACCTTGAGTGTTCAGTCCAAGTCGGACGAGCTCACGGGGCTCTATAACAGGAGAGGATTCCTTGAGCACTCCAGACGTATAATCAGCGCTCCCGAGAATCTCGGCAAGAATGCTCTCGTGTGCTATGCGGATATGGATGATCTTAAGATGATCAATGATGTTTACGGTCATGACGAAGGCGACTTTGCGCTCCGGGAGATAGCCGCGATCCTGAATGATGCTTTCAGACATACCGATATCATCGGACGGTTCGGCGGTGACGAGTTCGTCGCCTGTGCCATAGTCGGTATCCCCGAATATGAGGAGAAGATCAAGAAGCGTATTACCGATATAACCAAGCGGCATAATAAGAATGCCGGCAAGCCGTATCCCATCGAGATGAGCGTCGGCGTACACGAGTTTATCTGCGGACCGGATGAAGATATCTATGTCATCCTCGAGAAGGCTGACGAGAAGCTCTACGCCGAGAAGAAGGCAAAGAAGAAGGGCAGAGGGACATACAGGGATCCGCTTCAGGGGTGACGTTTTGTTGTCCTTCCCGTCAAATCTGAAAATCATTTGCCCCGTCCCTGAGCCGTTTATGAGCGTAAAATCGACGGGGTTTTCAAATGCTTAAAATATAACGGTGTTATAAATAATCGGGCTTATCCAAATACCCTGAAAAATGTGGTAAATTGATATACGGCTCAGTCTGTCTGACTATGCAAATACGGCATCCCAGGTAGAATGACAATGAGCCTAACAGGTATTACGCAGTAATGGGAGGAACTATGAAATTCAGTTATTACCCCGGTTGCACCCTGAAGAACAAGGCGCAGGATCTGGATATCTATGCCAGAAGATCTGCCGAAGCTCTTGGCTTTGAGATGGAGGAGATCCCCGAGTGGCAGTGCTGCGGCGGCGTCTATCCTCTGGGTTCCGATGAGATAGCCACTAAGCTTGCATCGGTAAGAGCTCTTAACTATGCCAAGGAGCAGGGTCAGGATCTGATCACACTCTGTTCTGCATGTCACCACGTTCTCAAGCGTGTCAACGATGATATGAGAAACGTTGAAGACATCAGGAATCGTGCTAACAATTACATGGATCTTGAGACACCTTATTCCGGAGAGACGAAGGTGCTCCATTTCCTCGAAGTCATCAGAGATGTCATCGGATTCGATGAACTCGCCAAGAAGGTAGTCAATCCTCTCACGGACAGGAAGATCGGCGCCTATTACGGATGCCTGACGCTCCGTCCCGGCAAGATACTTGAGTTTGACGATCCCGAGAACCCCAAGATCATGGAAGACTTCATCAGAGCATTAGGCGGTACTCCCGTTATCTACTCCATGAGAAATGAGTGCTGCGGCGGTTATACGGCTCTTAAGGACCCCGAGTTCACGAAGAGCAGAACAGCTCAGATCTTCGAAGACAGCACGGGATTCGGCGCTGAGTGCCTTATCACCGCATGTCCTCTGTGCATGTATAACCTCAATAAGTCTGATGCGGATACGAAGGTTCCCGTTTACTATTTCACCGAGCTCCTCGCAGAGGCTCTCGGAGTAAAGGAGGAAGCGTGAGTATGGCTAATGTCGAGAAGCAGGTTCAGCTTATCAAGGATATCAGCGGAAGCGATCCCTATAAGTGCATGAGATGCGGTAAGTGCTCCGCTTCATGCCCTTCATACAATGAGATGGACATCAAGCCCCATCAGTTCGCTTCCTACA
>CAMODL010000006.1:0-118554 GCA_946611435.1 uncultured Clostridia bacterium
GAGCATACTGCTGAGGCTGAGCATACTGCTGAGGCTGAGCATACTGCTGAGGCTGAGCATACTGCTGAGGCTGGGCATACTGCTGAGGCTGGGCATACTGCTGGCCGTAAGGCTGCTGATATGCGATCCTGGGAGCAGAACCCGCGGGACTTACCAGGCACATGATCAGAGAGAGGATCGAACCTGCGATCAGGATGGAAGCACCGATGATCATCAACACGAATCCGGGACCGTAACCATGATCGAATCCGTCCCCATATCCTTTGTCTGCCAATTCCTTGCAAAAATCCCTCATATCACCAAGTCCTCCGGGACCGTTATATACGAGAACAGTTATAAGAAGACCAGCACCCATCAAACAGGATATACCTGCGAAGATCTTGTCCAGACGCGGAATTACTATCATTACGATCAATGCGAGAAGTCCGAGGACTGAAAAGATGATAAAGAGAGCAGTAGGGTTGAATTCCGATTTGTCGGCATAATCGGCAAAATCAGCGATGTCTTCAAGATCATACTTCTCAACGTCACCATCATCATCTACTTTGTAAAACTTAAGGAATGAAGCTATAAATGCAAGTATCGCACCGACAGCTGCAATTCCACCACCAATTAGTTTCTTAGCCATATACCAATCTCCTTTCACATATGGTCAAAAATAGTTTATCACTATCTCAAAATAATACAAACAAAAAGGATGTCCTGAATCTCTCAGGACATCCTCTGTAATATACAGTCAACTGATTACTGCGCAGGAGCGTTAGGATCAACAGGCTGCTGAGGAGCAGGTGCTACAGGCTGCTGAGGTGCAACGGGCTGCTGAGGTGCAACGGGCTGCTGCATGGGCTGAGCATAAGGCTGCTGGGGAGCAACAGGCTGCTGCATAGGCTGAGCGTAGGGCTGCTGCATAGGCTGCTGATAATACTGCTGAGGAGCAGGAGCAGGTCTGGAGTTCAGGAACTGGATGAAGTCAGGGAGTGCGTCGATAACAGCAAGAGCCGTGAAACCGATGATGCTGATCATAAGCATCCACCATCCGGCACCCCAATGCCACTTTGCATCTACATCCTCTAACCATTCAGTCATGTCATGAAGATCACCTGTAAAAGTGAAGATGAAGAAGAGAATGATCTCAAGAAGTGCGATTCCTGCAGAAATGTACTTGCAAATGACATTCCTGAAGAAAACAAGTGTGATGATCGAGAGACCTAAGAGAGCGAATACAACGCCCCAGCCTTCTTCGTCAACATCGGATAAGTCGGCATTGCCGCCATCCTTGACATGAACTATTGATAAAAACATAGAGATGATAGTCATAAGTGCAAAGAACACTTTGCCGTATCTGATATACAGTTTTTCTGCCATAATAATACCTCCTTGAGCATTGCTCACTAAAATGAGTTTACTATACCTTTCTTATAAATTCTACAAAAATATCGGAATTTGTTATTTTTATTTAATAAACCGAATTGGTCTGTTCTGACAGTGAGATCAGATATTTATTTTCCCATCTGCTGTATTGATTGATCACCACGATCGTAGTACAATGCACTATATATAGGAGGTGAGCATCATGGCATTCTCGATAAGACTTACAGAAGAAGAGAAGAGACTAGCGGAAAGCTATGCTAAGATGCATTCTGTGTCGGTCGGCGAAGCGTTTAAGAGAGCTTTGTTTGAACGTATTGAAGATGAATATGATCTGACGATTGCCGAGGAAGCATATAACGAGTTTGTTGCTGATGGAATGAAGAGCCGTCCGATCGAAGAGTTGTGGAGCGAACTTGATCTATGAATTATAAGATCGAGACCACAAAGCGATTTGATCGGGAATTCAAAAAACTCGACCGATATACCCAGAAGATGATAAAGGGATGGATAACTAAGCATTTGTCCGAATGCTCTGATCCTCGTTCTTTCGGTAAGGCCCTCGTAGCAGATAAGAGAGGGAAATGGCGATACAGAATCGGTGATTACCGAATGATATGCGAAATCTATGATGACAAACTGGTTATCCTTGCTCTTGCTATCGGACATTGAAGTGAGGTATATGAATAAGGACTGAATATTATCCATATAAACAGCGCCGCCTCAGGATGAGACGGCGCTTATTTATTGCCTGTAATGCATCATAGAGTTTTATTCCAGCAGATCGATCAGTTCAGATCTGCTCATCGTTCCGATAAGGGATACCGGATCGCCTTCAGCCTCAAAAGCATCATAGTACTCAGCCTGTGAGATTGGAGTATATGTCAACGGATCCAGTGTGACAGAGTAATAGAAAGTAAAATCGCTATAATCGCCGGGGAGCTCATCTTGCGGTGGGAAGGAATTCTCTACTCTGTCATAACAGCTTTGGGAATAACGGTTAACGATGATGGAGTCGCCTTCTTCATTCATGCACATTGTCGATCTTTCTATAGAATAATAGTATACATCACTCTCAGGGATGATCAGATTCTCGTGAGGATAGTAACTTATCGTATAAGGGATACAGTATTCGAGTCTCTTAACTTCTCCGTTGACATATGTGTAGATGTTCGTGCTCAGAAGAGGGGTGCCGTCTCTTCCCAATACATCTTCCTCTGTGATGCTGCAGATAAGCTCCGGAATGTCATCATCGTTGATATATGCCAGTCCGCACACCTCCGTGTCGGCGTGCCCCAGGGTACCATCTTCGTGACCAAACTCGAACATTGGATCGTAGACCTCAGTCAGGAACTCATAATAGGCCTCTTGGTATGATTTATCGGGATCCGGGGTAGGAGTAGGAGTAAGTGTATTAATAGGCTCAAAGCATGCCAAATCCACGCTTACAGGTGTCCAATACAATGTACCATCAATCTCCTCTAATTGCATGGTGTAACAATATAGCCATTCATCTTCATCCCAGGATTCATAATCAATTACTGTAGCATAGACGTAATAATACTCGCCATCGGATGTGACATAGTCAATATAGTGAGGGTATAGATCGGTAGCCCCATAATTCTGGGCATAGATGTAACCGTCATCACACATATGAACACTGTGTTCGTTCCCTGTCGCAGCATAATCTATTAGGGATTCGATCCTATCGGTCGGGAGACCGATAATGTTAGTCAATACCCATCTTAAATGATCAATGTCGATCTTGTAACACCATTGGCTGGGGAATTGTCCTGCAGGGTCTATATCACCTCGAACAAATGGTGAAGTGTCACCCTCATAGTAGATTGACAGATCCACGCAAGGATCACAATAGAAGTAAAAAGGATCATCAAAAGAGTCGGAATAATGAGCAATAAAACTCTTTAATTGTTCGTACTCGGGGACTTCATTGGAAGGGATGACCATTCTTCCGTCAGGTGCATAGTTTATCTCTTCCTCCAGAGGTGCATTAGTTGTTCCGGATGCTTCTGTCTCAAACGCTTCCGTTCCGACAGTTTCTGTAACAAACGCTTCCGTTCCGACCGGCTCGATCTCTGCGGGCTCATAGTCCTCGATCTCGTCGAACGGGATGAATTCATAAACAACCGTGTCGGGTTCGGTGCCGATAATGATATTGTCGTTGGCAATGCGGCATACCATTTCCTCAGAGTTATCATCCTCATCGAAAGTAAGGATCAGATCATCATCTTCGATCCTATATTCGCCGATTGTGATGCTCGAACTGTCTGTACCGATATCGAACCAGTCGGTATCGGGGTAGAGGCCGTCATCAGATACATCACAGGAAGTTAAGATAAATTCGCCGTCCGGATAGAATCTTAAGCAATGGTTAAGATCTGCATCTTCGTTCAAGTTACAGTACAGTCCGTTGTAATTGAGGGGAGTATCCTCAACTGTTCGGTCTTTGTGGTTGTCTTTTACTTTGTTGACGATCAGGACGGTGGAAACCGTAACTGCTGCAATAGCAACAGCCGTGATGGCAATCTTGGCAGCGGTCGAGGCGAAGATAGTGGTCTTGACTCCTTCCTTGGCGGTCGTTCCGACAGCATTGCGGGCGACGTAAGCAGAATCCTTAGCTCCGTTGAAAGTATAGGGTTCAGCCTTGTAGGCAGAATCCTTTGGACCGACAACTGACTTGGCAGGAATAGGTCGGATCGAAGGAATGGGAAGCTCTTTGGCATGCTCGAAGAAGAACCTTGTAAGGAATGGAGTACCGGCAGCTGCGCCCATAAGCTTGTCATTGTTCTTGTGCTCGTACTCGGTGACACCGGCCTTGATAAGCTTCCTGGAAGACTTGAGTCTGGATTTGACCGTATCTACCGGGCAATCCATTATCTGTGCGATATTGGCCAGCGGGAGCTCGTCGTAATAGAAGAGAAGTATAGTCTGGTACTGAACGTCGGACAGACTCTCTCTCATTATCCGATACAGGGCATCTCTCTTGGCCTTTTCCATGATATAGGCGTCCGGAAGAGATTCGAGATCATCATCACCTTCAGAAATATCATCGGCTGCGATCGCATCGTCGTAGGAGACGTCGCCTTTACGGGCCTTGTACTTGTCCCTGGCCTTGTTGGCTGCAATGGTCTTAAGCCACTGCAGGAACACATTCTCGTCATTAAGGACATTGAGTCTGTTATATGCGGTGAAGTAAGCCTCTTGCATCGCATCCTCTGCGTCCTGTTCGTTGTTTAGAATGCCGTAGCATGTAGTGTATACAAGCCTCTTGGACTTCTCGTAGATCTCAGTGAAAGCCGAATCGTCACCGCCTCTTACGCGCCTTACCAGCTCGGCATACTCTTCGAAGACGGCCTTGCCCGTATTGCTGTTTCCCATAATTGCCTCCGAATAATAGATGATTATTATAGATTATATCACTTCAGTAAAAAGGATCAGATGACAGACAGATCACCAAACTATCGTGATGTCGTCAAATGTATTGCTGCTGCCACCGTGCTCGGGGAGACCACTTACTTCGATTTCGATATCGTTGTAGATGAATACCACATCGTATTCTTCTTCGATCTTTTCAAGGTTAACGTCCCATGTATATGTGATCTCATCTCCGTTCTCCAGGCCGTTACGCTGTGACCAATGCCCGCCGATAAGCGGCTTCAGATCTCTCTTCTTAAGTCCGGTCAGAGTCTCGTTATCATTAATGAGTCCCTTGTAGTCAAAGGAATATTCAACTTCACCGTGTCCGTCGCGCCCATCTAACTCATAATTCATGTAGTCGTTCAGATTAATAAATTTCTTCTTGGCAGATCCGGAAGAACATGCTGTCAAACTAAGTGTCATAATTACTGCCAATACCATAATGCTTAATACCTTTTTCATAATAAACCTCCTGTGTTTTAAGTGTTTTCTCCACTGTTCTTGTCTAATAGACGATTGCTTTGCCCCTGAGGGGTCAATCTTTTTGGATCAATTTCCGGGATTTCCGTTTCCTCTGCCAATGCTCTAAAGAATCTGGTGAGGAAGGGGACTTCATCTATGGTGTGCCTGTCCATGCCAAGATCCTCCTTTCTGTTGTCATATCATTGTGTTTTCCTCCTTTTTGCGTGGCGTTTCCACTTTTATGTCTAATAGACGATCGAAATGAGGGGGAGGGGTCAAATCTTTTTCGAAAAAAGATAGAGGCTCATAATGCTGAGGAACATCTATTATCAACAAGACATAACAAAACGCCGCCTCGCTATCGAGACGGCGCTTATTACATGGAGCCAATGGTGGGAATCGAACCCACGACCTATTCATTACGAGTGAATTGCTCTACCCCTGAGCCACATTGGCTTGATGTGCCTTAAAATAATAATGATTCAAAGGATTGATGTCAAGTAAATAATGATATAATTATCCTGTCAGGAGGTCGTATAAGATGCGTGAACGGTTAAGCAGTAAAGGAATAGCAACGAAGATGCTGTCTTCTGTTGTTATGTTTGCCTTTATCGCATCATCTTTTCTTGTAACTTCCTGCAACCGTAAGGATGGAGACTATCCCGATATCGGATCTCCGACGACATTAGATGCAGATCAGACTATGCCGACAGAATCGACCGTCAGTACGACCGATCCGACCGGAAGCGGAACTGATACAGGAGACTTTGTAACGATAACAGTTGCTCTTCCTTATTCCCAGTCTACCATTAAGCGCCTCTCAGAGCTCTACTATCTTAAGAGTAACGGTATGCTGAGCGACGGCGATAACGGGAGCAATATATCTCTTGATCATCTTGATACAGTGTCTACACCATGGTATATCAATTCGATTCAGACACCCATGAACGGTGTTGATCCTTCGACTCTGTCCGAGTGGAGAAGCGGAGGATATCTGCCGGACATCTATTTGGCTGAGGATATCGGATCGGTAATCGGAAGCGGGGATGCGGCTCCTCTGCAACAGTATCTTGCAGATAACGAACTTGTCGGATCTTTGTCGGTGTTTGACGGTGCCATCGATGCACTGACGAGTAACGGAAGTATTTATGGAATACCTTTATATGCTACCGCAGTCATTCTCGGCATCAACCTTGACTATGTTCCCGATTCCGGAGTTCCGGGTTATCTCTATACTGTAGATGAACTTGAGACATATCTTCAGGATGTAGCGGCCATGGGAGTACAGGGGGAAGAGGAGACTCCCGCATCAGATCTTATCCCATTCGCTGGTGCATATACCCTTATTCCTTATATTGCACAGGCTTTCTCCGGTGTTCCGACCGGTTTTATGGCACATGATGAGTACGTAAGAGGCAATACTATCGCGGCATCTACGGCAGTCAGGAATGTGCTTGGTTACATAGACCGACTCTATGCTGAGGGTCTAAGCAGTGATAGTGATGCTAACGGTGATGATCCGATCGCTGCACGTAATGCCGGAATGTGGATGCTCTCCAGTGAAGAGATGGAGAACTACGATTCATACTATCCCGGGAGGATGTACTATCTGCCGCTTCCGTCTTATGACAGTGAGACCCCTTCCGTTCCGATGCTTACTATATATCCTATGTGTCTGTCTTCAGAGAGCGAGCATGGAGCCTTCGCTGTTGAGTTCGCTTCGTTTATAGCACTTGATCCGGACGCCCAGATGCTCATCAGAAGGCTTGAGCCGAGACACGGTTATCTTCCGCTCATACGTAACGGTGCTTTATGGCTCGATATGGCCGACAGTACGGATAACGGCAGACTGGTGTCTTATTATGAGCCGCTGATGGACAGTGCGGTTTATTGCCCGGGTAATTACGGCAGTGATCTCTATACTGCCGTCAATTCTTATATTTTCTCTTATTCTGCGAACAGGTCTGACGAAGGTGAGACGGCAGGGTTCTCTCTGCAGGAGTGTTACGGAGGATACTGATCATGAATAACGGCATCTCGGATATCAAGGTCAGGAAGCTGAGAGTCGGTGATGCAACACTGCTCAGACAGGAAAAGATCCTGTGCGGGACCGGCGCTGAGGTTACCGATATTGTAAGGAAACTGACAGAGGGCGGAAGTGATGCTTATACGGCGATCCGTCCGGATGACAGTATCGCTGCGCTCTGTGTCGTAAAGACAGACGGTGTAGCTGACACATCAGCTTCTCTTCGCATATATACAGAGCAGAATGGTGTTGTTATGCCGTCTGATAACGACATGATCACGATACTTGATGCCGTGCTGTATAAGAGCTTTATCAAACGAGGCATCTACAGGATATCGATAGTTCTCGATGTGACCGACACTGTAACAGAGAATATCCTGCTGTCTATGGGTTTTGTTCAGGAAGCGGTGCTTCATTCATACTTCAGAGACGGAAAGAGCTATGATGATGCAGCACTCTTCTATATACTTGCACCGGCATTCAAGGGGTATAATGTCTGCTTTGTTCCTTTCCAGCGTGGTATACTTGCAGTCTATGGAGGGGAAGATCATGTAAGTAAAGTCGAGTTTCATCATTATGGAACAGCTCCGGAGAATGTTTTCGCTTCGGATTGTGCCGATTATCTCGGAATACTGGATGATGAGGGCAAGTTCCGTAAGCGTGGAGCTCCGGAATATGAATATGGTGCGGATGATATATCCTTCCTGCCGGGCGAGCTTATCAAGGCATTTATCGAGCTTAAGGAATACTTTGCAAAGCAGCGTGAGGCATTCGATATAAACATCCGTCCGACCAAGCATGCGACTGATTTCCAGCGGCGGGTATGGGATGTCCTTGCGACGATCCCCTACGGGGCTACATACAGTTACGAGGATGTAGCTCTTGAATTGACAGAAGGAAACGTAAAAGAAGCACGTAAGATGACAAGAGCAGTAGGTGCTGCGTGCTCTGATAATCCGGTACCGGTGCTGGTGCCGTGCCACCGTGTTATCGGTAAGGACGGTATGCTCGTCGGATACACAGGCGGAGTTGAATTCAAGGATTTCCTTCTCCAGCAGGAGGCTTTCCCGGCACCTATATTATGATATCTATTTGGAGGTTGATATAATGGCAAAACATGATAAGAGAGATATCGGGGTATCTGCTATACTTAATCCGGTCCCAGTAGTTATGGTTTCATGTGCGGGTAAGGACCCGGAGAAGGTCAGACCTAATATAATAACGATAGCATGGGCCGGGACCGTAAATTCGGAACCGCCGATAGTATCGATCTCAGTCCGTAAATCGAGACTGTCACATGAGATCATAAGCGAGACGGGTGAGTTTGTTATCAATCTGGTCACCAAGTCACTTGCAAAGGCGTGTGACCACTGCGGAGTCAGATCCGGAAGGGATGAGGATAAGTTCGATGTCTGCGGCCTTACTGCCGTTAAAGCTGAAGGCCTTGAATATGCATATGCGATCGCTGAGTCGCCGGTCAATATATCGTGTAAAGTTAAGAGCGTGACGGAACTTGGAAGCCATGACATGTTTATAGCAGAAGTCGTTGCCGTAAGGGCAGATTCCTATTTGTTGGACGATGACGGAAGGCTGTGTCTGGATAAAGCAAAACTGGTCGCATACAATCACGGCGAGTATTTCCTGCTCGGCGAGAAACTCGGTTTCTTCGGGTATTCGGTAGCGAGTGACGAGATTTTCGAGAAGAGGATGGGGTATAGCCGTAAAGAACGTGATAAGTATAAGCATGTTCGTGAACAGGGAAAAAAGAACGGAAAGAAGTATTGATATGGAATTCTTGGATATAACCAAAGTAAGTGAAGGAAGATTCATCACCAGATACGATGTCAGATATAAGACAGCATCCGGAAGCATCAAGAACTACGAGATGATCAGTCGCGATAAGGATATTACTTCATTTGAGCAGCTTAGGGAACACAAGGCTCAGGCTGTTGTCCTGATCATGCATTCGCGTGACGGGGAGAAGATCCTTATAAACAAGGAATTCAGGATGGCAGTAGGCGACTATGCATATAATTTCCCTGCCGGCCTTATAGATGAAGGCGAGACCAGTGAGCAGGCGGCAAAGCGGGAACTGTGGGAAGAGACCGGACTCGAGCTCGTTGAAGTGAAGGATGTTATGCCGATCTCCTATAGCGGTGTCGGCCTTACTAACGAACAGAGTAAGGTTATCGTAGGCGTTGCAGAAGGCGAATTCTCTCCGAGCACGTCCGATGAGGAGGAGATAGAAGCCTCTTGGTACAGCAAAGAGGAGATGAGGGAGTTGCTGAAGTCAGAACAATTCGCTGCAAGAACACAGGCATATTGCTGGTTGTGGGCAAATTCTTGATCCTGATCATGATTCTGCCTTGACTTTATAACTACTTACCCATATAATTCTATGGCTGAGTTATCTCTTGCATGGTGGGATTAGTTCAGTTGGTTAGAGCGCCAGTTTGTGGCACTGGAAGTCATGGGTTCGAATCCCATATCCCACCCCACTTTTTCTTTATCCCTTATGTATTTATACTGGGGTGTAGCCAAGGGGTAAGGCACGGGACTTTGACTCCCGCATTCGTAGGTTCAAATCCTGCCACCCCAGCCATTCGGTTCATTAGCTCAGTCGGTAGAGCACTTGACTTTTAATCAAGGGGCCTGGGGTTCGAACCCCCAATGAGCCACCAATATAGCCCGCGGTCAAGTGAGTCGCGGGTTTTTTGTTTATGACACATATCCCGGCCCTGTGGTAGAATCTACTTATGTATACACGGATGGAATAATAATGTATCAGATAGCAAATGAATTATACCGCAATGAGATCTTCGCTCTTCAGACAGAGCGTTTAAGGCTGTCTGTATTCAAAAAGAGCGCTGTCACAGAGGTAACGGACTATCTCATGCGTAATCGCGCTTTCCAGGAAAAATGGTCGCAGACTCATTCGGACAGCTATTTCACGATGAAGGTCCAGAAGAGATACATTAATTATGATATTCGTGAATTCTTAAGCGGCAGGCTGCTTCCGTTGTGGATCACACTTGCCGACGACCCGAGCCGGATAATCGGTCGTGTATCAATGTTCAACTTTGCTTATGGCGGCATGATGAGTTGTTCTGTCGGATATCACCTGGATGAGTTCGAACAGCACAAAGGCTATATGCAAGAGGCGCTGACAGCCGCCGTTGAATATGTGATCAAAGAGATGAAGCTTCATAGGGTAGAGGCATTCATCCTGCCGGAGAATGAACGTTCTCTGAAACTGATCCGCAGGTGCGGCTTTGTCGAAGAAGGGGTCCGGACCTCTTATATGCACATTAACGGTAAGTGGCGTGACCATGTTTCTTTCTATATTCTTGAAGATTTCTTACGAAATGTCACTTGAATATCACAAAAAAAGTATATAATTAGTTTAATATAGTATTGTAGTACCAGTTATACGGAGGTGACGCCGGTGAAGAAGTTCCTGACCATTATGCTTGCAGTATGTATGCTCGCATCATTTGCTGCCTGCTCTAAGAAGAGCAGTTCAACAACGACCACTACTACAGAATCAGAGACGACTGCTCCTTCGACTTCGGCGACAACGTCTGCGCCGACGACGTCTTTATCCGCTTTTTCCGGCCCGGACACTAATACAGTTGAGAACCCTACATGGACTGAGACGGAGATGGAAGCTACAACAATGTACGTAAATACAGCTGATGACTATCTTAATGTCAGACGCGGCCCCGATCCGAACGTGTATACGGATATCGTAAGTAAGTTGCCGAGGGGGGCAGCTGTTACCGTTGTTGCAACAACGAGTAACGGTTGGTACAAGACTTCCGACGGCTATTATGTTACGGGCAGTTATCTGTCAAGCTCGCCGGTCACATGAAGAAAAAACAACACATAGGCTGCAAGCATTTGTAGCCTTTTTTATTATCGAAAAACTATATACCTGAGGCAGCATATGAAGAAGAGATTATTATCGACTATACTTATTGCATCGATGCTCATGACTTCGTGTAGTGTACTTGATCGGTTTACCGATTCAGACAATGATGAGATATACAGCAGAGACGGTGACCATGTGACCTTCGGTCATTATGAGCAGGACGGAGATATCGGCAACGGTCCTGAACCTATAGAGTGGCAGATCATATCAGAGGAAGACGGCAAGCTTCTTCTGATAAGCAGCAGTATTCTGGATTGTCAGGCTTTTAATACCGGAAGTGATGGTGTTACATGGGAAACTTGTACATTAAGATCGTGGCTGAACAATGAGTTTTACAACGCTGCTTTCGATGACGATGAGAGGGAACTGATATCGACAGCTGTTTTGAATAATACCGGGGATGAGAGTCTTGGTACCGGTAGTGGAAATGATACGGAAGACAAGGTCTTTGTTTTAAGTATAGAAGAGATCGCGGATTATTACGGTTTGATATGGGATGACGACATAAGACATTGGGGGACAGCCGGGGTTCTCGAAACAAAAGTAACAGACTATGCACACGAAGAAGGTTCATATAGATATGTCTTTGATAATGACGGAGGTGATTGGTGGACACGTTCAACCGGTCTCCATAGTTACGACGCGTGGATGATCGACTATGAAGGGCGAGCGAGACTTAGGAATTATCATGACGTCGGATATCTCAATCTCGGAATTCGTCCGGTTATTTACCTCGATATCGGATGATTATGGCGTAATAGAAAATATATAAGCAAAGAGCCTCCCATGCATTTGCATAAGAGGCTCTGTTATCTTCTGGCGAGCCATGGGGGACTCGAACCTCCGACCCACAGCTTAGAAGGCTGTTGCTCTATCCAGCTGAGCTAATGACCCGTAAAAGATGGAGCGGGTGATGGGAATCGAACCCACGTGGTCAGCTTGGAAGGCTGAAGTTCTACCATTGAACTACACCCGCATCTTCAAAACGCTTCACTATATTACAATAAGACGTCGGAATTGTCCATAGGAAAATAAACAGTATGTACAATAAAAATATGAAACAGTGCCCTGTATTTAAAGTTGTACTGCTCAGTCGAGGATAGCAATATATACGGCTGAGAATTAGTGCAAGGAGATTGCTTTTTCCCACTTGTGCTATACTTACATCTGTAGGTTACGGCTTACAAATAGTATCATGCAGGAGTGTAGTAATGCAGCCGAAGGACGGATCTCTTGATAAGAATAAGTTGTGCGGCATCATATCGTGGGTAATGATAGCCCTCTTTGTTGTCGTATCGACTTTTGCCGTCACACGCGCTCCCAAGCTGCTTTACGGGGACGGTTATGAGTACATCCTTCTGACACAGTCTTTTGAGAATCACGGGACTTTCGATATCAGACCTGATGATGTATCTGAGACTATAGCGACGTTTCCGCGGTACAGCGGCGTTACTGAACGGGCGGTTACCGATTTCCTTATCTACGACAATTCGGACGATCTGAGAACTTATCACTTTGGCGCTTATTCGGCCATCGCTTCTCCTTTTGTGGCTATCAGTGAGAAGGCGGGGGCGGATCCTGTCTACGGCTTTTATATACTTAATATTATCCTATGGGGTCTGAGTCTTCTCTCGATCAAGCTTCTGCTTAAGGCAGATGAGTTTAAGAAACTGCTCTTGGTGCTGCTCCTGACGGTAAATCCCGCTTGGTTCTACCTGGCATGGATCCATTCCGAGATCTATCTGTTCTCGTTGATCGTTATCGCGCTTGTTTGTCGATACAATAAATGGTATGCACCGGCGATACTTGTCGTGTCGCTCGCTGCTCTTCAGAATGTCGGTGTTATGCCGCTTGCCATGTTTATCGGTATAGAATATATCAGAAGTGTATGGGATGACGTTAAAGAGCTTTGGCCTTCTGATAAGAAGGGGGTTGCAGGTAAGTTGGCAAAGCGGATATTGCCGTACGGCCTGTTATTCGTTCCGGCTTTTATACCTTATATCCTTAATTTCATCCATTTTAGGCGCTTCAGCCCGATGGCTGACAGTGTTATGGTTTCCGAGGACTTCGGCCGCAGGGCAGTGGCGTATCTTTTCGATCCGAATATGGGACTTATAGTATATGCTCCCGTAGTATTTGTCGTATTCGTCATTATGGCAGTAAGAGCATTTATAAAGCGCGAAAAGCTCTTTGAGACAGTCATGGATCTTGGTGCCCTGCTTATCATCCTGATCATCATCGGACATGAGAAGCAGATCAACTGCGATATGTTCGGCATCATGAGATATAACGTCTGGATACTTCCCATACTTATCTTCCATGTCGTTATGTTCTCCGGAGATAAACGCCTCAGGAATCTGATCCTCAGCGTTGTATCGGTCGCGTTTACCGGCTTTATAGTTGGTTATGTTATGTACAGCAGCAATACTTTCTCATATGTGGAATTCGCACCGTGGACCAAGACTTTACTTAATAATGCACCTTGGGAATATAATCCGCCGACCGGAATATTCTATTCAAGAGCTACGGGCGGGGAGAGGTATGACGCTGATACAGCTGTCGGTTACAGTGACACGAACGGTAATGTTCACAAGATATTGCTGTCATCGAATGCTTCTATATCTGACAGCTGGTTTATCGTGTCTCCCGACGGCGATATCATCGATAAGAGTAACTATGATGATGAGCTTAATGTAATGGAATACAGTCCTGAATATGAATATATCAACATATCTGATAACGGTTACAGACTATATCAAAGACTCGACCGCATAGATTATGTCGGCGGTGATGTTGACGTTAATCCGGGGGCGGGCATCTATAACTGCGTAGGCGGTTATGCCTGGGCATCTGATGATGTATATGTAGCGCTTCCCGGAAGAGCCGGCTGCGCTGTTGAATATGAATTTACGTTTGTGCCTCAGTTCCCCGTAAATATCGATATCATTGCAAATGATAAACCTGTAAAACATATTGATAACGGTAACACTGACAGAGCCGTGACTTGTACTTTTATTGTTGAGGAGTCTCTGGATATCAACTACATACATATTGAGTCTGATGTTCTCAAGAATAATCATGAACCGAATATGTCATTTGATACTTCATGGCAGCTAAGGTATCTTGGAGAGGTTACAAGTTATACGACCGGTGACCGCATAATGCTGAACAGTGATATGACTGACTTCAGACACAGTATCCTCACGGATGTTTACTATGAGCCTGACGGGACGTGGTCGGGCGGCACGACACTAAGATTTGCCGTCAATACCGAAGGCAGTGATATGATAGATCTACGTATCAATAATGTTCTGGGAGGATCTCTTGATTATCAGCTGGTCGTTAATGACAGAGAGATCGAGGAGGGGACACTTTACGCTCAGAGCGATCTCTATATTCCTGTGAGTGACGGACTGAATGTTATCGAGATCAGGCTTCCCGGGGCCACTACTCCGAGAGATCTGGGAATGTCTTCGGATTACAGGGTGCTCGGAATACGAATGTCATATATCGATATATTGTGATGTATAATCTAAGAAGTATTTTTACGAGGTAAAGCAAATTGGGTAATGCGAGATCTTTAAGATTCACATCTGCTGATCCGGCAAAAAGAGCTATAAATGCACTGTTCTTTGCATGTTATCTCTATGCCTTCAATTTTGCATTCTTCTTTACTACCATGTACTCTCTTAAGTCATGGGTACCTGAACATCTTGAAGATCTCAGATGGTATCTTATCCTCGGATACGGTATTACTCTAAGCCTTTGTGTTATCAAACTGTTCAGTGAGTACGAAGGAATAAGAGACAGGATACTGCCTCTGTTTATCATTTTCGCTGCGCTCGGTCTGTCGGTCGAGAACAATATCACAAACCGCGAGATAGCACTTTTCCTGCTCCTTGTCGTCGCATCAAAGGGCCAGTCGCTTAAGAAGATCCTGACAGTCGGTGTAATTAACGGTGCGCTATGGCTTATTATATGTTTCCTGGGGACCCGAGCAGGTATCATAGATGACCTTGTCTATGAAGGACATAAGCATTCCTTCGGAATTGGCTATAACACAGACCTCATGTCTCATATTCTTTTCCTTGTTATCAGTTATTGCATCATAAGAGGGCTTAAGATGAACATCTTCGATCTCTTCGTCATTGCCCTTCTTGATGTTATAAATATGTTCTTCATACGCGGCAAGGTTGCTTTTGTCTGCATGATCTTGATCCTGCTGTCGACAATATGGTTCAGATATGTCCTTCCGCGCATGGATAAGATCTCTTCTGCCAAGATGTATAAAAAGACCGGTGAGGTCATCGGTATCATAATGATCGGAATGCCGGTCATTTTGGCTGTTATGAGTTTTATCTTTACATTGATGTACAAGGATACGACTACTCCGGCGATCGATACGGTATTCAAACATTTCCATACACTGAGAGCCAGATATATCTTAGGCGGAAGGGCGTTCAATGATTATAAGGTAACATGCTGGGGACAGTGGGTCTATGAGCTCGGTAACGGAGGTTCGACGACACCGGTCACTTCAGATAAGTACTTTGCTCTGGATATCTCTTATATCAAGATCTTCTTCTCGTTCGGTGTTATCCCGCTCCTGGCATATCTCACGCTTATGGTAACTGCCGCGATAAGATGCTTCAGGAACAAGAGGTTTGATCTTCTTTGCCTAACTGCGATAATCGCACTCGATTGTGCTGTTGAGCACCATCTTTACTGTGTTGCATATAATATTCCGCTGTTCATGGCCATGGCTGACTGGGATCTCGGTGACGGGTTTGAATGGCGATCCTTGAGGTTAAACAAATGAGTGACAGTAATCTTAACATCAACTGGTTCCCGGGACACATGCGCAAGGCGCTTAATGATACTGCCGAGAACCTTAAGCTCGTGGATATAGTTTATGAGACCTGTGATGCGAGGATACCCTTTTCGAGCAGGAATCCGGAGCTCGATAAGATATTGGGACAGAAGAAGAGGATCGTTATCCTGAATAAGGCTGACTTGGCAGATCCGGTCGTTACCGATAAGTGGATCGCGCGCTTCGCCGAGAACGGGATCCCGGCAGTCGCGCTCGACGCCAACCATAAGAAAGGTCTTGATAAGCTGAACAAAATGACCATGGATATCTGTTCGGATATCCTCGATAGAGCTCGTGCCAAGGGACGTGAGGGAAGACCTGTCAGAGTTATGACCGTAGGTGTTCCGAATACCGGTAAGTCGACTCTTATTAATTCACTTTGCGGCCGTAAGGCGGCTGTTACGGGGGACAAGCCCGGTGTGACCCGAGCTCCCAAGTGGATCAAGACGGACGGCAAACTTGAATTAATGGACATGCCGGGTGTTTTGTGGCCACGAATCGCATCCAAGAGATCCCAGTTGGTCCTTACGGCGACAGGTGCCGTTAAGAATGAAGTTACCGATTCCGTTGAAGTCGCTTATGAAGCTATCAGGCTTATCGGTTCGCTCTATCCTGGACTGCTCGAGAACAGATACGGTATTACACTCAACGAGAGTGATCCTGAATATATTTGGGATGAGTATGATCGTTTCCTTGCTATGGGTAAGAGGATGGGATGCCTGATGTCAGGCGGACGTGTGGATGAAGAGCGGTTCGCGCGTATGTTCCTGGATGACCTTCGTCAGGCACGTATCGGCCGCATCACTCTCGAGAGTCCTGATAAACCGGGAGATCAGAAGTAATGGCAAGATTGACGCGTGAACAGCTGGAAATGAAGTATACGGAGATGCTCGAGTTCGAGAACAGGTATCGTGAACTCGGTTTCTCATATCCTGCAGGTATCGATGAAGCCGGAAGGGGACCTCTGGCGGGACCTGTAGTAGCTGCAGCATGTATCCTTGATCCCGATCATCCGATCTTGGGACTTGATGATTCAAAGAAGCTAAGTGCCAAGAAACGCGATCTGCTGTTTGATGAGATCACGGCACATGCTCTGGCATATTCGATCCAACGGGTAGAGGCGGATGTCATAGATGATATCAACATTCTCGAAGCGACGAAGCTCTGCATGCGTAATTGTGTCGCCGAGCTTAACAGCGGAGATATAAAGCCCGACATTCTCCTGATCGATGCCGTTAAGCTCGAAGGTACCGGACTTGAGGTCGTTCCTATCATAAAGGGGGATGCCCGTTCGAATTCCATTGCGGCTGCGTCGATCCTCGCCAAGGTTACTCGAGACCGTATCATGATTGAATATGATTCGGTTTATCCGGGCTACGGCTTTGCAGGACATAAGGGATACGGAACCGCCGCTCATTATGCCGGCATCCGTGAACTCGGCATGTGTCCGATCCACAGAAGATCATTTCTTAAGGTAATTCATTAAAGGCCTGATCTACATCGATCTGTATCCGGCGTGCGTACAAAAACGGGTTAATGATCAAGCTCTGCCCTTGATCATATTAAGGAAGAATCTCTCGGAACAAGCCTTGGCGTAGAATTCGCTCTGGAATGTGTTGCAACCTGCCTCGATAGCACGGTTGATACGTTCTTTGTTCTCGAGACCTTCACATATGACGGTATATCCGAGCTTAGAAGCCATATCGACTATGTTCGCGAAAATAATATCACTCTTGTCATTTCCGGAATTACCGACAGAAGAGTCGATCTTCAGGTAGTCGAAGTTGAGATCGCGTAGGAGACTCAGTGAGGAATAACCTGTACCGAAGTTGTCGATAGCGACCTTGATACCTTCGTCTCTCAAGATCTTAGCGGTATTGTAGATACTCTCATACTCTTCGTGGAAACCCGCCTCCGTAAACTCGATCGTGATGAGGGAGTGGTCGATCCCATACTTGTCGATAATGGATACGATTGAAGAGGGAAGACCTGCTTCGGAAAGGTCGTGCTTGGAGAAGTTACATGAGATCGGAACAACGCGGATGCCTTCGTCGATCCACTCGCGAAGCTTGGAACATACTGTCTCAAGAACATAGAGGTCGAGCTTGTAGATATAACCGTATTCTTCTGCGATCGGAATGAAATCGCCGGGGGTGAGCATCATATCATGACGCCTCCATCTCAAGAGAGCTTCGGCCCCTACAACACTGTCTGAATCTCCGACTTTGATTATAGGCTGATAGTATACGAGGAATTTGTGTTCATCGACTGCACGCTTGATCTCGCTCATAAAGTGGTCCCTCTTAAGCAGACGATCCTGCGTATCCTGTGTATATACAACAATGTCCGGGTTCCCGGGGATCCTGCTGTATTTAAGAGCGGAAGCTATTGCCGTCATAACATCAGAGGGGTTAGTAAGGGAAGGTTCGAGTCTGCAAAGACCGATCCTTGCCGAGATCGTGCAGGCGAGAGTGTCTTCTTCGGACATGATCATAAGATCAACTGAAGACAGAAGTGCCTTCAGTTCGTCGAGCCTGTCGTTAAACGCTATAAATACAAAATTGTCTCCGCCGATCCTTGCAAACAATTCGTCCTTATCAGGATCGAAATACTCGCTCACCTTGAGTGAATAATGCTTCAATACATTGTTGCTGGTGTGTGATCCAAACAGCCTGTTAAAGTTACTGAACTGTTTGATATTAAGGAAGCCTGCCGAATAATCCGACTGTCTGTTCTCGGCAAATAACAAGCCGAGTTTGTCATAGAAAGTATTCAGGTTAGGGATCCCCGTGAGCGGATCGTAATTAATGCTCTGCTCATAATTAACCTTGAAATAATCATTCTCGATCCTGGAACAGATGATGCTCGTGAACAGATCGTAGAGAGGTTTGTCGCTGCTATCCGTAAGATCATGAGTCAAATAGAACTTAAGAACGATAACATTATCAGTGCCGAGCTTGCATCTTACGTCATCTGTAATAAAAGCCGCGTCGGGTTCCGTTGTAGCAGAATAGAGGACAGTCGCGATGTCATCGGATGCGTGTCGCATAAAATGACGTGAAGTTATCTTAACGATTCCGAGGGAAGAGGCAAGGTTGCCAAATTCAACGTCGGCAAATAATGCTTCGTTATCATTGGTCTTATGCGCCAGCATGGCAAGATTCTTAAGTGTATCGCTCATACGTTCAATTTTAATGTGACGGTGTATCAAATGCAAACAAATAAAGTTTATATTTGATTATATAAAATGACTATAGCATTGTTATGAATTGTGAGGTTTTGGCTCAGTAAAAGAGGATATACTATTAATCGAAAAAAACATGACGGAGAGTATCTTATGGACCGGAATCTGAGACATGAAGGGACAATATATGAAGATGCCGTGATAAAAGGATTGCAAGAGCGCGGCTTTGATCTGATCGTCAGGAATTATAATGTGCACAGACGGGGAGAGCTTGATGCAGTCTTTGAACGTGCCGGTCATGTTTATATCGTCGAGGTCAAGGCGAGGCGCAGGAGTACGGCTATGCCGGATGCGCTTGATGCCATAACACCGGAGAAGATCCGAAGGATGAAGAGATGCGTTCCCTATTTGGTAAGTGAGTACAGACTTTATGGGAAGAATATACACTTTTTGGCAGGGTGTGTGACCGTTAATGACGACGGAAGTATACAAAATGTACAAATTGTTCCTTTCGAGTGAATAATCATTGATTAAAAATTGCAAGTTCAATATAATGATTTTGGCTTTCAGGGGTGGAGGCCATTGCAAAATGCAATTTTAGCCCATGTCAAATTTCATAATCTATTTTTTTGGAGGCTGTGATGAAAGCTTATAAGGACATGTCGAGAGAAGAGCTTATGCTCGAGAAGGAAACACTTGAAAAGAGGATCGAAGGATTCCGTGCAATGAATCTCTCACTCGATATGACAAGAGGTAAGCCGTCTACGGCTCAGCTCGATATGCATGCCAAGATGTTCGACGGTCTTGATAAGACAGGATTCAAGTCCGTTGACGGAGATTGCAGAAACTACGGTATACCGAACGGTATCACTGAGGTTAGGGAGCTTTTCGCTCAGATACTTGATACTGACAAGGATAAAGTCCTTGTCGGCAACGGTTCGAGCCTTAACCTTATGTTCGACGCTCTTATGAGAGCCGTTGTATTCGGTGAGCATGATTCCGATAAGCCCTGGTCTCAGGTTCAGAATAAGAAGTGGCTCTGTCCCGTTCCGGGTTATGACAGACACTTCTCTGTTACGGAGAAGCTCGGCTTCGAATTGATCTGCGTACCGCTTAAGGACGACGGTCCGGATATGGATATCGTCGAGGAACTCGTTAAGGATGATTCCGTTAAGGGCATGTGGGCTATTCCCTGCTACAGCAATCCTGACGGTATCGTATATTCACAGGAAGTATGTGAGAGACTTGCTTCAATGAAGACTGCAGCAAAGGACTTCAGGATCTTCTGGGATAATGCCTATGTAGTTCACCACCTCTACGAAGACGAATCTCTCCACGCTACGATCCCCGATATCCTTTCTCTGTGTGAGAAGGCTGGCAATCCTTCCCGTGTATATGAGTTCGCTTCCACATCCAAGATCACATTCGCAGGAAGCGGTCTTTCCGTTATCTGTGCCAATAAGGAGAACCTCGATTTTGCCAAAAAGATCATAGGAGTTCAGACGATCGGTGCCAACAAGATCAACCAGCTCGCACATATCAACTATATCCCTGATATGGCAACACTTAAGGCTCTTATGAATAGGCACGCCGATATCCTGCGTCCTAAGTTCGAGAAGACTCTTGAAGTCCTTGACAGAGAGATCACGGGTACGGGTATCGCCAGCTGGCGCAAGCCTTACGGCGGATACTTCATCAGTGTCTTCGTATATCCCGGAACTGCCGACAAGGTAGTATCTATGAGTAAGGAGCTCGGCGTAGCATTTACTCCCGCGGGCGCTACATATCCTTATAAGAAGGATCCCGATAATTCAAATATCAGACTCTCACCGAGTTTCCCTACGGTAGAAGACATAAATAAGGCTGTCGAAGTATTTGCAGTATGTGCTAAACTAACTGCGATAGAGAAAATACTGGAGGCTTGATCCTATGTCCAAAGATACCTATGAGAGCCCGCTGAATTCCCGATATGCGAGCCCTGAGATGCAGTTTATATTCTCGCCCGACAAGAAGTTCAGAACATGGCGTAAGCTGTGGATCGCTCTTGCCGAGTCCGAGATGGAATTAGGTCTTAACATCACACAGGAACAGATAGATGAGCTTAAGGCCAATGCCGAAGACATCAACTATGATGTGGCAGCACGCGAAGAGAAGATCGTCCGTCACGATGTCATGGCTCATGTACATGCATACGGTGAGCAGTGCCCCAATGCAAAGGGTATCATTCATCTTGGCGCTACATCATGTTATGTAGGCGATAATACGGACATAATCCTTATGCGTGAGGCACTGAACCTTATCCGTAAGAGGCTTGTTGTCGTTATCGACAGACTTGCCAAGTTTGCAGATGAGTATAAGTCTATGCCGACACTCGGTTTCACGCATTTCCAGCCTGCCCAGCTTGTTACAGTAGGTAAGAGAGCAACACTCTGGCTCCAGGATCTTATGTTCGACCTGGAAGAGATCGAGCAGGTAACGGCTTCCTTGAAGCTCCTCGGCTGCAAGGGTACGACAGGTACACAGGCAAGTTTTTATAAGCTTTTCGACGGTGATCACGCAAAGTGCGTTGAACTCGATAAGAAGATCTGTGAGAAGATGGGATTTGAAGCTTCCTATTATGTATCCGGTCAGACTTATTCCCGTAAGGTCGATTCACGTGTACTGAATGCTTTGGCGTCCATTGCACAGAGCGCTCATAAGTTCAGTAACGATATCAGGCTCCTTCAGCACCTGAAGGAGATCGAAGAGCCCTTTGAGAAGACTCAGATCGGTTCTTCCGCTATGGCTTATAAGCGTAATCCGATGAGATCCGAGAGGATCGCATCTCTGTCCAGATATGTTATCTCCGACTGCATGAATACGGCTATGACTGCGTCCGAGCAGTGGTTCGAGAGGACACTTGATGATTCCGCCAACAAGAGGATCAGTGTTCCCGAGGCATTCCTTGCCGTTGATGCCATCCTCGGAATCTATGCCAATATCATGTCCGGCCTCGTTGTATACCCGAAGATGATCCACGCCCATATCATGAACGAGCTGCCTTTTATGGCTACTGAGAATATCATGATGGCAGCTACCAACAAGGGCGGAGACAGACAGGAACTTCACGAGAAGATCCGCGTTTATTCCATGGAGGCAGGCTCTGTTGTTAAGAACGAGGGCAAGCCGAATGATCTTCTCGAGCGTATCGCAGGTGATCCGGCCTTCGGTCTTGATCACGATTCGCTTAATGAGCTTCTTGATCCGTCGCTCTACATCGGTCGTTGCCCTGAGCAGGTAACAACATTCCTTACTGAGGCGGTATATCCCGTTCTCGAATCGCATAAGTCCGACCTCGAGGTCAATGCAGTAGAGCTTAAGGTCTGATCTCTTATGATCTATTTTGATAACAGTGCTACTACAAGACCCTGTGAAGCGGTCATAAAAGCAATAGATGATCAACTCGGCTCGGGGGAGCTTTACGGCAACCCCGGGTCTCTTCATAAGCTGGGTACAAATGCCGACAAGGCTTATAACAAGGCTCTTGAGAGAGCTGCTTCCTGCTTGGGTTGCAATAAAAATGAGCTTTATTTTACTTCCTGCGGAACTGAAGGATCAAATACTGCTATCAGAGGCTTTGTACACAGGAATAAACGTATCGGTAATACGATAATCTCTACGAAGACCGAGCATAAGGCCACGCTTGAGGTCCTTAAGTTGCTTGAATCCGAGGGATTTATCGTTAAGTATGTTCCTATGCTGTCAAACGGTAAGCCCGATCTCGGATCTCTGTCAGACATGATCGATGACGACACAGTCCTTCTTTGCTTTACACATGTAAATAATGAGACCGGTGCGCTCCTTCCTCTGGAGGACATAGTAAAGATCCGTAATGAGAAGAAGCGTGATGCCGCGATCTTCCTCGACTGCGTTCAGTCACTCGGAAAGCTTGATATAAAGCTGCGGAATATGGGTGTCGATATGGCCACATTCTCAGGACATAAGATCCATTCGATCAAGGGAGTCGGCATGCTCTACATACGGCAGGGCATAAAGGTCGATCCGTTGATATTGGGCGGCGGACAGCAGAATAATATGAGATCGGGTACGCAGAGTCTGATCCTTGCCGAGGCAATGGTCACGGCTATGGAAGAGGCCGAGAGCCGCAGAGATGAAGCTTACGTGAATATCTCAGCCGTTAATGCTTATCTGCGTGAAGAACTCGCTTCACGCGATGCAAAGATACTATCTCCGGATGACGCATTGCCGTTTGTGCTGAATGTGTCATTTGACGGCTTTGAGTCAGAGACGATGCTTCATTGTCTGGAGATCTATGATATCTTTGTATCGACAGTATCGGCTTGTTCTTCCAAGGCAAAGCAGGTAAGCTATGTATTGTTGGAGACAGGTGTGGACCGTAAGATCGCTGCCAACAGCATAAGACTCAGTTTCTGTCGTGATAATACGATGGAAGAAGCAAAGGAATTCATCGGGAGAGTAGATGAGATCTATGATCTCTATCTTGTGAAGAGGTAATATGGCTACTAATGTAATACTCGCCAGAATGGGCGAAGTGACGCTCAAGGGACTTAACAGAGGAAAATTCGAGATTCAACTTAAGAGCAATCTTAAGTATCGTTTAAGGCAGTTCGGGAAACTCTCGATCTATCAGAGTCAGAGCAGGATATGGATAGAGCCCAAGGATGAGGGAAATCAGTTTTTCGCCGATGAGGATTCCGCGAGAGAAGTCCTTGAAGCCGTAACTCAGGTATTCGGTATCGTATCGGCTTCACTGACACGTAAGTTTACGGGTGACATCAAGGCGATCGATGATGAGGCTGTCGATTATGTGGAGCACCTGCTTAAGCTTCACCCTGAATATAAGACCTTTAAGGTAGAGGCTAAGCGCGGCGATAAGAGTTTTCCTCTGAATTCGCCGATGATCTGTGAAGAAGTCGGTGCCAATGTTCTGGAGCGCGTTCCCGGATTGTCGGTTAATGTCAAGTCGCCGGACTTCATCCTTAATGTTGAAGTAAGAGATTTCAATTATGTTTATGCGGGTAAAGTTATGGGACATCGCGGTCTGCCTGTCGGAACAGCAGGTAAGGGTATGCTCCTTCTGTCAGGCGGGATCGACAGTCCGGTGGCCGGTTATATGATGGCAAGCCGCGGAATGACGCTCGATGCCGTTTATTTCCATTCATATCCGTACACGAGCGAACAGGCTAAGGAAAAAGTCGTTGATCTTGCTAAGATAGTATCCAGGTTCGCCGGAAGGATGAATCTATATGTCGTCAACTTTACGCAGATCCAACTGGATATGTATAAGAACAGTCCGCAGGATATGCTCACGATCACAATGAGAAGGGTTATGCTGCAGATTGCAGAGAAGCTTGCAGAGAAGAGCGGAGCCAAGTGCCTTATAACGGGTGAGAGCTTAGGTCAGGTCGCCAGTCAGACGCTCGAAGCGATCGGAATTACCAATGAAGTCGTAAAGATGCCTATCCTGCGTCCTCTTATAGGTATGGACAAAGAAGCAACTTGTGAATTGTCACGTAAGATCGGTGCATTTGAGACATCGATCCTTCCTTATGAGGATTGCTGCACGGTATTTGTTGCGAAGCATCCGAAGACACATCCGAAGCACGAGGATATCGAGTTCGCAGAGAAGGATCTCGATATCGCCGCTATGGTCGAATCAGGTGTAGCTGATGTGGAGATCATCGAGATATGAAGACCGGCAAGTTAACAAACGAGCAGCTTAACGACATCGTCTTAAGCAAATTGCCTGCATTGTCATCGAACACTTTGGTCGGTGCGGGTATCGGTGCAGACTGTGCATGGTGCAGGGTAGGAGAAAACCTCATGGTTACTTCTTCCGATCCCATTACTGCGGGAGGAATGCAGGCCGGTACTCTTGCTGTTCACGTGTCTTGTAATGATATCGCTGCCTGCGGAGTCAGACCTTCCGGTATATTGCTCGTTATCATAGCTCCGACTTCGGCATCTGAGGAGGATCTGCGCACCATCGTCGATCAGGCTTCTTCAGAGTCAGCAGCTCTTGGAGTCGACATTGTCGGCGGTCATACTGAAGTATCCGATTCGGTAAATACTTTTGTTGTTATCACAACAGCCTTCGGTATCGTTACAAAGGATCATCCGGTTCCGATAGGAAAGGCCCGCGAGGGAGATAAGCTCATCCTGACCAAGACCTGCGGGATCGAAGGCTCGTATATAGCAGCCAAGGAGCATTACTCTAAGCTCAAAGGCAAGATATCCGCAGAATTGATTGAGGAAGCTGCCGGCTATGACAAACTGATATCGGTAGTTCCCGAAGGATCGATAGCAGGCGCTCTTGAGTGTTCATCCGGTGAGATCAATCAGTATGGCTTCAAGACCGGCGCTGTAAGCCTTATGCATGATGTTACAGAAGGCGGTGTGTTCGGCGCCGCTTATGAGATGGCTCATTTCTCCGGAATCGGTGTTCGTATCAATGAGGCGTCAGTTCCTATGACAGAGGCGACCGCCGGGATCTGCCGTGTTATGGATATCGACCCTTACCGGCTGATATCCTCGGGTTCACTGCTTATCGCGACCCCCGAAGCATCCCGTGTGTGTGCGGCTCTCGAAGCGGAGGGCATCCGGGCAACTGTAATAGGCGAGTTCATCGAGAGCGGCTATGAGACAGTTGATGCTGACGGTACGATACGCGAGCTGACGCCCCCGGAGGCTGACGAAGTATATTCAATGTGATGTGTTCTTTGAGTTGACATGTATTTGAGACTGCAAGCTACATGTCACACAGCGAAATGTGGCATTTGACATGTCGGCGCTCTCAGAGGCCAATTCTCCTCGAAAATGCTGTATAATCTCAGTATAGGATCTATCCTGGGAGGTGGCAGTATGCGAAGAGGGCGTTGTCTTACATCTATCCTTTTGACTATATCTATTCTCATGGGTTATATTTCTACCTCCGCCGGTTCAGTCGTTGCTGCCGGGTACAATTCAAAACTCCTCGCAGATGAGGAGCCGGTAATTACCGGCACTGACAGTTCAGATGAGGATTACGATGAGAATGACTATCTGGCTGAAGAGTATATTGCACGTGTCCTGGCGGACGATAACACTGTTCCTTCAAATTCATCTTATGCCTATAAGCAGCTGTTCGGAGATGATCAGAACAGTCTTACGATCTATGAGATATTGTATGACAAAGTCCGTGAGATAGCAGACGGTTCAGTTAGTTCCACTGTGATTAAGATTCCGATAGCCGATCTTCCGAAGTCCTCGTTTACAGCTGAAGAACTTGGTCTTACAACACTCATCTCCGGCGGGGAGCTTACTGAGGAAGCTGAGGAGACTGCATTGAATAAACTGTTTGATAACAAGAAGATAAACCGAGTCCTTCTCTATGCATGTCCTTATGAACTATATTGGTTTGATAAGACTGCCGGGTGTGGTTATTCGAGGCCTAAAAAATGCAGCCTTGTCGGAAACAAGGTAGTAGCAACCGGAACTATAACTGTTAGATTTGCTGTTGCATCCGAGTATCGTGCAGACAGCGCTGACCCTTATACTGTAAATAATCTGTTCTCGCAGTCATTAGATGATGCAAAGACAAATATAGATGCGATCATCAACAGTTATAGCTCGGAGTCTGATCTTGATAAGTTGACAGCATATAAGACGGAGATTTGTAATCGGGTCTCGTATAATCACTCGGCTTCGGGAGGCGGCGCCGCATACGGTAATCCCTGGCAGCTTGTCTGGGTATTTGACGATGATCCTGATACTAAGGTTGTCTGCGAGGGCTATTCAAAGGCTTTCCAGTATCTGTGTGACAGAACGGATTTTGACTGCGATGATATATGCGTTTACTGTGTTTCCGGATTCCTTGACAACGGTAATCACATGTGGAACATAGCCCATATGGATGACGGTAAGAATTATCTGGTGGATATAACAAACTGTGATTCCGGGACAGCAGGTTATCCCGACCGGCTTTTCCTTAAGGGATATTCTTCTGTTGCAACCGCCCAATTATCGTCTTCTGACGGTGCTCAGAAGACGATTTCCGGGTATCATTTCTCGTGCGGTGTATCGTATTTCTATGAGCCGGATACTGAGGCGATCTACCCGGCGTCAGACCTTGTTATCTCTGATGCTGATTACGATCCGGATCATCCGAAGCCGACAGTATCGGTTTCTCCGTCTGTGTCAGTCTCTCCCTCTGTATCAGTCTCGCCGTCGGTTTCAGTCTCGCCGTCGGTTTCAGTCTCGCCGTCGGTTTCAGTCTCGCCGTCGGTTTCAGTCTCGCCTTCGGTTTCTGTCTCGCCTTCGGTAACCAAAAAGCCTACGGTTAACGACACAGCCACACCTACGTCTACCTTAACGCCTACTCCTACGCGTAAGCCTGTAGTAAATCCGACGCGAAGGGTGACAGTTACACCTACTTCCAAGCCTGCGGCAACTGTAACGAGCAGACCGACACGAGTCCCGACGGTTAAGCCGACGTCTGTTGTTACGCCTGTACCTACAGTCGAGAGCGGTGTAGCCGGCTTCGTCGAAAGGCTCTATTCTGTTGCGCTTGGCCGCCCTTCCGATCCGTACGGGAAGGCGGATTGGATAAACCGGGTAAGAATAGAAGGGTATACCGGAGCGGATCTGGCCAGAGGCTTCCTGTTCTCTCAGGAATTCCTCGGAAAGGACATGAGTAATTCCGATTTCCTCGACGTACTGTACAGGACTTTCTTTAACAGAGAGGCAGACGAAGGCGGTAAGTCTAACTGGATCACACTTATGGAACTCGGTTGGGGTAAAAAGGATGTCATTGACGGCTTTATCAATTCAACGGAATGGGCGAATCTGTGTCTGACATACGGGATCGCATCCGGTTCGCTGGCTGCTCCGAATATCGTTGTTGAGCCATCGCAGGATATAATCGACTTCGCGACGAGGCTATATACAACCTGTCTCGGAAGGAATGCAGACCCGGGCGGGCTTAATGACTGGGCTACATCACTTGCTAATATGAAGATATCAGGGTCAGCTGCCGCACACGGATTCTTTTTCTCGGAAGAGTTCCTTAATTCAGGCATAGACGATTCTGAATTCGTTAAGAGACTTTATCGTACATTTATGGGCCGCGAATATGATCAGGGCGGATATGATAACTGGATGAATGTGTTGGCATCAGGACAGACGAGAGAAGATGTATTCCAAGGCTTTGCCGGATCAGCCGAATGGGCTATGATCTGCGCCGAGTACGGGATCCTCAGATAGGGGGAAGCTGGTTGAGTAACGGTTATGAAGTGATCAGGAGTCGTGAGAATCCTAAGATCAAGTATTTCGCTTCGATGCACGACAGGAAAAAAGCATCAAAAGAGGGTGTTGTCTTTATTGAGGGAAGCCGCCTTTGTGAAGATGCGCTCCTGTCGGGGATCAGGCCGATTAAGACTATAGTTACTGAAGCCAGATATGAGCTGTTTGGCAAGTTGAAGGATGAGTTCGATATAGGGACTGAAGTGACGGTCACTACTGAGGAGCTTTTCGCTAAGATAGCTTCTACCGTTAATCCTCAGGGGATAGCAATGATCGTAGATGAACCTGAGAGCGTCAAAGAACTCCCGGAAAGAGAAGATGGTAAGGACATCTATGTCGTGCTCGAGAATGTTCAGGATCCGGGAAACATGGGAACGATAATCAGGATGGCTGATGCTTTTGACCTCAATGCCGTAATACTTACAAACGGATGTGTCGATCCCTACAATGAGAAAGTCCTGAGGTCCTCAATGGGTTCGGTCTGGCATATACCTATGATCAGAGGATTGTCGAGCGAACAGGTGATAGATATGCTTCGCGAAAAAAATGTATCATGTATGGCTGCAGACCTTAAGGGCAAAATGCTCGATGCCGGTAGTATAACGCTTCCGGTAGCCTATTTTATCGGGAATGAAGGGAATGGCCTGAGTGCCTCTACGTCTGAAGCGTGCGATGTCAAGATCCGGATCCCGATGCCCGGGAAAGCCGAATCTCTTAATGCGGCTTCTGCTGCTTCGATAATCGGATATGTTTTAATGCAGAATCGCCACAATTGATACCATTTGCCTAAGAGGATCTTTGATAATATCGAATTATCATAACTTTCCGGAGGATGCTCTATGTTTAGTCCCAGGCACAGGTTTCCTATTAAGGCGTTTTCTCTTATCATAATCGGCACTATGTCATCAGTAGTCATGTTTGCCGGCTGTTCTTCCGGAAAGAAGGCAGAAGATGACAACTTCGAATTGGCTGAATGGTATGATTCGGAGAAGGTGAAACTGGTCGATATGTCTAACGTCAACGGATTTGGTTATAGCTCCGGTTGTCCCGCCGGATTCCTGTATACTGACGGCGAAGTTATCCTTATCGAAGAGATGTTTCACTACGGCGCGGATCCCGAGGAGACCCATAAGATCGAAGAGTATAGTATTGATGGTGAATTGCTTATCAGTATCGATGTGAATACTATCCCTGAGCCTGACGGGAGCATCGACCCGTACGGGTCGGCAAAGAGATTTGTTGTTGATGACGGTCAGCTCGTTGTATTCAGCAACTTCCAAGGAGGTCTCTATATTAGCCGGTTTGATGAAGAGTCCGGATCCTTCGGGGACTGGGAAGATATCGATATCAGTAATGCGGATCTGGATCCGTACCCGACCATTTTGTCAGTCGGGAGTGATGATGACGGGATTAAACTCTATTATATTTCCTACGGGATGGAAAACATGAGCGGGATAAAAGCCGTTACTGTTGCCGATGACCTTTCCGTATCTTCCGTTGATTATACCGATGCATTAAGCTCATCCGGATTGTCAGATGTTGAAGGCTTCTTCAGGATCTCTGATCATGAATATCTTGTAAAAGGATGGAGTTCGGAATCGGGGGCTGAGACGATCATACTTGATACCGATACGATGCAGACAAGACCGTTCGAGGGGCTTGATGGTGATCGCTTGATCCAGTGCGGAGATAATCTGTGTACATCTGACGGTTATACCATCAGTAAGTTTGATCCTTCAACCGAAACACTCAACGAAGTTTTTAACCTTGACAGGTGCAATATAAACAGATATGAAGCAGCTGAGATGTTTCCCGTGATCATTGATGATGAGAAGATCGTACTATACGGTATGGTCTCTTATGCCCGCGGAGATATGAGTATAAACATAATCAAGCTTACCCCTTCCGATACTAACCCCAATGCAGGCAAGACAAGGCTCACTATGGTCGATATGGAAGATTATCTGAATTATCCGACAGCGGAAGCCATAAGGATATTCAATGATACCAACCCGAATGCATATATCGTTATGGAAGATAAGTACAATCTGGACAGATCCTCTATCGAAGATAACGAGAGTTGGGAAGACACATTATCGAGTGAATACGCCAGTGCTCTTGCCGGGGCTGAAGCTGATCTCGGTAATCAGTTGATGGTTGATCTGATGTCCGGAGAAGGACCTGACATCATACTCAATGGTTATTTCTATTCGATCCTTAACAATGATAATTGCCTTGTCGATCTTACTTCTTATATTGACGGCGAGAATGGGGTGGACAGGTCGAGGGTATTCGATAATGTTTTCGATGGGAATGAATACCAGATACCGTTGATGGCTCAGCCGTATGGCGTCGTATATAGCTCGGATGAGACCGGGTTTGATAGTGTGGCACCTACATTCGAAGAGTATTCCGAGTTCGTACACGGTCCGTGTAACGGTGCTGATCCGATCGGAACCGAGTTCTCGAGACTTGAATACTTCCTGACGCTGCTCGAGAATATCTATCCTGAGATCTCTGATGATAAGGGAAGACCTCAACTTGATAATGATGAATTCCGTGCTTTGGCTGAATACTGTATTGATCTGCCGGAGACAGCGGGAGCAATTGATGATATCTGGTGTGATGTAGCTTTCTTTAATCCGTACTCGATCTACTGGGGAGATCTTGCGCATGGTTATGACACCCTGATGGGACTTCCGTCACTTAACGGAATCGGGCACAGGTTCAGGATCGTCTCGTCAGTCGGGATCTCGGCGACATGCCCTGATGTTGCTGATGCATGGCAGTTTGTAAGTCTGCTCCTGTCAGAGGATATCCAGTCTGAAGGTTATAACCCGGAAGCTTCCGTCCTGCGTGATGTAGCACGTGATTCTATTGAATCTCAGATCGCCCGGAATAACGAAGAAGCAGATAATTATGAGCCTGTTGACGATCGGGACGAAGGCCCCGGCAGGATCGATGAAGGTGTTGCGGACATTTATATCGGAATAATGGATTCGGCACTCCCTTGTTCTTACCTTAACCCTGATATTAAAGTAGTGTTCTACGAAGAGATGCAGGCCTATTTTGCAGGTGCCAAGACACTTGATGAGATCATTCCCATTATCGAGGACAGGTGTAGTACGATAATCAACGAACAGGGCTAAGTACTATTATTATTTATATAATATGATGAATTGACAAAAGGACACTGAGTTAATACAATTTTGTGGTGTGCAAAGAATATGTTACTGCACATCGGCACAGTGTAAGCAATAAGCTTCTGCGTCGATAAGAGAGGAGCAGTGTTCGTTATGTCGGACTCTCATAGTAATGATGCTATACTTGCATCCATGACAAGGGCGGCTTCGCACAAGTCGAAGATCAACCCTGAGCTTTATACAAAATATAATGTTAAGCGCGGTCTCCGTAACAATGACGGTACCGGTGTTCTTGTCGGCCTTACAGAGGTCGGTGAGGTAATGAGTTATATCGTCGATGATGCAGAACGTGTACCCGTTGAAGGTAAGCTCTTTTACAGAGGTTATGAAGTTACTGATCTTGTTAACGGTTTCTACCAGAAGCGATTCGGTTATGAGGAGATCGCTTTTCTCCTTATGACAGGTGAGCTGCCTACAGAACAGGAACTTATCGACTTTAATCAGTTGCTGTCTTCGAGAAGACCTCTTCCGGCAGGTTTTACCGAGGATATGATCCTTAAGGCACCTAGCCCTGATGTTATGAATAAGCTTGCCAGAAGTGTTCTGGCTCTCTATTCATATGATGAGAATCCGGATTCTGTTGATCTTAAGAACGTCTACCGTCAGTGTGTCGAGCTTATCGCCAGGTTCCCGGTCCTTATCTCTTACGGTTATATGGCAAGACGCCATTACGTAGAGGGCCAGAGCCTTTTCATTCATGACCCTAAGCCCGAATATAACACCGCTCAGAATATCCTTCACCTCATCAGACCTGATGGTGAGTTCACGGAGCTGGAAGCCCGGGTGCTTGATCTTGCCTTGGCGCTTCACGCTGAGCACGGCGGCGGTAATAACTCATCGTTCGTAACTCATGCAGTATCTTCTTCGGGTTCTGATACGTATTCTGTTATTGCGGCTGCAGTCGGATCTCTTAAGGGACCTCAGCACGGCGGTGCAAGTAATAAGGCATATGCCATGATGACCGAACTCGGCGAGAATGTTAAGGATTGGAACAATGACGGTCAGGTTAAGGATTATCTGGCTAAGATAATGCGTAAAGAAGCTTTTGACAGGAGCGGACTGATCTACGGAATCGGACATGCTGTTTATACTTTGTCCGATCCGAGAACGAAGCTCCTTAAGCACTATGCCAAGGAGTTGGCGGTTGCAAGCGGTAAGGAGGACTTTTTCGATCTTTATCTTAAGGTCGAGGAGCTTGCTCCTGAAGTGTTCCATGAGATAAAGAAGTCAGACAAGATCGTCTGTGCAAATGTTGACTATTATGCGGGTCTTGTTTATTCGATGCTCGGTATTCCTCCGGTGCTCTTCACGCCTATGTTTGCCTGCGCGAGAATTGCAGGTTGGAGTGCGCATCGTATCGAGGAGCTTATCTCCGGCGGAAGGATCATGAGGCCTGCTTATAAGTGTGTAAGCAAGAGAAGACCTTACACGCCTATTGACGAGCGTGGCGGCATACTCGATATCTGATCAAGATGCATAAAGAGTATCTGATGGGAAACGAGGCAATAGCCATGGGTGCATTGGCGGCCGGTGTGTCGCTGGTGTGCGGCTATCCCGGAACGCCTTCCACTGAGGTTCTTGAGACTGTTGCAAAGCGTAAGACAGGTGATATCTACGTTGAATGGTCCGTTAATGAGAAGGCTGCTATGGAAGTTGCGGCCGGTGCCTCTTATTCAGGTGCCAGAACCATGGTCACCATGAAACAGGTTGGTCTGAATGTCGCATCTGATCCCCTCATGAGCCTTGAATATGTCGGTGTTAAGGGTGGAATGGTAGTTATGGTTGCCGATGATCCCGGGCCGATCTCTTCCCAGACAGAACAGGATACAAGAAGCTTTGCCTCGTTCTCGAAGCTTCCCTGCTTTGACCCTACATCGGCGCAGGAAGCATATAATATGATCCAGGATGCTTTCGAGTATTCTGAGAAATACGGTACCCCGGTCTTCTTCAGACCTACTACAAGGATCTGCCATGCTTACGCTTCTGTTGAGGTCAAGGAGCCCGAGAACTATAAAAAGATAAGTCCTGAAGGCTTTGTCAAGGATCCTTCCAGATGGGTCATCTTTCCGAAGTTGTCGCTTATCAATCATGCCAAGATCGAACAGCGTAATCAGGCTATATCCTTGGAATTCTCGGATCTCAAGTATAACGAGATGATCAAGAATGATTCGCGTATCGGTATCGCTTCCCACGGTATCTGTTGGCAGCATACCCGCGAGGCAGTGAAGACATATGATGATAAACCCGCCATGTTCAAGGTTGCCACACCTTTCCCGTTCCCGGAAAAGGCTGCCGTCAAATTCCTTGAGGGGCTTGATGAAGTCTTGTGCATCGAGGAACTGGATCCTGTTATCGAAAAGGAACTCACATATGTCTGCGGTAAGTACGGTCTGCCGACGATCATTCACGGTAAGTTGAGCGGTGCCGTAAAGCCTGCAGGTGAGAACAGCAGAGATTATGTTAAGAAATGCATCGATACATTTATCGAAAAGTATAATGACTTCGGGAGTGATATCCTTCCGGCAGAAGAGGATCCTGCATCGGACACGGATGTTAATAAGCCTGATCTTCCGGTAAGACCTCCGGTGTTATGTGCCGGATGCCCTCACAGAGCATCTTTCTATGCAGTTAAAAAGGCAATGAAGGGACAGAAGACCATATTTTGCGGCGATATCGGATGCTATACGCTCGGGAATGCCATGCCTCTTGATATGGTAGATACATGCCTTTGCATGGGCGCAGGTGTTAATATCGCTCAGGGAGTAGGACATCTTGATCCTGATACAAAGTGTTTCGCTTTTGTAGGTGACTCAACTTTCTTCGCTTCAGCGATAACCGGTGTTGTCAACGCTGTCTATAATCAGGCGGATATGACGCTTGTTGTTCTGGATAACTCCACAACTGCAATGACAGGCCATCAACCGCATCCCGGTACCGGTAAGACAATGATGGGCGAAGTCGTATCGAAAGTCAGTATCGAAGCGGTCCTTCGAGGCTGCGGTGTGGAACATGTCGTTACGGTCGATCCGCTGGAACTCGATGAGGCTGTTGAAGCCGTTAAGGAAGCCGCAGGGAAGAAGGGCGTAAAGGCGATCATCTTCAAACAGCCTTGTGCTGTGCTCGTTAAGCCCGAGAAGGCGCTTCATGTCGATAATGACAGCTGTATCGACTGCAGGATGTGTATCAGAGAGATCGGCTGCCCCGGACTTATCGTCAAAGACGGGAGAGTTGCTATCGATGATACACTTTGTACCGGTTGCAGCCTGTGCAGTCAGATATGCCCGGTCGGCGCTATATCAAAGGAGGATCTCTGATATGAGCCATAATATCGTTCTGTGCGGAGTCGGCGGACAGGGAACCGTACTTGCATCTAAGCTCATCTCTTCTGCTGCCATGAAGAAGGGTGTTGATGTAAAGAGCGCAGAGACGATCGGTATGGCTCAGCGTGGCGGCAGTGTGTTCAGTCATATCAGGATCGGAGCTGATGCCATGTCTCCGCTGATAGCTGAAGGCGAGGCTGATCTTATAATCGCTTTCGAACCTGCTGAGGCTGTAAGGATGCTTCCATATCTTAAGGATAAGGGTGCCGTTATTACTTCTGACAGACCCGTAATGCCTGTTACGGCTGCACTTAAGGGGTCAGATTATAACGGAAGAGAGATGATCGATTATCTTGCCTCTCTCGACAATATCGGTAAGCTCGTTGTCGTTGATACTGATTCTGCGATCCGGGAGATCGGCAATCCTAAGGCTATGAACATGTTGCTCCTTGGTGCTGCATCGAGAGCCGGGCTTCTCGGCGATATCTCTCACACCGATATCGTTAATGCCATGAAGGACAGAGTGAAGCCTCAGTTCGTTGATATAAATCTCAAAGCCCTTGAATACGTAAAAGTCTGATAATTACTTACGCGTAATACTTATACCCAAAAACTCATGTTTGTTCTATAATCATAGACAGTTTACGTTAAAAGGGGATATTGTATGCGTATTTCGAACAAACAGCTTGAACAGGTTAACAGCAGGATAAATGCTCTTATCACAGCAGGAAGCTTCTATGGCAAGAAGCTTGCAGAAGCCGGGATCACGAGAGTGGATTCGGCAGATGACTTTGAGAAACTCCCTTTCTCTGAGAAGAATGATCTTAGAGATGCTTATCCTCTCGGACTTATGACTGCTCCAGAAGAAGAGATAGTCAGGATCCATTCATCCTCCGGAACCACAGGTCTTCCGGTAATCATCCCTTATACAGCAAAGGATGTAGATGATTGGGCGATCCAATTCAAACGTTGCTATGAATTCGCCGGAATAACAAATAAAGACAGGATCCAGATAACTCCCGGCTACGGCTTGTGGACTGCGGGGATCGGTTTCCAGAATGGTGCAGAGAAGCTCGGTGCCATGGTAATTCCCATGGGACCCGGTAATACGGAGAAACAGCTTAAGATGATGGTTGATATGGAGTCTACCGTAATCTGTGCCACATCTTCATATGCACTCCTTCTTGCCGAGGAGATCCAGAAGCGCGGTATAAAGGATCAGATCAAGCTCAAGAAGGGTGTAATAGGCTCAGAACGCTGGGGCGAGAAGATGCGTGAACGTATCAAGAACGAACTTGGGATCGAGCTCTATGACATCTATGGCCTTACAGAGATATACGGCCCCGGTATCGGTATTAACTGTCAGTATGATACGGGTATTCACTATTGGGACGATTATATCTATCTTGAGATCATTGACCCTGAGACAGGTAAACCTGTCGAAGACGGACAGTGGGGCGAGATCGTTATCACGACACTTGTTAAGGAAGGCGCGCCTCTTATAAGATACCGTACGCATGACCTGTCCAGGATAATACCGGGTGAGTGTCCGTGCGGATGCGGATTCCCGAGGATCGATGTAATAAGCGGAAGAACTGACGATATGATGAAGATCAAGGGCGTTAATGTATTCCCGAGCCAGATAGAGGAAGTTATCAAGGACTTCGATGAGGTATCAAGTGAATACCAGATCAGGATCTCTCATCTTGACGGCCGCGATACGATGCGACTCTATGTCGAGGCAAAGAGCGGTTCATCAGACTTTGATTCACTTGCAGCTAAGATAGCTGAGAAGGTCAAGAGTCGTATTGGATTTACACCTATCGTTAAGGTCGTCGAACTCGGACTTCTTCCCAGAAGCGAGAAAAAGACAAAGCGTGTCATTGACGAGAGATACGATTGATCATAGAGCGGGAGTGATCATATGAAGCATAGAATAGTCTCATTAGTCATCTCTTTACTGATAATCGGCGGGATGGTGATGCCGTGTGTTGGTCGGGATCCTGACGGTGAAGTCTCTGCTGACCAGATCGATCGTGCTGCGGCCGCGGTATCCGGTGATGACTGGCTTACAACAGACGGTGATAAGATCCTCGATATGAACGGAAATGAAGTCTGGCTGACCGGTGTCAACTGGTTCGGTTATAATACCGGGACTAATATTTTCGACGGTGTATGGAGCTGCAATATGGATTCGACACTCCGATCCATAGCAGACCACGGGTTCAATCTCCTGCGCGTGCCGATATCTGCCGAACTCTTGCTTCAGTGGGCATCGGGTCAGTATCCGGTCGCCAATTACAACCATTATCTTAATCCCGAGCTTGAAGGCCTCAACTCTCTTCAGATCTTCGATCATGCATTGGCAACCTGTTCCTCATGCGGCCTTAAGGTCATGCTCGACATACACAGTGCCGAGACTGATGCCATGGGACATAATGCTCCGTTGTGGTATACGGACAAGATAAGTGCTGATCAGTATCTGCAGGCGCTTAACTGGGTATCGGCAAGATATGCTTCCAATGATACGATAGTTGCCTATGACCTTAAGAATGAGCCTCACGGGGCTGCTTCCGAGTCACATGCGATATGGAACGGTTCCGCTGACAGCAATAACTGGAGATATATGGCAGAACGCGCGGGGAATACTATCCTGGGCAATAATCCTCATGCACTTATAGTTGTAGAGGGTGTTCAGATATATCCTACCAATATTGATTCCAATAATTACGTGTCAAATAATGACGGCGATTACTTCAATACCTGGTGGGGAGGTAATCTGCGCGGTGTTGCCAAGTATCCGGTAAGACTCTTAAACGGCAGTGCCGACAGTCAGGTCGTATATTCACCTCATGATTATGGCCCTGCTGTCTATCGTCAACCCTGGTTCTATGACGGTTTTACATATGATTCTCTTAAGCGGGACTGTTGGTACGATAACTGGCTCTATATAGACGATCAGAAGATCGCTCCTATACTTATCGGCGAGTGGGGCGGATTCATGGAAGGTGACAATCTGACCTGGATGACATATCTGCGTCAGCTTATCATCGAGAATCATCTGAATCACACATTCTGGTGTTTTAATGCCAATTCCGGAGATACCGGAGGACTGGTTCTGGGTGATTTTACTACATGGGATAACGAGAAATACAGCTTTGTCGAACCTGCACTATGGCAGGATGATCAGGGAAGATACATAAGTCTTGATCATCAGGTTCCGCTCGGAAGTAACGGTATATCGCTGTCCGATTACTATGGAAATGCTTCGGTTCCATCTGACCCCATCGATCTGACGGATGCTGTGGATATGAATCCTGGCGGGACGGCAGACTTTGTTGAGAGGTTGTATACGGTGGCACTCGGACGTGAATCTGATCCATATGGCAAGTCCGATTGGGTATCACGTATATCACAGGGATTATCTGCTGCCGAATGTGCAAGGGGATTCCTTTACAGTGACGAATTCATCAATAACGGCAATTCAAACTCCGTATTTCTCGATATCCTCTACCGGACATTCTTTGACAGGGAGGCTGATCAGTACGGAAAGAACAACTGGCTGGCACTGATGGATTCCGGAATGAGCAGGGAGGAAGTTATAACAGGCTTTATCAATTCCATTGAATGGGCGAATCTTTGCCTGACTTTCGGTATTGAATCCGGCGGCACAGCTTCACCGACAATTACAGTAAGACCAAATGATAAGATCATCGCCTTTGCAATGAGGCTTTACACTACCTGTCTCGGACGTGACTTTGACCCTAACGGGCTTGAGGACTGGTCCGGGAGACTTGCTAACCACAAGATTACCGGTACCGAAGCAGCGTATGGCTTCTTCTTCAGTAATGAGTTTACCGGTTACGGACTGGATAATGCCGAATATATCAAGAGACTGTACCGCACTTTTATGGACAGGGAATATGATCCTCAAGGATTCGATTACTGGATGAATAAACTCAATAGCGGAGTTTCCAGACTTGAAGTCTTCTACGGCTTTGCGGATTCGGTCGAATTCGGCACGATCTGCAGTAACTACGGCATAATAAGATAATGAGACAAAAGTTCACGGTGTCCGTAAGGCATCATCTTTGATGTGTATTCCGGGGAAGTATAAAAAGCTCGCTCAATTACTTACAAAACAAAAGGACTATCCCAAACGGGATAGTCCTTTTAAGTGGTGACCCCAACGAGAATCGAACTCGTGATTGCGCCTTGAGAGGGCGCCGTCTTAACCGCTTGACCATGGGGCCACGGTCAACGCTTGAATATACTACCATAGCGTATTTTTTTTGGCAAGAGCGATTTTGACAGGTTGTCTTTATTAAATACACCACTTTTCACTTACAATGTGTTAAACTATGTGGAATAATAAAAGAACATAATTTCGCTTAATGAGGAGCAGATGGAAGAATATAAGTATATAAGGGTACGCGGTGCCCGTGAACATAACCTCAAGAATATAGATGTCGACATCCCGCGCGATAAGCTCGTAGTGCTTACGGGTCTGTCGGGATCCGGCAAGAGCTCGCTCGCATTTGATACTATCTATGCAGAGGGGCAACGCCGTTATGTGGAATCCCTTTCTTCCTATGCAAGAATGTTCTTAGGGCAGATGGAGAAGCCGGATGTTGACAGTATTGACGGCCTCTCACCGGCAATATCCATAGATCAGAAGACGACAAGCCGTAATCCCAGATCTACAGTAGGGACAGTTACTGAGATATATGATTATCTGAGACTTCTGTACGCCAGAGTCGGACAGCCTGTATGCTGGAAATGCGGCAAGCCGATCAAATCTCAGACTATAGACCAGATAGTTGACAAGCTCAGAGCTTATCCCGAAGGAACCAGACTGATCATCATGGCGCCTGTCGTCAGAGGCAAGAAGGGTGAATTTGCAAGACAGCTCGAGGATTACAGGAAATCGGGTTATGTAAGAGTTCGTATCGACGATTCTATATATGAGCTTAATGAAGAGATCAAGCTTGATAAGAACAAGAAGCACGAGATAGATGTGATCATCGACAGAGTTGTTGTCAGAGACGGCAACACAGGCCGCATGACGGATTCCTGTGAGACGGCGCTTAAGCTTGCTGACGGACTGGTTACGGTTGAGGTTCAGACAGTAAGAGAAGATAATGACGGTGTCAGAGAGTTTGATTCCGCTGAGGAGATGTTCTCGCAGAGATTGTCTTGCCCCGACTGCGGGATATCCTATGGTGAAGTATCACCGAGAAGCTTTTCGTTCAATAATCCATATGGTGCCTGTCCCGAATGCTCCGGTATCGGAACACTTATCAATGTGGATCCCGAATTGTGTATCACAGATCCCGAGCTGTCGATCAACGAAGGCGCGATAAGGACAGCAGGATGGAACTTCGATGACCCGAAGAGCTGGGGAAGGGGCTTTATAATTGCTCTTTCCGATCGTTACGGTTTCTCCTTGGACACTCCGTATAACAAGCTTCCGAAGAAGATAAAAGACATTATCCTCTATGGAAATGACGGGGAGAAGATGAAGGTGGACACATCCAACAGTGTCTACGACCGTAAGGGCGACTATTATGCAGCCTGGGAAGGTGTAGTCCCGAGCGTAATGAGACGTTATAGAGAATCAATGTCTGAAGAGGCTAAGGCCAGCTATGAGCGATATATGAGTATTGATGTCTGCCCGATGTGCGGCGGAGCCAGACTCAAGAAGGAATCATTGTCGATCCTCCTTAATAAGACTAACATTAGTCAGCTGACTGATAAGTCCGTTAAGGATTGCATCAAGTTCATCAGTAAGCTCACTTTCTCGAAGCGTAACGCGCAGATCGCCGATCCCATTATTCATGAGATCAAGGCCAGACTCGAGTTCTTAAGTGATGTCGGATTGGAGTATATGACGCTAAGCAGGCCTGCAGCTACTTTGTCAGGCGGTGAAGCACAGCGTATAAGGCTGGCTACACAGATCGGGTCCGGTCTTCAGGGAGTGTTGTATATATTGGATGAGCCATCCATAGGACTTCACCAGAGAGATAATGACAAGCTCCTTGCTACACTCCGTAAGCTGAGGGATCTCGGGAACTCCGTTCTTGTTGTCGAACACGATGAGGATACGATGAGAGCCGCTGATTATATAATCGATGTCGGCCCCGGAGCCGGTATCAACGGCGGACAGATCGTTGCACATGGTATGGCTGCGGAGATCGAGGCAACGGACGGATCACTTACCGGTGATTATTTAAGCGGAAGGAAGTTTATACCCGTTCCGAGGAACAGACGTAAGGTCGGCAGGCAATTCCTGTCTGTCAGAGGTGCGAGTGTCAATAATCTCAAGAATATGGATGTGGACATTCCTCTAGGTGTTTTGACCTGTATAACGGGTGTCTCGGGATCCGGTAAGTCATCGCTAGTCAATTCGACTATCGTTCCTGTGTTGTCTCATGAGCTTAACGGGGCACGTAAGAGTAAGGTAAAGTGCAGTGATATCAAAGGCTACAGTAATCTTGATAAATTGATCGTTATCGACCAGTCACCTATCGGAAGGACTCCGAGGAGTAATCCTGCGACATATATCGGGGTTTTCGATATGATAAGAGCACTCTATGCCAACACTCCCGATGCTAAGCAGAGAGGATATAAGAACGGAAGATTCAGCTTTAACGTCAAGGGCGGAAGATGTGAAGCCTGCAGCGGTGACGGTGTCAATAAGATAGAGATGCACTTCCTGCCTGATGTATTCGTAAAATGTGACGTTTGTAAAGGCAGACGCTATAACCGTGAGACGCTTGAAGTCAGATACAAGGGAAAGAATATCGCAGATGTACTGGAGATGTCTGTTGATGAAGCATGTGACTTCTTTGAATCAGTTCCCAATATTCATCGTAAGCTTCAGACGTTGAAGGATGTAGGACTCGGATATATAACACTCGGACAGCCTTCAACCCAGCTGTCAGGCGGTGAAGCTCAGAGGATCAAGCTGTCAGCAGAATTGTCAAAACGGGCGACCGGTAAGACTATGTATGTGCTTGATGAACCTACAACGGGTCTTCACGCCGCAGATGTACACAAGCTTGTTGACATTTTGGAACGTCTTACAGAAAATAATAATACTGTAGTCGTGATCGAGCACAATCTCGACGTCATTAAGATCGCAGATTATATAATCGATCTCGGCCCTGACAGCGGAGATCGCGGCGGAGAAGTCGTCGCATGCGGAACTCCGGAGGAAGTGGCCGAAGTAGAAGGATCATTTACGGGGCAATTCCTGAAGCCGATCCTTAAAAGAGCAAAGGAAAAGGGACAATATGCAGATATCTCTGCATTTATCGATAGTGAGAGACTTGAGAAAGAAGCTCTCGACATGATCACGGGACCTCGTACGAGGCGACGTGTTAAAGAGAATGGAGTATAAAATATGCCAATATGTTCAGTATGTAAGAAGAGACAGGCTATAGTCTTTACCAGCCGTTACGATAACGGTAAGCGTGTCGATGAAGGTTATTGCATTAAGTGTGCCTATGAGTCGGGAATCGCCGGTATATCCGATATGTTCTCTGCTGCAGGGATCAATGATCAGAATATCGAAGAGATGAGTGACCGTGTTGAAGATATGCTCAGCGGCGGCGGTAATTCCGCTAATCCCGAGGATTTCCTCAGGTCGATCGTTAATAATGATTTTGACGATGTCTATACAGAAGATGATGATATCTATGAGTTCGGTGAAGACGGTTCGCCTATGGGTGTTGCCGATATCGAAGGCATTGATCCCGAGGATTCGTTCGGCGTGCGTCCCGGATCCGAGGCAGGAGATGATAATTCTTCTCCCATCCGTCGCTTTATGGATTCATTCCGTGGTCCGGGCGGCCGTGAGGCTGATGGAAAAGAAAAGAAGGGTGAGAGATCCGCTAAGCGCAGGCTCAAGTATCTTAATGAATTCGGTACTAATCTTACCAAGAGAGCACAGGAAGGAAAGATCGACAGGATCCTCGGAAGAGACCGTGAGATCGATCGAGTTGTTCAGATCCTTAACAGAAGAACAAAGAATAACCCTGTCCTTATAGGTGAGCCCGGTGTCGGTAAGACCGCAGTAGCACAGGGACTTGCCAATAAGATCGTAGAAGGTGAGGTCCCCGAGAAGCTCCGTAATATGCAGGTCTGGCAGCTCGATCTGCCTGCGATGGTAGCAGGTACCCAGTTCAGAGGCCAGTTCGAGAGCAGGATCAAGGGCGTTATCAATGAAGCTATCAAAGAAGAGAATGTCATTCTTGTTATCGATGAGCTTCATACTATCATCGGAGCAGGCGATTCAGAAGGTTCGACCAATGCTGCCAATATCCTTAAGCCCGCTCTTGCCAGAGGAGAGCTCAGGATAATCGGTTCTACGACAACGGGTGAGTATAAGAAGATCGAGAAGGATTCAGCCCTTGAGAGAAGGTTTCAGAAGGTTATGCTTGATGAGCCTTCAGTTGAAGACGCCATTGAGATCCTTAAGGGAATCAAGGACTATTACGAGAAGCATCATAATGTCTCATATTCAGATGAAGTCATTGAATTCGCCGTAAAGGCTTCTAAGCGTTATATCACTGACAGATATCTTCCTGATAAGGCGATCGACCTGATCGATGAGGCCGGTTCACGTGCAAATCTTGCCAACGTTAAGCTGGTCAAGCTCGCCGAGACCCGTGAGAAACTTGATGCTGCTAATAAGGAATACTCCGATATGGTCGAGAAGATGCAGGAGTATAACGACGAAGAGAAAGAGAAGAACTATGAGAAGGTAGCCGAACTCCGCGTAAAGGCTGATAAGCTCAAGAAGGAGTTCGATGCTCTTCAGTCTGAGATCACACCTGATCCCATCACTGTTGAGGATATCGCACGTGTTGTCGAGATGTGGACAGGTATCCCTCTTAAGTCGATATCAGAAACAGAAACAGAGAAGCTCCTGAATCTCGAGGAGAGACTTCATGAACGTGTCATCGGCCAGGATGAGGCTGTTAAAGCCGTCGCCGCTGCCGTAAGACGTAACAGGTCAGGCTTCAGTAAGAAACATAAGCCCGCATCGTTTATCTTTGTCGGTCCCACCGGTGTCGGTAAGACCGAGCTTGTTAAGGCGTTGACGGAGATCATGTTCGATACGGAAGATGCACTTATCAGGATCGATATGTCCGAGTATATGGAACTTCATTCGGTAAGTAAGCTTATCGGATCGCCTCCGGGATATGTCGGACATGAGGATTCGGGCCAACTTACCGAGCAGGTAAGGCGTAAGCCGTATTCTGTCATTCTTTTCGATGAGATAGAGAAGGCGCATCCTGATGTGTTCAATCTCTTGCTTCAGATACTTGATGAAGGCAGACTTACCGACAGCCACGGTATCCATGTCAACTTCGAGAATACGATCGTTATCATGACATCTAATGCCGGCAATACATCCAAGGCGCCGACGATCGGTTTCTTCAGCGGGACGCAGGAGGCACTCGAGTCCCGTGTGGATACGGCTCTGAAGGAGACATTCCGCCCTGAATTCCTTAACCGTGTTGACGAGACGATCATTTTCAAGGAACTCACGAAGGAAGAACTGCGTAAGATCGTCGATATCATGATGAAGGAAGTCTTTGATTCCCTTGCGGAGAAGCATATTAAGGGCAAGATCACAAAGAGCGCGGGAGACAGGCTCGCTGAGATCGGTTACGACCCGAAGTACGGTGCAAGACCTCTACGTAAGAAGATCAGGAGCAATATCGAGGATAAGCTCGCTGATATGTTCCTGGCAGGTGACCTCAATAATGTTGCCGAAGTCGTGATCGATTATAAGAAGAATAATTTCGTGATCACCACCATTCCGATCGAGACTGCATCGATGACGATCATTAAGTCGGACAGAGCTAAGAAGTAAAAAGAGGGGCTGTTCAATCCTGAACAGCCCCGATCCTTTGGATAATCTTACATTACGTTCTGTAACTTCCGTTGATCTTAACGTAATCGTACGAGAAGTCGCATGTGAACATCCTGTCTGAGAAGTCGCCTTCGTGCAGGGTGATAAGGACGTTGATATCATGCTCCTTAAGCCTTGCGAGCGCTTCATCCTCATCGAAGATAAGAGCACAACCGTCCTTGTACACGGGAAGCCCGCTGAGCTCGATATCGATCTTCTCGGGATCGAACTTAGCTCCCGAATAGCCTGCCGCCGTGAGGATCCTTCCGCAATTGGCGTCCATACCGAAGAAAGCTGTCTTACAGAGGGGTGATCTTGCAACTGATGTTACGATCAGCTTGGCATCTTCGGCAGATGCGGCACCCCTGACCTCGATCTCGACGAATTTGGTTGCACCCTCGCCGTCAGCTGCGAGCATCCTGGCGATATCAAGTGACAGACTCTCCAAAGCCTCACTGATAAGTTCGGCATCTTCCGTGCCTTCTTCGATGACGGCACCTGAGGCTCCGTTGGCAAGGATAACGACCATATCGCATACGGATGTGTCGCCGTCAACACTTACACGGTTGAAAGTGTGAGCAACAGCTTTGTGAAGCATCTTGTCAAGAAGACCGGATGAGATATCAGCATCCGTTGTAAAGATACCGATCATGGTTGCCAGATTAGGATGGATCATTCCAGACCCTTTGGCCATACCGGACAGAGTAACCTTCTTACCATCGCTCAGTGTCAGGATAGCGCTGACTTCCTTAGGGATCGTATCAGTCGTCATCATTGCCATCTCGGCTTTGTGAGATGTCTCGGGTGTATCGCTGAGTCCCTTTGTAAGCTCAGGTACGACTGAAATGATCTTATCGTAGGGAAGACGTGTTCCGATAACACCTGTCGATGCCGTCAGTATCTCATCTGAACTGCAGCCGAGTTCGGATGCGACTGCTGAAGCTACTCTGTCGGCATCTTCAACACCGATCTTGCCGACTGCCGCATTGGCGTTCTTGCTGTTAACGATAATACCGCGGATCTTGTCGCCTTTGTTGATCTTATCTATGGAACGTACAAGGGAATGACCCTTTACAAGATTGGATGTGTATACGCCGGCAGCATTACAGGGGATATCTGATGCTACCAGAGCAACGTCAAGGTAATTATTCGCAGGAGTATCGGAATTGATATTGGCAGGATCACTGCACTTCATTCCGGCACTGACACCATTAGCCTTAAATCCGAGAGGGGCGGCTATATATGCTTCTTCGATCAGATTGATATTATCATCCATTTTGTTCACCTCTTTATATTGTCTGTTTATTTTACGCTCACCGGCACAAAGCGTCAATTTTACGTTTTTGATTTTTATATCGAAAATATAGTCGTCATAAATAATAAAATAGACTTTTTACTTCGCTTATATAATGTTATAATTTATTTTGATTTTCTAATGGAGAATTATGATGCAAAAGGGTGGATTGAACGAGAGGATAAAGCGGATCTTCGCTATAAATGCCTGGGACAAGGATTCCGATACATTGCTTTTTATCGGATTCATATGTTTCGTTACCACTTTTGTCTTTGATATCATCGGTTTTGTTACTGTTTCGCTCGTTCTTGAATACAGGATCACGCTTGCACCCACTCAGATGTCCAGAGCTCAGGCATTCCTTTTCTGGTACTTTGTTCTTCATACGATAATCTGTTCGCTTCTTCTTACTACAACTATCTATTCGCTTTATACGAAGATAATCAGTGCGCCTGTTCATGATTTCAAGCGGCGCATGCAGTATATGTCCAGAGCAGAGATGTCCGATTACCTCTACGAAGGCCGACTCTCCAGACCGTTTAAGGATCCTAACAGCAAAAAGACATGGGAGGATCAGGTACTCGATTATATCGATGCATCCACATCTGAGAAATATATCGACGAACTTACCGGATGCTTTAACAAGACCTATCTGTATCGTAAGTTCGTAGGTGTAATGAATACTCAGAGACTGTCCAATATCAGTAAGAACGGTCCGATGACCTATAATTCCGAGATCTACAGCATAATGATGATCGATATCGATCACTTCAAGAGGATCAATGATGACTTCGGTCACGCTACCGGTGATGAAGTCCTTATCAAAGTCGGTAAGGTCCTGAGAGAATGTGTCGGTAATAAAGGTATCGTAATCCGTAACGGCGGCGAAGAGTTCCTTGTATTCTGTGCTGCCAGATATCCCTACAGTTTCTCTGAGGTTGCAAAGAGGATCAATCGTACTTTCAGAGAACAGGTATATGCCAAGTCTCCGATGGACGGCACGATCAGGAACATCACTTGTTCCGTCGGTTTCCTTAATTATCCTTTCGTTGAGGGACCTGATTACGAACTGACACTTCAGGATCACATCGATCTGGCGGATATGGCTATGTATATGGCAAAGACTCATGGCCGTGACAGATATTATGAACTTAAGCTCAAGAATGAGCCGACGGGTAAGTTCGATATCGTTAAGTTCTGTTCTGATCCGGTTTATGGTCTTAAGCGTAAGTTCTATTATTTTGAATCCGAGAGCAGCCCGAAGCAGGACATAACAGATCCTTCACAGCTTGTTTCATTCGGAGTAACGGAAGGTGTTGCGGCTCCTAAGCCCAAGAAGGCAAAAGCCGCACCATCAAAAGACGATAAGCCGTCAGATGCTTCAGATGCAGATACAGTAAAGGATCTACCGGCAGAGCAGAAGGATGACGGCAAGCCTGAGGAAATCGAGATAAAAGACGAGAAACAGGAGTCTTCTGATCGTGCCCCGAATAAGGCTGAGCCTTCGAAGAACGCGCCCAAGTCTTCAAAGAACCCCAAACCCTCAAACAGATCTGCCAAGTCCGCCTTTAAGAATGCCAGAGCAAAGAAAGCGGCTGAAGATCCTTCTGCGGGCGATGCAAAAAAGAAAACTGCAGCTGACGATAAGACAGCATGACCTGACAAGTAAAAACACTTGACACCGATATTCCTCTTTGTTATCATATGCGGGCGCACCGAAGGGAGGACTTTGCTTGAAATCCGTTGATGAGCTTCTGGCATTTGACTTTTACGGCAATCTTCTTACCGAGAAGATGCGCGACACCATGGATATGTATCTTAATGATGATATGTCTTTGTCTGAGATAGCTGATACCGAGAACATCTCAAGGCAGGGCGTCCATGATACGGTCCGGAGAGCTGAGAAGCTTCTTGTCGGATATGAAGAGAAACTTGGGCTTGTGTCAAGGTTCAAGACGGCAAAGACCAAGGTCGAGAGAGCGATCCAGTTCCTCGATAACGGAGACACGGCAGCTGCAAGACAGCTCCTGTCTGAGATAGATAATGATCTGTAAAAGGAAGTAGTACATGTTCGAGAGTCTGTCGACAAAACTGCAAAACATAACTGCAAAGATGCGTGGCAAGGCCCGTGTAACAGAGCAGGATATCAAGGATATGATGCGTGAGATACGTATGGCTCTCCTTGAGGCTGATGTCAATTATACGGTTACAAAGGAATTTGTTGCCGATATGACAGAGAAGTGCAGACATGCCGATATCGAGGGTAGCTTTACTCCCGGGCAGCAGATCGTAAAGATCGTACATCAGTCGCTTGTTGAATTATTGGGAAGCGGAGAAGAGAAGATCAAAGTATCTCCTTCCGGCTTCACGGTTATTATCCTTTATGGTCTTCAGGGTGCAGGTAAGACGACGACAGCTGCAAAGCTGGCGATGCTCCTTAAGAAGGACGGCAAGAAGCCTATGGTCGCTTCGGTAGATGTTCACAGACCTGCAGCTGCCGAACAGCTCAAGGTCCTTGCAGATTCGATCAATATTCCTTCCTATATCCATCCTGAAGAGAAGGATGCTGTTGTTATCGCCAAGGAAGCGATCGATCGAGCCAAGTACATGCTCTGTAACTATCTGATCATCGATACTGCCGGACGTACTGTCGTAGATGATGAGATGATGGATGAACTTAAGGCGATCAATGATGCTGTTAATCCTACAGAGAAGATGCTCGTTGTCGATGCGATGATCGGTCAGGAAGCCGTAAACGTAGCGATGACATTTGAGGAAGCGATCGGTATGGACGGCTTCGTTATGACGAAGCTCGACGGTGATGCCAGAGGCGGTGCTGCATTGTCCATCAGGAAGATGACAGGCAAGCCGATCAAATATATCTGTGTCGGTGAGAAGATCGAAGCTATCGAACAGTTCTATCCGAACAGGATGGCAGACAGGATCCTCGGCATGGGTGACGTTATGAGCCTCCTTGAGAAGGCTCAGCAGAATATCGATGAGGAAGCTGCCAAGAAGTCTATGGAGAAGCTGATGAGCAATCAGTTTACTCTGGATGACCTCCTGTCTCAATTCGAACAGATGCAGAAGATGGGTTCCATGAAGGATCTGATCGGAATGCTCCCCGGCGTATCGGGTAAGGTAGATGAGAGTCAGATAGAGGGATCCGATAAGGTCATTGATAAGAATATGGCCATTATCAGATCAATGACAGCAAAGGAGCGTAAGAATCCGAATCTGCTTAATGCTAGCAGAAGAAAAAGGATCGCTGCCGGTTCCGGTACTACTGTTCAGGATGTAAACCAGCTGATGAAGCAGTATGACCAGATGGCGCAGATGATGAAGAAATTCTCCAAGGGAGGCTTTAAGCTTCCCGGCGGATTCGGCGGAAGAATGCCGGGAAGAGGCCGTAAAGGCCGCAGATTTTTCTGATATTCAACACTTTGTGTGAATAGATATTAATTTTACGGAGGAAAGTAAAATGGCAGTTAAGATTCGTCTTAGAAGAATGGGAAAGAAGAAGGCACCTTTTTATCGTGTAGTTGTTGCTGATTCTCGTTATCCCCGTGACGGCAGATTCATCGAGGAGATCGGTTACTACAACCCTCTTACAGATCCCGCTGACGTTAAGATCGATGCAGAAGCAGCCAAGAAGTGGATCGGTAACGGTGCTCAGCCCACAGAGACAGTTCGTGACCTTCTTAAGAAGCAGGGTATCATCTGATCTCGGGTAAGAGGAGTTAATGTAAATGAGTGATCTACTTAGTTATATGGCAAAATCTCTCGTTAATAACCCCGATGAAGTATCCATTAAGAAGACAGAGCGCGGAAATACGATAGTTTTCGAATTGTCCGTAGCGCCTGATGATATGGGAAAGATCATCGGTAAAAACGGTAAGAGAGCCCAGGCTATCAGATCCATTATGAAGGCAAAGTATCTCAAGACCGGCAAGCGTGTCGTTGTTGATATCGTCGGATAATGGACGGCAGGATAGTAATAGGTAAGATAATCGGCGCACATGGCGTTCGAGGAGAGGTTAAAGTTTATCCTCTCACGGACAATGTGCGCCGTTTCAATAAGCTCGAACGCTGCTATCTCGGTAAAGAAGGAGATAACGGGTCTGTTTATAACGTGGTATCCGCCAGGAATGACAGAGGATCCGTACTGCTGAGATTTGACGGGGTCGATGACAGAGATTCAGCTGATCTGCTTCGCGGGCATCTTATCTCAGTTGACAGAGAAGATGCTGTCAAGCTTCCCCGGGACAGATTCTTTATCGTAGATCTTATAGGTCTTAGAGTTATCGATGATGGTCTTGGTGAATTGGGAGTTATCTCAGATGTTTTCGAGACCGGAGCCAATCACATTATCACTGTTAAACGAAAGGGTAAGAAGGATCTTCTTATTCCTTTCCTCAAGTCGTGTGTCTACAGTACAGAACCGGATAACGGCGTGATGCGTGTAAGGCTTCCTGAAGGCCTCTATGAGATCTATGAATAAGGTGCGGCTATGAAGTTCTCTGTTCTTACATTGTTTCCTGATCAGGTAGCCGGTTTCCTTAAGCAAAGCATAATCGGCCGTGCGATCGAAGCCGGGCATATCTCGCTTGAGACCGTTAATATCAGGGACTTTGCCGTAAATGAATACGGTAAGGTCGACGATACCATGTACGGCGGCGGAACAGGCATGCTCATGCAGTGTGATCCTGTTTATGATGCTTGGAAGAGCATTGAAGGTAAACCGCATACGATATATGTGAGTCCCAAGGGGAGAACTCTTGATCAGGGGATCGTTAAGGAATTAGCAGGTTACGACCATATATGTATAATCTGCGGTCACTATGAAGGCATAGACGCCAGAGTCATCGAAGAGATATGTGATGAAGAACTGTCGATCGGTGACTATGTGTTGACAGGCGGTGAGGTTGCTTCATGTGTGATCATCGATTCGGTATCCAGAATGATACCCGGGGTGCTGCCGAATGAGGAAGCATACAGCAAAGAGTCTCATATGGACGGTACACTTGAGGCACCTCAGTATACAAAGCCGTCAGTCTGGCATGATAAGGAAGTTCCGGAGATACTCTTATCCGGTAATAAGGCAGCGATAGATGAGTATAATCACATAAACGCTCTCTATGAGACGATGACGAAGAGACCGGATATGTTCGACAGATTGAGATTGTCAGAAGACGATATAAAAAAAGTCCTTGCCTTGCACAGGGCCATGTGATATTCTATTGCAGTTAAAAGGGATGGTCCTCTGTCCGTACGAGACAAGAACATCTACCAGAGAAGGAGGAACCTATAGATGGATTTGGTTAAGGTTGTTGAGAGTGAGAATCTTCGCAATAACTATTCCGAGGTCGAGGTCGGTGACTACGTAAAGGCTCACCTGAAGATCAAGGAGGGTAACCGTGAGCGTATCCAGGTTTTCGAAGGATATGTTATTGCCCGTAAGGGTGGCGGATTGTCCGAGACCATCACCATTCGCCGTATTTCTTACGGTGTTGGTGTTGAGCGTATTCTTCCCGTACATTCTCCTAAGATCGATAAGATCGATATCGTACGTAAGGGTCGCGTCAGAAGAGCGAAGCTCTATTATCTCCGTGATCGCCAGGGTAAGGCGGCCAGGATTAAGGAGAAGCTTTGATTCTTCTTCGGAAGCGAAGTTCATTGTGAACAGACAAAAGGAACTCCCTTGGGGTTCCTTTTATTTTGTATTTATCTTAAGTTTCTCGAAAATGGTCTGGCACAACATATTGTTATGTTATAATGATATGAGTTGAAAATATGGGGGTCATTATGGCTAAGAAGTCAGAATACGGTAACGACAGTATATCAATGCTCAAGGGTGCGGATCGAGTACGACTCCGTCCTGCAGTCATATTCGGGTCGGACGATCTGGAAGGATGCATTCATTCTTTTTTTGAGATCCTGTCCAATTCGATCGACGAGGCCAGGGAAGGTCACGGCAAACAGATAATCATAACGAGATTCAAGGACGGATCTCTTCAGGTAGAGGACTTCGGAAGAGGCATACCTCTTGATTACAATCCCAAGGAGGAGCGCTTCAACTGGGAGCTCGTTTACTGTGAGTTGTATGCCGGTGCCAAGTATGATAACAATGCTCTTGGCGACTATGAGTACTCATTGGGACTTAACGGTCTCGGTGCCTGTGCTACTCAGTATGCCTCTGAGTTTTTCGAAGTTACCGTATTCAGGGACAAGACAAGATATGATCTGTCTTTCCGTAAGGGTGAAGTAGTAGGTGAACTCCGTAAGGAACCGTACAGATTTAAGAGAACGGGTACTATCCAGAGATGGAAAGCTGATCCTGAAGTTTTCACTGATACAGTTATTCCGTTTGAGAGATTGCAGGATATCGTTAAGAAACAGTCAGTCGTAAACGGAGGTATCGAGTTTGTCCTCAAGGATGAAGTTACAGGTACTGAAGAGACGTATGTATGCCCTGACGGTATCAGAGGGTATTGTGAAGAACTTAATGCCATGAAGGGCTTTACTGAAGCATACAGCTTTGAAGGTGAGGACCGCGGACGTGATGCCGATGATCGCCCCGAGTATAAGGTAAAGGCCGAAGTCGCATTCTGCTTCAATAATGAAGTGAATGAACTTCAGTATTTCCATAACTCCAGTTATCTCGAGCATGGCGGATCCCCTGACCGTGCCGTAAAGAATGCATTCAGAGGAGAGATCGATAAACAGATCAAGGCCCGTGATAAGTATAAGAGTAACGAGAATCCGATCAAATTCGAAGATATACAGGATTCGCTTATCCTGATCTCGAGCACATTCTCTACTCAGACATCCTATGAGAACCAGACTAAGAAGGCTATCAACAACAAATTCGTTCAGGATTTCATGACTGAACTGATCCGTAAGCATCTTGAGATATGGTTCATTGAGAATAAGGCGCTCGGAGATAAGGTTGTTGATCAGATACTTATAAATAAGAGATCTCGCGAGAATGCCGAGAAGACGAGAGTCAATATCAAGAAGCAGCTCTCAGGTAAGATCGATATCAACAACAGGATCAAGAAGTTTGTTGACTGCAGATCCAAGGATACGGATAAGCGTGAACTCTATATCGTTGAGGGTGATTCCGCTCTGGGTTCCGTCAAGCTCGGAAGAGACGCTGAGTTCCAGGGGGTAATGCCTGTTAGAGGTAAGATCCTTAATTGTCTCAAGGCTGATTATGCAACGATCTTCAAGAGCGAGATAATAACTGATCTTATCAAGGTGTTAGGCTGCGGTGTCGAGATCAGCAACAAGCACAGCAAGGACATGAGCGCCTTTAATCTCGATATGCTCAGATGGAATAAGATCATAATCTGTACTGATGCCGATGTTGACGGATTCCAGATAAGGACCCTTATCCTTGCCATGATCTACAGACTGATGCCCACCTTGATCGAGAAGGGTTATGTATATGTTGCCGAATCGCCGCTGTTTGAGATAACGCTTCATAAGAGAGGCAAGGGAAATACTGACGAGACATACTTCGCATTTAACGAGAAAGAAAAGGCAGATATTCTCGAGAAGCTCGGTAAGGATGCCAATATCACTCTTCAGCGATCGAAGGGTCTCGGCGAGAACGAACCTGAGATGATGTGGCAGACGACCATGAATCCGAAGAGCCGGAGACTGATACGTATCACTACGGAAGATGCTCAAAGGATGGCGGAAGTTTTCGATCTGCTGCTCGGAGATAATCTTGCCGGGCGTAAGCAGTATATAGAGACGAACGGTCATCTGTATCTTGATATGCTCGATGTAGGCTGATGCCGGATATATAGTAAACGACAATAAAGGAATACGATATGGCACGTAAGAAAAAAGACGAGACAACAAATAACGATTCGCTGAAGGCAAGGCTTACCGATAACAGTATGCCGGATATGCCTGCAGTGGATCAGCCGATAACACAGATGCTCGAGACCAACTATATGCCTTATGCGATGAGCGTTATAGTATCCCGAGCAATTCCCGAGATCGACGGTTTTAAGCCTTCGCACCGTAAACTGCTCTATACGATGTATACCATGGGACTTCTTAAGGGAAACCGCACTAAGTCCGCCAATGTAGTCGGTCAGACGATGAAGCTCAACCCGCACGGTGATCAGGCTATCTATGAGACTATGGTGCGCTTGACGCGCGGTAACGGAGCTCTGCTCCATCCGTATGTTGATTCCAAGGGTAACTTCGGTAAACAGTATTCGCGTGATATGCAGTATGCTGCTTCAAGATATACCGAGGTACGCCTTGAAGGAATATGCGAAGACATCTTCAAAGGAATAGATAAAGATGCCGTTGATATGGTCGACAATTACGACGGAACGCTTAAGGAACCCGTGCTTCTTCCTGCGGCATTCCCGTCTGTGCTGGTCAACAGTAATCAGGGTATTGCTGTCGGTATGGCATCCAATATATGCTCGTTCAACCTCCGGGAGGTTTGTGAAGCTACTATCGCAATGATAAAGGATCCTGAGACGGATATACTTGATATCATGCCTGCACCTGACTTCTCGGGCGGCGGTCTGATCCTTTATGATAAAGAACAGATGAGAAGCGTATATGAGACCGGTAAGGGTCCTGTTGTTATCAGGTCAAGATATAATATAGATAAGAAGAATAATCTTATCGAGATAACGGAGATCCCTTATTCCACAAGTTCTGATGCGATAATTGACGATATCGCCGCCACCGTTAAGGCCGGTAAAGTAAGAGAGATCAATGATATCAGAGACGAGACTGACCTTGACGGTCTTAAGATAACCATCGACTGCAAGAGGGGAACCGATCATGAAGCGCTCATGACTAAGCTCTTCAGGTTCACGAAGCTTCAGGATACTTTCTCCTGTAATTTCAATATCCTGATCGACGGAAGTCCCAAAGTTCTCGGTGTCAAGGAGATCATCATCGAATGGCTTAAGTGGAGAAGGGGCTGTATCGTAAGAGAGTTAAGATTCGATCTCGGTAAGAAGAGAGACAGGCTCCATCTCCTGGAAGGTCTTGAGAAGATCCTTCTTGATATCGATAAGGCTATCAAGATAATCCGTAATACGGAACTCGAGGATGATGTTATCCCGAACTTAATGAGCGGATTCGGCATTGACAAGGTCCAGGCCGAGTATGTCGCCGAGATAAAGCTGCGTAACATCAACAAGCAGTATATCATCAACAGGATCGCCGATAAGGAGAAACTCCAGGAGGAGATCGCCGATATCGAAGATATACTGGCAAAGCCCAAAAGAGTTGATAATCTTATCGTTGAGACTCTTAAGAACATCAGTAAGAAGTATGGTCAGGACAGAAGATCCGAGCTTATCGTTAAGGAAGCGGTTCAGACTTTTGTTCCTGAGCAGGCTGTGCCTGATTACAGAGTCCACCTTATGCTTACCCGTCACGGTTACCTTAAGAAGCTTACTCTGCAGTCACTTAAGAATGCAAAGGATCTTAAGATAAAAGAAGATGACGAGATCTTCATTGATTATGAGGCCGAGAACAAGAGTGAGATCTTGTTCTTCACGGACAGGTGCAATGTCTATAAGGCCAAGACATACGACTTTGCGGATACAAAGGCCAGTGATTACGGTTCATTCCTTCAGAGTGAGCTTCAGATGGAAGACGGCGAAAAAGTTGTCTTTATGCATGTTACTACCGATTATAAGGGTGAGTTCCTTATAGGATTCGGCAATGGCAAGGCGGCAAGGTTCCCGGTATCCGTATATGAGACCAAGCAGAACCGTAAGAAGCTTATCAATGCTTTCTTTGCCGGATCCCCGGCAGTATCATTCCTTTGGATCCCCGAAGGAGATGATCCTGACCTTGTTGCCAGATCCGACCTTAAGAAGGCTGCGGTCTTCAAGTCTTCTCTGATACCTCTTAAGACGACAAGGACGACGCAAGGCGTTCAGTTGCTCGTTTCCAAGAGAGGATCGGCACTTATCGATATATCTCTGCTCGCAGAAGTAGGTATCAAGGATCCGGAGTATTACAGGATAAGAAGGATACCTGCGATCGGTTACTATATCAAAGAGGATTCATTTGACAGCAAACAACTTGGTATAGAGGATCTGTAAGTGAAGAGGATCGAAGACAGTATTTTCGATAATTACGAGAAGAAGGCGGAGGATGGCCGTAAACATACGATCGCGGCTGTTGTCTGTGCGGCAGCGCTTCTCCTGTCGGTAATAGTCTTCGTTTATATAGGTAATATCAAGAGCCGAAGAGATGTCGTTATGCCCGAGTTCAATGCTGCGCTCGAAGACGGTGATTACGATAAGGCTCTGATGCTCTACCGTGATGTTCATGATGAGGTCGTTTCAGCTGATCCCGGGCATGAGGATGAGTATTCCGAACAGATAGAGATCATGGATGAGATGGAGACGATAGTAGCTAACCGTCTAGTCAGGATAGAGGACCAGATCCGGACTTCACGTTATCAGCCGTCAGGTGAGGACCTCAGGTTTATGAACGGACTCGGTGAACTCACTTCTTCTCAGATATCCGAGTGGCTCTACAGTATCAGTGAGGAATTCCTTTTGGGGACGATCGAAAAGCCTGATGTTGTGTTTATCTTCGAGCAAATGTCGGCCGTCAATAATGTATCTGTTCTTGTTACTCCGCTTCTTAAGGAGATCGAGACGATCGAGGTCGCAAGAGGTGATGTTCAAAGCGCTGAGAGAGCTTTCTCATCCGGCGATTACATTCTTTCCGTTCAGTTATATACCGGTGTCATCGATCAGTATACTGGGTTCGTTTATGACTTCAGCATAAACAGGGTTGCTGAGATCAGAGAGATAATGTATGAGCCCATGATAGAAGAAGGCGAGCATATGCTCGAGACTCTTCGTTACTATTCTGCCGAGCAGATCCTGTCTGATTTGGCTGTAATCTTCCCGGACGATGACAGGATCAATGCAGATCTGCTGGAGGCAACTGCAAATACAAGTCCTACAGTGACATATAACGGCACCGTAGAGGTTATATGTATACGTCAGCTTATCGCTGACAGGGAGACTGCGGACAACAGTTCGCCTATCGGATCCGGACGGGAGCTGTATCTTACCGGTGATGAGTTTACGGCACTCCTTCAGGAACTCTATTCCAATGATTATGTTCTGGTAGATCCCGAAGCATTGGTGGATATGAGCGATCCTACATTCCTGATCGAATGTCCTTTGGTAGTCCCGGAAGGTAAAAAGCCTCTGATACTTGTCATAGAGAATCTTGACTACAGTGCCAGGACTTACAGTCTCGGAACATGCAGAAGACTCGTACTCAATGACAGAGGAGAGGTATGCGGTGAGTATGTGAACAGCGACGGACAGACTGTTACTTCACGCAATGCCGAAGCGATCGGAATACTTGATGCATTTGTAGAAGAACACCATGATTTCTCATATAACGGTTCCAAAGGGGTCATATCCATATGCGGATATGAGTCATGCTTCGGATATATCGTAAGCGAAGACGAAGTCGATGACAGGACTGCCGCATTGTCGTCAATGGGGCTTCCGATGGGCGGATATTCTGAGACGGAGATAACTGCCGGCATGAACACGGTTCGGGAGATCGCGACTGCGCTTACTGACAACGGTTGGAAGTTCGCGTCATCTACATATGGCAATATCAATGCTTATGAGTCTGATATGGAGACTATACAGTCTGATACATCCAAATGGCTCGAGCAGATCGCGCCTCTTCTCGGTGATGTTCATATGATCGTATATCCCGGCGGTAATTATATCAACGGAACAGACCCCAGGGCAGAGTACCTTAAGAGTAACGGATTCAGGATCTTCTTCGGGATCGGTCCTTTGCCTTATTACACATATGGTTCAAACTATCTGTACTATGACAGGGCGATCATTAACGAGAGCACCATAAGCAGTTATGACTATTCACGTCTCTTTAATGCATCCGCCGTGCTATCTGCCGGTGCTTCGACGCCGTCGGAAACCGAGCCTTCTACGACTACAGGTGAGACAGAAGAATAAGCGCCGTTGTGTCCTCTTCGTTACAGTAGTACTAAATTATCGGACATATATCAAACATTTATAGCATTAAATATTAAAAAATAATATAATGTATAAAATGCTTTTTGGAGGTGCTTATGGCTAAGACTGACAGATTGTCTGAATATGTTGAGAATGAACCGATCATTTGGAAGGACAGAAAGCGCTACCTCGGATTGCCGATATCTTTTACAGTCTACAAGTTTGACCATAACAGATTCTACAGCAAATACGGTCTTGTTAATACCCGTGAAGAGGAGACGCTCCTTTACAGAGTCCTTGATATCAAGCTGAAGAGCTCCATGTGGCAGAAGATATTCAGAGTAGGAACCGTTACGCTCTTTACTGCGGATCAGTCAACTCCCCAGATCGAGATAAAGAATATCAAGCATCCTGCTAAGGTGAAGGCAGCGCTCAGTAAGATCGTTGAGGAAGAACGCGACGAGAAGCGTATCCTCGGTAAGGAAATGTTCGGTGCTGCGGGTATGCTCGACGGTACCAATCCTATCGATTATGTCTGATATTCGATAATAAGAGGTAAGCTTTGGAAACCAGACTTGACAGGTATGAAGGTGCAAGAGAACTGAAGATACGCACTCTGCGGGAACTGATAAGCGAATCCGACAAGATCGTTTTTCTCGGTGGCGCCGGTGTATCAACCGAGAGCGGCATCCCTGACTTCAGAAGCGGAGACGGTATCTACAATCAGGAGAGCGGTCTGAATTACAGACCGGTCGATATTATCTCGCATTCTTTCTTTATGGAGCATACTGAGGAGTTTTATGACTTTTACAGACGTAAGCTCCTATATCCGAATGCCAAGCCCAATAAAGCACATAAGGCGCTTGTCAGATTAGAGAGACAGGGCAAGCTTATGGCCATCGTTACTCAGAATATCGATAAACTTCACCAGGACGCCGGGAGCAAGTGTACTATCGAACTGCACGGATCGGTATTCCGTAATCATTGTATGGACTGCGGTAAAAAGTTCCCGCTTAAGTATATCCTCGAACATGAAGGTGTTCCTCATTGTGACAGATGCGGCGGTATCATACGTCCTGACATTACTCTCTATGAAGAGAACCTTGAGCACGATAAGGTCGATGCAGCTATCAAGGCTATCAAGAAGTGTGATCTTCTTATCATAGGCGGCACTTCGTTGACGGTATATCCTGCTGCAACTTTCTCACAGTTCGTTAAACATGATAAGGTTGTCATTATCAATAAGAGTTCTACATATCTCGATCTTCAGGCTATGCTTACGATCCATGACAGTATCGGATATGTTCTCGACAATGCAATCCCCAAGCGAAGACCTTCGACTGCTTCGTCTGCTAAGAAGACTGCTTCCGGTAAAAAGACAACGGTCAAGAAGGATCCTAAGACTTCCAAGGCTACGGGAGGAAGCAAGGAAAAGGGGAACAGATGAACTGTAACAGGGATCTGTTTGTTGACCGTGCCGGTGAGCTGAATGAAGTCATCGATGTTCACACTAAGAGCAGCAGTAGACTCAGTATCCTGAGACTGATCATCTTTATCCTTACAGTACTGTCTTATATAATCTCATATCGTAGGACGCTTTTTATTATTCCGTCGATACTCCTTACGATCGTATTTGTGTTTATGCTGATAATACACGGACGGATCAAAAGAGAATTGAAAAGACTTCAAACGATCCGTGATATAAATAGTGACTACATCTCGAGGATCGATGGAGATCTGTCTTCTTTGTCCGACGGCGGAAAAGAATTCATGATCGACGGACATGCTTATGCAGGTGATCTTGATGTCTTCGGTGATGCCTCTTTATTTGCTCTTTATAATCTGTCTGATACTTTTATGGGAAGGCGAGAGTTCGCGGACAGACTACTGAATGATCACATTGATGATGTATCCGATGCCGAACTTGAAGCAAGACAGAAAGCTGTTTCCGAGTTGATAAGCGATCCGGTATTCCTGCAGGAATACCAGGCAGTCGCCAGATTAGGGAAGATCACTTCTGATCCTGCTGCTTTCAGAGATCTGGCTTCGACTGAAAAGCATTTTGATCATAAACGCCGCATAATGTATTATCTTCAGCCGTTATTATGGGCGCCTTCCGTTATTATGGCGGTTATAGGGTTCAAATACTATTCGGCTGCCATTCTCATAACTCTTGTAGTTAATCTGATTATCTGGTTCTTTGCTTCATCTGCTTATACCGAACTCTTCTCCAGGTCCGGCGGCATCGCCCGTCAGACCGGTGCCATATCCGATCTTTATAAGATGTTGGAGGAAAAAGAATTCTCGAGTGAGCTGATCAACGGTCTTATCAAAGGTGAGGGAGATGTTGCTGTCTCTGTTCGTCTTAAGCGTCTGTCCCGCGCTCTGACACTGACCGGTTTCCGCGGCCAGCCTATACTGGCTTTGATCCTCAATTCGATCCTGCCTTTTGATCTGTTCTGTGCTGACAGGCTTCTATGCTGGTCACGGGATAATGGTCGATATTGCGCTAAAGCACTCGATTATTTAGGTGATATTGAAGCTCTTATGTCTGCAGCGTGTGTTGGCATAATATCTTCTCAAAGTGTTTTCCCGAAGTTCGTCAGCGGGGCTGTATTTGACGGTAGAGATATATGTCACCCTTTGATAAAACCTGATAAAGTTGTTTCAAATTCCGTAAGACTTGACTCGCAGATTGCTCTCATAACAGGTTCTAATATGTCCGGTAAGACAACGCTGATCAGAACCGTCGGGATATGTACACTGCTTGCATTGACCGGAGCACCTGTTCCGGCATCTTCCGTTACGCTCGGCAGGATGCGGATCATGTCATCTATGAGGATAGTGGACAGTCTGGAAGGGAACATGAGTACTTTCAAGGCTGAACTCGTCCGGATCGCTGGGATAATCAAGGCATCTGCGGATACGACGCCGATGCTTTTCCTGATAGATGAGATATTCCGCGGCACTAATTCGACTGACAGAACAGAAGGTGCGATGTCCGTGCTTGTTAATTTGTCAAAATCGCATATTATCGGCATGATGACGACTCATGATTATGCACTATGTGACAAAGTTGAACAGACACTTCAAAATATAGTTTATTATCATTTTTCCGAGACGTATAATGATACGGGAATATCATTTGACTATAAGCTGCACAATGGGGTGTCGCATGAGTCCAATGCCAAATACTTAATGAGATTGGTGGGCATTACCTGATTTATAAGTGCCCGGTAGGAGGATTTATGAGATCGTACATTGAATCTGTAGATTTTTTCAAAGGCAATCAGCCTGAGGCACTTGTTGCACAATACGGTTCACCGCTATACGTTTATAACGAGGATATTCTTCGTAAGTCAATGAGGACACTTAAGGGGCTTATCAAGAAGTATCCATATACGGCTAACTTCTCTATGAAGGCCAATTCAAATCTGTCTATCCTTAAGATCGCTCTTGATGAGGGCCTTAATTGTGATGCCATGTCAGAAGGCGAGATAAGGCTTCTTCAGAAGGCAGGATTCCCGTCTGAGAGGATAATCTTCGTTCCCAATAATGTGTCTGCCGAAGAACTTGAATATGCAATCGATAACAATATAATCATCAGTCTTGATTCGATCGATCAGCTCGATCTCTACGGAAGACTTAATCCCGGTTCGAGATGTGCGGTCAGGCTTAATCCCGGTGTCGGTGCGGGACATCATGAGAAGGTTGTTACGGCCGGTAAGAATACCAAGTTCGCTATTACCGATGATCAGCTCGATGAGATGTTTGAAGTAGCAGACAAGTATGATCTTAAGATCATTGGTATTACACAGCATATCGGTTCTCTCTTTATGGATCCCGATCCCTTCCTTAAGGCGGTTGAGAATCTTCTCCACATGGCTGACAGATTCGGTCGTCTCGAGTTCATCGACTTCGGCGGAGGATTCGGTGTTCCGTATCACAAGGTTTCCGAAGATGAGCAGCCTTTTGACTTCGAGACATTTGAGATCAGGTTCGAAGAGATCGTTGATTCCTTTGTCAAGAAGGAAGGCTATGTTCCTATGTTTAAGACTGAGCCGGGCAGATATACATGCTGTGAGGGCGGAGTATTGCTCGGCAGGGTCCATGCGGTTAAGAATAATGCCGACAAGAAGTTCGCCGGTACGGATATCGGTATGAATATCCTTGCGCGTCCGACTCTTTACGGATCATGGCATGATCTTGAGATCATCAGGGATAACAAGGTCATCGCAGACGGTGAGCGCGAGATAGTAACTGTTACGGGTAATATATGTGAATCCGGTGATATCCTTGCCAAGGAAAGAGATCTGCCGGTGATCAAGACAGGGGATCTTGTCTGTGTACTCGATGCCGGTGCATACGGTTTCTCTATGGCTTCTAACTATAATCAGAGACTGAGACCTGCAGAGGTCATGATATGCTCTGACGGCAGCGTAAAGCTCTCGAGGAGACGTGAGACTTATGATGATCTGTTCAGGCTTTTCGAGGAATAATTAACAAAATTTCCTTAATTTTGCCACAATTTAGCTGATAGTCATTGTTTGTAATTCATTTTAAAGATACAATTAAATGAAATTCTATGTGGGGGCATATGATGACTTTCGAATTGCCGGATAAATACAATTCAATAGTTGTAGATTATTCGATAATCAGAGAGATGGGCGGTACATCTCTCTTTTCCGCGTTCCTTGATTATCTTGTTGGAAGCGGCAAGCCGGTCTATGTAGGAAAGAACTTTAAGTTGCTCCACTATTGTGTTATCCATCAGGCAGATGATAAGAACTATTCTGTAGCTTCTTCAATGAGGGATTTTTGTTCCTTGCTTCTTGCCAATCAGCAACTTCATACTATCCAGGCTGTAGGATTCTCTGATCTTATAGATAAAGTTGAACTTCTTGATTCGCCTTGTATAGTTACGACTTCAAGGAGCATCTTCATCAAGAGACTTTTTGAGCATGGACGCACCGGTAAAGCTGCCGTTGCGATTCTGTCGGTAGAGGGTATCGATCTTTATGATGATATCGCTGATTGTCTGGATAATATGCCTCAGGTCGTAATAAGTCCTCTGGCTTCTCAGAATAAGTATCTTGATGCCAGTGTCTTCTGTAATATCGGTGATACCGTTATGACAGGCAAACAAAAGCCCGTTACATTGGTAACCCGTGTCAGCAGCGGTGCCGAGGGCATGGTATTCACGACTGATAACCCCAAGATCGTTGCCAAGATATATCATCGTAATGTAATTACTCCTCTTCGCTGGAGCAAACTTACAAGAATGGTATCGATGGGTATCAAGAGTATAGGTATCTGTTGGCCGCAGGATCTGTTGTTCTATAAGGGTATTCCTGTCGGCTATACTATGATAATGGGAAAAGGAAAGACACTCGGCAACGTTTTTGACGGCCCTGATGCCATCGTTAATAATTTCCCTGCTTGGAAGAGGATCGATATCGTCGAGACATTGATCGAATTGCTTGAGAAATATATATATCTTCATATGCATGATATTGTTGCTGGTGATATCCAGCTCAAGAATGCTCTTCTGCATTCATCCAATTCGGTCTTCCTGATCGACATGGATAGTGTTCAGGTCGGCAATCTGCCTTGTCCGGTGGGAACGGAAGAATTTACGGACCCTGCACTCTGGGGGAAGAACTTCGCGGGTTTCTTGAGAAAACTTCAGGATGAAGATTATTCTATCGCTATGCTCGTGTTCAGTATCCTTTTCTGCGGTCTGCATCCTTATGCTACACGTAACGGTGCCGAGACCTTAAGAGAAGAGATCATCGAACGTAACTTCCCGTATACGCTTGACGATTCCGATGAGGAACATATTCCGCGTGGCGGTTATAATTATATCTGGCAGTATCTGCCTGAGAATATCCGTAAAATGCTCTATTCAGTCTTTGCCAAAGGTGAGAGGATCGAAGCAATCGAATGGTATGAGGCTGTTGTAGACTATAAGGAGATACTGGCCGGTCATAAGATCGACGATGAAGAGGCCTATAAGGTATTCCCGAAGATGGACTATAAGATGACGGCTGAAGCAGTGGAAAAGAAGCCTGTATCACAGCCGGTTAATGTCTCATACAGAAGTCCGTTTAAGGGGGCTGATGATCCGAACGTCTACCATGGGGGAATATCCGGGTTGGGAAGAACCAATCCTGAGCCTAAGCCGTCACCGTTTAAGCCGGCCGGTTCGCAGTATGTTCCCAAGGCTGCGGGAAATGTCCCGACTCAGAGTGCTTCTAACAGGCAGCCTGATCCGGATCAGGACAGCGGTTTATTCAAAAAGTTTAAGAAAGGCCTTTTTGGCTGATTAAGAGGAGATCAATATGGAAAGCAACGAGATGTTTAATGCTTCAGATTTTGGAAACAGTACGAAGAGAAGGCTTCCTATATGCTTTTGTCTTGATACTTCAGGATCGATGCTCGGTAACCCTATCAAGCAGTTGAATATGGGATTATCCAACTTTATAGCTTCCATCAAAGCGAATGATGATACGAGGTCTGCGACCGATATCGCTATTATCACTTTCGGATCAAAAGTTGAGATCGTAATGCCGTTCGGTAAGATAGGAAAAGATTCATCTCTGCCTGAGATATCCGCATCCACAACACTTACACCGATAGGTGAAGGAATCCTTACGGCTCTTGAGCTTCTTAATGCCCGTAAGGAAGGTTACAAGGATATGGGTATCAAGTATTATCAACCTTGGCTTGTTGTAATCACCGACGGTGCACCTCAGGGCCCTAATGCCATGCAGAATATGGAGCTTGCCATTAAGGCATGTAACGAACTTGAATCCAATGATAAGCTCGTTATCTTTAATATCGGTGTCGGTAACAGTGTTGACTTCGACATCCTGAAGAGGCTTTCCCTTAAGAGGGAAGAGCCTATTTCCGTATCATCCGGAGACTTCGGTAAGCTCTTTGAGTTCTTAGGCTCGTCCAGTTCTTCTGTTGTATCGTCAGGTATGAGCGATGATGCTCTTTATAATATCAACACTGAGCCCGAGGGCGAATCTGTTGATGTTGACGACTTCTTCAAGTTCATCGAAGAGTGATCATGACAGGTAGTTATTATGAGTAATGTTGAAGTAGCGGCAATAACGATAACAGGTCAGAAACACAGACACAGGGGTGTTCCGTGTGAAGATGCTTCAATGGCTGTAAATGCCAGGGGGGTAAGTGTTGTCTGCGTTGCAGACGGAGCAGGGAGCAAGCAATATACACATGCCAGATTCGGATCTGCATGTGCCGTTAAGACGATATGTGATCTTTTAACTGAACATTTCGATGCTCTGTATAATGAGAATCGAGAAGCTGCTGTACGGGCTCTTATCATTGCTCAGCTTCATGTTAAGTTTGCCGAACTTATCGAGGAGCATCAGCTTGATTCTCTTGAGAGACTGTCATGTACACTCATGTTCTGCGCCATCAAAGGCAGAAGAATGATGATCGGACACATCGGCGACGGCATGATCGCCAGGATATCGCCTTCCGGTATCAGTCCCATAACTATGCCGCAGAACGGATCCAATGCTTCATCGACATATTTTGTAACGGCATCTCATGCCTCGGATTATCTCAGATTCATAAAGACTACAGTTGATGATGTACATGCTATAGCTCTTATGACAGACGGTGTTCAGGATTCTGTCTATGATGAGAATTCAGGTCTTGTAAAGCCGGTTGTTGCTAAGATGGCCGAGACTCTCCGCGGCGGAAGGAAAAAGGCCGAGACGGATCTGACAAAGATAGTCGAGAAGCATATCGTCGGTGCGAGCAATAACAGTGACGATGCTTCCTTTGGCGTTTTGCTGATCGAAGATACAAAGGGTCCGGATGCCGGAAGCCTTCCTGTATCGGCTGATGCTTTCCCTTCAAGTACGGACACTTTCAAAGATCTTCAGAATGCTCTTATCCCGTCTGTAAAGGAAGCTAAGAGGATCATTTCCGAGGCGCTCGCAAGAAAGTCTGTTACCGGCGAGGGTGAACCTGAGACAGTTAAGAAGGGGGAGAACGAGAAGGCTGCTGCCGAGACCGAAAACAAGATACCCAATGTGCCTGTCGAGGCTAAGAAGAAGAATCGCATACTATATGGTATAGTTATAGTAGAACTGATCCTGATATTTATACTTGTAATGAAGTTATTGATGACATAAAAGATTCTGGGGGCTTAGGAACAAATGTCTATTGAAGAAAAGAAATATGAAGTATTACCGGGAACTCAGGTTCCTGATATCAAGACGATATTAAATGCAGCATCGGATTTCTCTACTCCCGGTGTTGAGAGTATTGAGATAAAGGGAATGACAAAGCCCGGCTCATTAGCCGAAAACCTTGATCGTGGTCCTGCTACCGAGGAAGAGATCAGAAGACTTCAGGAACTCGGCAATCAGGTATCCGAAGAAGAGGAGAGAGCTGCGGCTGAATCCCGTCGTAAGATGGAAGCTATCAAGAATAATGCCGTTATCGCTCCCGAATCTCTCACTGAACTTCGCCAGCGCGCTTCCGAGAATGTCAGCACGATGAGCGAGGAGAAGCGTCTGGAGATCGAGAAGACAATGAAGGAGCAGGCTGAGCGCGAGGCTGAGGAAGAAGCTAAGCGTAAGGCAAGAGAAGAGAGAAGAGCTCTTCAGAAGGCTGCCATGGAGCAGAGCCGTGCAAAGAAGGAAGCCGAGAGTGCCGTCGATGAGGCATCTGTTGAAGAGAAGCCGGTTGAGCCTTCCGAGCCCGTTGCCGGATCTGATAACGGGATCTCATCCTCTGATGAGACTATGGACGACTTCAGCGAGTTCCTCTGATCTGTTATATCCTGTCAACGATAAAGACTACAGCCAGGTAGATGATGTCCAGTACAGCTGCGGCAAGTACTATTGTCTGCCATGTCTTGGGGACCGTATATCCGAGTTTCTTCTTAAGGTGATCATGTATCGGAGTGATCAGATTCGGAAAGATAATTATCTTTCTTCTTGTAAGGCGACCTATTGTGATCTTTAGTATGCTTAGTCCTCCGTCGATCAGGAAGGGAAGCCCTACGATCAGATAAGCGAAAGGTATGTTTAAGGAGATCGCATAATAGGCAATAAAGAATCCTATGGCTCTGGACCCGGCATCTCCCATAAGCATCTTGCTCGGATAGTGATTGAAGAGAAGATATGCACACAGTACACAGATCATTATAACGGCAGGCGCCGCCTTCTCGAGCGTAAGTGTTCCTGCGATCGCGGCGGAAGATGTCAAAGTTGCTAAGGTAAGGATAGTAAGTGTGCCTGACAGACCGTCAACACCGTCTGTTGCATTCGTGGCGTTGATGGATACGACGATCAGTAATACGGCAAGGACTGCATATAGTGTCCTGTTTATGCAAATACAGTTCCCGGTGATCGATATAACCGCATAGCATTTGGCAAGAAGAATACCTCCGGCGATGGCTACGACAAAGTCGAGGAAACCCTTTATATATTCTCCCCAGGGAGCAGCTGACCTGTCGTCAAGGAAGCCGAAGATCATGGAAAGGACGATAAGAGCTACTGTCAATCCGAATCGCAATGTCAGCGGGACAAATGAAAGACAGGTTACGGCAAATACAAGAACGAAATAGAATCCGACTCCGGTAGGTTTACCGATATTCACCTCGCTGCCTTCGGCGAATTTACGTCCTCTGTCATGTCCGAGAAGAACTCTCTCTCCGGGCAGGAACTTGAGCAGGATATATGTGATCAAAAATGCCACAGGCATACTTATAACAAATCTTACAATATCGAACATACAACACCTCATATTTAAAACACAAGAATTATACTCTATTTTGCCGGAACATGCATTATAATATATAGAATTGAAATGGAGGTTCTTATGGATTATAAGTCACAGATAGCATCTTTACTTGCTGATATAACAGGATTAGAAGAAGAGACCGTATTCGGTCTGATGGAGATTCCGCCGAAGAGTGACATGGGTGATTACGCATTCCCGTGCTTTATCCTCGCTAAGACGCTTCATAAGGCACCGCCTCTCATCGCTTCGGAGATCGCTTCAGACGATAGACTGACAGGCGGTGTGTTTAAGCCTGTAAATGTCGGCCCGTATGTGAATTTTTACATAGACAGGGCATATCTTGCACAAGACACGATCGGCAGGATACTTGAAGTCGGTGACGGTTACGGTTCATCAGATGAAGGTGCGGGGAAGACGGTTATCGTTGAGTTCTCATCTCCCAATATTGCCAAGCCGTTCCACGTCGGACATGCTTTTACAACTATCCTCGGTAATTCTTTATCGAAAATATACACCAAGCTCGGCTATAACGTCGTCAGGATGAATCATTTGGGTGACTATGGTACGCAGTTCGGAAAGCTTATCACCGCATACAGATTGTGGGGAGATGAGGCTGCACTTAACGAAGACCCGATAACAGAGCTCCTGCGTATTTATGTCAAGTTCCACGAGGAAGAGAAGAAAGATCCTTCTCTTACAACATCTGCAAGAGAGAATTTCCGTAAGCTCGAAGAGGGATGTCCTGAAGAATACAAACTCTGGAAGAAGTTCAGGGATATGTCACTTGTTGTTTTCGAGAAGCTATATAAGCGTATCGGTGTAGAGTTTGATAACTATAACGGTGAGTCCTTTTACAGTGACAAGATACCGGCAGTAGTCGATATGCTCGAGAAGAAAGGGCTTCTTGTCGAGAGTGAAGGCGCCAAGGTCGTTATGCTCGATAAGTATAATCTTCCGCCTTGTATCATCATCAAGAGTGACGGAACGACTATTTATGCATCAAGAGACCTTGCTGCTGCAATGTACAGGCACGAGACTTATAACTTTGATAAGAACATATATGTCGTTGGTAATCCGCAGGCGCTCCATTTCAGGCAGGTCTTTTCCGTCCTTCGTGAAGCCGGTTGCGATTATGCCGATAAATGCGTTCATGTCGGGTTCGGGCTGGTCAAGTTCAAGAATATGAAGTTCTCTACACGGGAAGGTAATATCGTTCTTCTTGAAGATCTTCTCAATGAGGCTGTTGCCAAGACTGCCGAGGTTATCAGAGCCAACAGTCTCCAGCGCGGACAGGATATGACCGAGGAAGAGATCTCCGAGATAGCCGAGAAGGTTGGTATCGGAGCCGTTATCTATACATATGTAAAGTCCGGTCGTGAACGTGATATCGTCTTCTCATGGGAAGAGATGCTCGACTTCGAGGGTGACACTGCTCCTTATCTTATCTACACATATGCCAGAACGAGATCTATCCTTCGTAAAGCGGCAGAACAGGGACTTGAGCCTGCTACCGATAAGGACTCGCTGGGTCTTTTGGTATCGGATGACGAATACAGTGTAGTAAGAAGTCTCGGGGACCTTGAAGAGGCTATACGTAAGGCCGCTTCGAGTAATGAGCCTTTTATGCTGTCACGTCAGATCGCTCAGATCGCACGTAATTACAACCGCTTCTATAATAATTCAAGTATTCTCGGAGCTGAGAGCGAAGAGCTTAAGAAGGCAAGGCTCTCTATGTGTGAGGCGGTCTGCGATGCACTTAAGTCCGGACTCAATCTCTTAGGTATCGATGTAGTCGAAAGGATGTAATCATATGACTGAGAATCATAGTCCCGCGACCGTAATGCCTGAGTTCAAGAGCCTTAAGTATGAGAGACCCAGTGTTGACCGATTCCGCGAAGTCGTACGGGAAGTCAGACTTCGTATCATGACTTCTCAGGATCCTGATGTTGCCGCCGAGGCGCTCTTGGAGTACGAAAAGGAACTGAGTAAGTTTGATACGGCTTATGCTCTTTGCAATATCCTGCACGACATGGATACTTCCAATGATTACTATACAGAAGAGTTGGAATTCTTCGATGAAGCTTCTGCTTCTGTAAGTGAATTGTCTGCGGCAGTCCTTACGGGAATGCTTAATTGTCCTTGTGCCGATCAGTTACGAGCAAAATACGGGGATATGATCTTCAAAAAGGCTGTTAATCATAAGGAGACCATATCCAAGGAGATCATCGATGAGCTTACCCGCGAGTCCTCACTCGAGAATGACTATGGTCAGATCCAGTCGGAAGCAGAAGTGGATTTTGACGGTAAAAAGCTGAATCTGAGTCTCCTGATGCCTTATATCGAATCAACTGACAGGGAAGTCAGAAGAAGCGCATTTAATGCGCTGGACAGCTATTATATGTCTGTTAAAGAGACTTTCGATAAGATATATGATGATCTTGTTAAGGTAAGGACTGCGGCTGCACGTAAACTGGGTTATGCATCATTTACGGAACTCGGTTACAAGCGGATGGAACGTTATGACTATGATCGTGATGATGTCGCTCGATTCAGGGAAGCGGTTGTCAAATATATAGTTCCTATCACTGTTAAGATCAGAGAACTGCAGAAGGAAAGATTGGATATTGATGAACTGATGATCTATGATCAGTCATGTCTCTTCAGATCCGGTAATCCTGTCCCCAAGATCCCGGGAAATAAGTATGATAAGGTCGCCGGTGATTTCTTCGGAAGGATATTCGGTGTAAAGCCCAGTTTTTTCCATGTCCTCTCCGAGCACGGCTTTACTGATCTGCTGTCTCGTAAGAATAAGTCTACCGGCGGTTATTGTATGTATCTGGAGGACTATTCGATCCCGTTTATCTTTATGAACGGTAACGGAACCGCCGATGATGTTGCTACTGTGGTCCATGAGGGCGGTCATGCATATGCTGCTATCAAATCGGCTGAGATATCGCCTTTTATTGAATGTCTGTCACCGACTCTGGAGACATGCGAGATACATTCTACATCGATGGAATATCTGTCTTATCCTTTTATGGAGATGTTCTACGGGAAGAATGCCGATCAGTACAGACAGCTTCACATGACCGACGGCCTTCTTTTCCTGCCTTACGGTTGTATGGTCGATGAATTCCAGCACATTATCTATGATAACCCGGATATGACACCTGACGAGAGACACGGAGTATGGAAGTCGCTTGAAGAGAAGTATCAGCCCTTCAATAAGTATGATGAAGGTCAGCCTTTCCATGCAATGGGCGGTGCCTGGATGAAGAAGGATCATATCTTCACGACGCCTTTCTATTATATTGATTATTGCCTGGCACAGATCTGTGCATTGCAATTATGGGATGAAGCACAGAAGGATCATGATGCTGCCATGATCAAATATAATGTTCTCTGCGAGAGCGGCGGAACGGATACTTTCCTTAATCTGATAAAGGCCGCAGGACTGGAGTCACCGTTTGAGACTGATGTCATCAAGCGTTTGGCTTACAGCACCTGCCGTTTCCTTGAATTATGAAACTGCCTGTAAGCTTCATTGACAGAATGGACGAGTTCTTCAAGCGTTCCGGAATATCCGCGGACGGTTTTGAAGCGAGTTTTGATGCGGAGCCTCGTAAAGGAATAAGGATCAATACTCTGAAGAGTCCGGCAGACATGTTTCCCGATATCATGAGAAGCCTCGGAGAGGACTTTGATCCTGTACCTTGGTGTAGCTGCGGATTCTACACAAAGGGTGAAGGGACCGGAAACGATCCTTATTATCATGCCGGAGTCTATTATCCCCAGGAACCTTCTGCGATGCTTCCTGCCGAAGTAATGGGTGTAAGACCCGGTGACCGCGTCCTGGATCTGTGTGCGGCTCCCGGCGGCAAAGCCTGCAGGATGGGAGAAGATCTTAAGGGCGAGGGCCTTCTTGTAGCAAACGAGATCAACGCTAACCGTGCCAAGGCTCTGCTTCGTAATATCGAGAGGATGGGAATAGCGGGAGCCGTGATCCTCAATGAGACTCCGGAGAATCTTGCCGGGAGATTAAGAGGATTTTTCGATAAGATACTTGTAGATGCACCATGTTCGGGCGAAGGCATGTTCAGACGCGATCCTAATGCCGTAAAGAGCTGGGAGCGATTCGGTCCTGATACGTGTATGCCTATGCAGCGGGATATCCTTGATGCAGCGGATAAGATGCTCAGACCCGGAGGCGAGCTCGTTTATTCGACGTGTACTTTCTATGAGGGCGAAGATGAAGACATGGTCCTCTCATTTATGGATTCTCATCCCGGATATGAGGTTATTGCGCATCCTGAGATATCAGGTGTCACACACGCTTCGGATAATGACAAGCTTCCCGGAAGCATGAGGATATGGCCTCATCTGTCAGGAGGAGACGGACATTTCTGCGTTCACCTTAAGAAAAGCGAGAATATCGAGGGAGATATGTCTTCGCTTGATAAGATTCCCTCCTATAAGCTCAGGCGTAATGATAATTACGGGTTCGGTAAATCAAAGCAGTGTTATGAGAGTTTTATGAAGGATATCCTTGTTGATTTTGATATGTCTTCGCGTCAAGGTGACTTTGTTATGCATGGCAACCGTATCCATTTCCTTAATGTCGAAGAACGCTGGTTTAACGGGCTTAAGGCAATTAAGCTGGGAGAGTATCCCGGGGAGATAAAGACGACATCGGTCGAGAGGATCTTTGTCCCGAGTAATTCCCTCGCGCTGTCACTGAATTTTGAATTCATAAGAGAGGATTCTTTGTTGAGTCTCTCCCGTGAAGATGACAGACTGATCAGATATATCAAAGGGGAGACGCTGACATTATCAACTGAAGAGACGAACAGGCTCAAGAAAAGCGGGCATATAGTTGTTGCAGCCGGCAGATATCCTTTAGGCTTCGGCAAATTGTCAGGCTCTCAGCTTAAGAATATGTATCCTAAGAATTGGAGGCTCATGTAATGAGACTTATTATCGCGACCGGTAATCAGGATAAGGTAAGAGAGATCAATGAGATCCTGAGTGATACCGGTTTTACTGCGATCTCTATGAGAGAAGCAGGTTATGATCCTGAGATTGTCGAGAATGCCGACAGCTTCAGAGGCAATGCCATGATCAAGGCTCAGGCTATACACGATATATGTGAACCTGACGACTATGTCATGGCCGATGATTCGGGTCTTTGTATCGATGCACTTGGCGGCGCCCCGGGAATCTATTCATCAAGATTCTGCGGCGAAGACTCCACTTACGAAGAGAAGTTCAAGAAGATCTTTGAGATGCTCAAAGATGTACCTGAAGATGAGCGGACAGCTCATTTTACATGTGCGATAGCCGTTGTGAGACCGGACGGCAGTTCTTTTACCGTTGAGGAAAGTGTTTATGGTATCCTTCACGAAGTACCCGTCGGTGAGAACGGATTCGGCTATGATCCGATATTTTATGTGCCGGAATACAATATGACTACCGCACAGATGGAACCGGCTCTTAAACACAGTATCAGCCATAGGGGGAAAGCACTTCGTTCAATGGTTGAAAAGCTGATGCAAAAATGATATTATCCTACCTACGTGTACAAATGTACGCAGTGCGCGGACATTCCGGAGGTAATCATGAACGAGGAGACGACAGAATACTATCTTGTTGATAAGAAGGTTCTTCCTGAAGTTTTCATCAAGGTAATGGAAGTCAAGCAACGCCTGAATGTAGGTGAAGCTTCATCTGTCAACGACGCAGTAAAGAAAACTGGTCTGTCCAGAAGTGCTTATTATAAGTACAAGGATTCTGTTCTTCCGTTCTACGAAGCGACTAACGGTAAAAAGGTGACATTACTCATAACGGTTGAGAATTTCCAGGGGATACTCTCATCCATTCTGCAGGTCATCGCAGCTTCGCGCGCTAATATCCTTACTATTAATCAGAACATTCCCATCAACGGTTTGGCCGATATCTCGATATCGCTCGATACCGTTTCTATGATCGGTTCAGTCGAAGATGTCATGTCTGATATAAAGAGGATTGCCGGCGTAAGAGCTTGCAGGATCTTAAGCCGCGAATAACAAATCAGACTGACGGAGGTTATATATGATAAATGCTGCAATTCTCGGATTCGGAGTAGTAGGTGCCGGTACGGCTGAAGTACTTTCCATGAATTCCGATAAGATAACCGGAGTATTAGGAGAGGAGCTCAAAGTAAAGAAGATCCTCGATATAAGGGATTTCCCTGACAGCCCTTTCGCTGATCTTGTTACACATGATGCCGATGAAGTATTTGAAGATCCGGAGATCAGTATCGTTGTTGAGACTATCGGCGGTGCGAGGATCGCATACGAATATACCAAGCGTGCCCTCAGTAAGGGGAAGAGCGTAGTTACAAGTAATAAGGAGCTTGTATCAACTCACGGTGTTGAACTTATGAGCATCGCGGAGGCAAACGGCTGTTGCTATCTATATGAGGCAGCCGTTGGAGGCGGTATCCCGATCATCAGACCGCTTCACAGATGTCTTGCCGCTAACCGTATCGAGCGTATCGCGGGTATCGTTAACGGTACGACCAATTATATCCTCACCAACATGAGGACAGCCGGTATCAGTTATGATGAGGCTATCAAGCAGGCACAGAGCAAGGGTTATGCCGAGCAGAATCCTGCTGCTGACGTTGACGGGATCGACGCTCAGCGTAAGCTGTCCATAATGTCTTCTATCTGTCTCGAAGGTCTTTATGTCGCGCCTTCCGAGATCCATACAACTGGTATAACGGCGATCACTCCCGAAGATGTTGAGTTTGCTTCCGAGGCAGGCTGCGCCATCAAGCTCCTTGCCATTTTTGAGAATCCCGAAGACGGTAAGCCTTCTGCATTCGTAGCTCCTCATATGGTGCGCAAGACGGCGCTTCTTGCTTCTGTTGAAGATGTATTCAACGGCATTGTTGTAGTCGGAAATGCTCTCGGTGAGGCTATGTTCTATGGTAAGGGCGCAGGTAAGCTCCCTACGGCATCCGCTGTTGCAGGCGATGTCCTTGAAGTTGCAAAAGCCCACGGAAAAGATACCGGATTCAAGAACTGGCATGCATCCGGGTCTGAAGGTCGTGTTACTGCCGAGTATGGTTCGATCGTTACCAAGGCAGTTGTAAGAACGGCCGGAGGCAGGATTGATGATCTTAAGAAGGTTTTCGATAAGTATGATGTCGAAGTCGCTGTCGACAATGACAAGTATTCAGCAGTCTTTGTACGCGGTATCGACCATGATTCCCTGATAAGACTGTCTGAGGCATCAGGATCCGTCTGGATGAATATGTACGAGTGATCGATGGTCCTTCAGGGGATCATCGGTGAGGGGCATGTGCCCGCATGAACGGTATCATTATCAGATGCCGTTCTTTCTTTTGTTGCGAACTGTTATCAACCTGTTCTGGAGTTCGTTGAGCCTGTCACGATACAGGTCGTGCCTGGCCTGAGGGAACGCGCGTATGATCCTTCCGGCACCGAAGAAACGGCTTCCCGTAGCAGATATCCTGTTGATGATCTCTTCATATCTGCGATTCAACTCTTCGATATGTTCATTTGCATTCTGTTCAGCGGTGATACGGGCTTCAGCAGCTGCATCCTTGAGCTCGGCCTTGGCAAGCGTGTATTGAAGTCTTGTATTACCGATAGCTTGGGCTGTCTTGATGGAATTGTTACCGATCGTCTCGGTCATCTTATCGCTCATTGTCCTCATAGCGCACCTGAGATCATCCAGTTCGGCAAGCCTCTTGTTGAGACCGATAAGGGTAAGTGCAGTAACCGTAGTATCAACAGCCATCATCGTTCCGAAGACTATAAGCAGGATCACCGTCAATCCTTCCGGAAGAAGATCGACTGTGATGCCTGCGATCATCGGATGGCCGATCCTCAGTACGAAAACGACTGCCAGTCCCCAGATGATACTGAAAGCAGGGCAGATGTATCCGTTAAGGTTAAGCGGCATATCGGAATAATCCCACCATCTGGCGTGGAAGATCTTGTCGAGTCCCCAACCGGCAATAAGTTCGATAGACGTAGTAAGAATGATCCCTTCAAGAAACAGTATCCCGATATTATCAGTTCCTACCATATGATATACGGCAAGAACTGCAATTACCCCGAAGCCGTATACAGGGCAGACGGGGCCGTTCAGGAAACCTCTGTTTGTGATATTGCCTTTTGCCACTGCCTGATAGATGACTTCGGTTATCCAGCCGATCACCGAATAGATCAGAAAGAAAGCGGCATATTCAAGAATGCTCATATCTGATTATCGCAGTATTCTTTATAGAGGGATGCCAACTCAGACATGCTGTTGTTCATCCTGATCTGAAGCTTGGAAATGTCACGAAGATTCTTCGCGGCAATAGCCTTACGAATGCCTTCAAAAACAGATGTTGATTCTCCGGAGTTCTTGGCAAGGCTCAGTTTCAGGTTCTCTATATCGTTCCACATATCATCATCAACAGTGTTCTGAGATGTGTGCTTCTTTACATACGTACGGATAGTCGTGAGATTCGAAGGGATGATCCTCTCGAGCAATTCATACTGCCAGCGATCGAGCATGGCATGAGAATATGAGGTAAGGATCATATCATTGAAGACATCACCGGCGCACAGGATCTCAGTCATACTGTCGGTCTGAAGGAAACGGCTGAGCGAATCATATACTGTTGCAGGCGGAGTGCCGAACAGTCTGTCCCGCTCCTCATCGGAATAATTCTCGAAAATATCCTCTTCACAACGATAGAGCTTGTCTTTCTCGAGATAATCAGACTCTGTGCCGAAGTCCTTTACGAATTCAGCCTCGAGTTCAGATGTGGACTTGCCGGACTTCAATGCATAATCGATACCGTCGAGCATGCACTGGTGGATAGCGGACAGGCAAAGATATGTATTTGTATGCGGATTCGGGGAGCGGAGCTCGAATCTTGTGGCATAGCTATTATTCTCGGATCTTACCAGACCTAACAGAACCGTACGGTTACGCGAAGGCGTAAGAACATCCTTACCGATCGAAGCGACAGCGTGTGTAGGAGCCTCGAATCCGGGCTGTAATCTCATGAATGCATCTGTAGTAGCGGACACAAAAGGGTTAATGAGATCATAATTCTTCATTATTCCGAGGAGGGAACCCCAACCGATAACACTGAGGTAGTCCTTCTTCATATCTGCAGGTGCAAAGAGATTGACCTTTTTGCCGTTCTTAAGGAAAGCAACAGCGTTTACATGTGTGTGCTCACCGGAACCTGCAACGCCGGGGATCGGCTTGGCGTCAAATCTGACCTCGAGACCGTGAAGTCTGAAGATCTCCTTGATCAGGATCCTGGCAGTAAGCTCGTAATCGGCACCCTGAAGTGAATCGGAGTATCTCCAGTCAACTTCAAGCTGTTCCATAATGCTGTGGAAATCGCCGGAAGATGTTACGGCCGCCTTGACTCCGCCGACTTCCTTGTGACCCATCTCGGGATTGAACCCATACTGATCAAGAATGAGGATAACCTGCTCGAGTGCAGTTCTTACAACTCCCTTAGTTCTTTTCCAGTATGATTCCTGGAGCACCTGGGATATCGAGAGCTGTTCTGTACTGATCTTCTCGTCAGGTGAGCTGACCCAGAATTCAAGTTCGGTAGCCATGATGAGAGTGATCCTGTCCAGCTCGTCATATGTGAAACCGTGCTGAGCACAGAGAGCAGGATTCTTCTCGAAAGCTTCCTTAACACGTGCTTCGAAGTATTCGGCACTTTTCTTGAGGACTGCTCTGGAGCAGACAGCCTGACCGTTATGGTAGAGATACGAGGGAACGCGTAATGTAGCAACGGGGAGACCTGTATCAAAATCGATATGTTCGTAATTATAATCTACATACCAGACTACGTCAGGGTCCGGCACAAGATCGACCTTACCGTCGTTAAGTGTGGCAATACCCGGTAATACAACCGATGAACCGTCTGTCTGTACGGCATCACCCTTAAGGTAGTTGGCAAGGTTATCATGGAAATCCTTGATCGGGATCTTCTCATCCGTATCGTTTCCTGCGAGGTCAACGCCTGTGAGAGACACGAATCTGATCTCGGGATGTTGTTCGAGGATAGCTGTTATATCTTCAACTGAGTGTTTCTCAGGGGGGATTATCCTGATAAGTCCGGGATCTACCGTTAAGTCTGTCATATTTTTACCGTCCTATGTATATTTTCGACAATATTCTATCATACAGTATAACTTCTATTTTTTATATATATGCCAAAATATATATTGATTTTTTTGCTTATAATATTGCAAAATATCAGCATGAACCAGTCGATAACGGAAATATTCAAGATAGACAAACTAAGGAGCGTTAATCTCGCGAGAGGACTCTTCCTCATTCTTGTAATACTTAATCTTACGACTGTGTTTTTCCCCATAGGTGATAATGATTTCACGGCGGTATTCAAGTGGTATGACAGATTATATGACGCTGCCACTGCAGGTGACTCTGCCATGACTAACGAACTGCTCAAAGATGTACCGCTTACTCATGACAACTGGATCTATGTCGGTCACGTCCTGGTCGTCGAGCTTCTCACGATGATCGGCGGACTGCTCTATACAGGCATTTATATCCGGGATCACAGGATCGAGATGGGAAATACGGCACACGCTCTGCCAATCAACAAGCTGATCTTCAGGGTCTTACTTCTCATCTTCGGATTTTTGATCCTTATCGTTCCGATTGCTTTTGTATCAGCTATCCTTTTCCTCGGTGCCTTGCTCCTGATACCATATGCCGTTATGTTCAGAGCATGTTATCTGTCAGGAGACTACGGTTTCTTCGGGTCGTTTAAGGCAATGTTTACTGAGACAAAGGGTTTTTACCTGACGAATGTAAAGAACCTGGTATTGCTGTTATTGGCTTCGTTTTTGCTCGATGCAGTGGTGGAACTGGTCGGGAAAATATCATCTACAGCGCAATATGTACTTGATTCTTACCTGTTAGTACTGTTATCATTGGCAACGGCCAGATATATAGGTATCATCTACTGCATTATGACCGACAGGCATTTTGCTTTTGTGTCACAAGATGAAGTTGATGGGGTTAAAGAATGATAAATCGTGCCGGTGGGCTCATTTATAAATAATAACGAACGTTATAAGCGGAGGTAAACTATGGACAACAACGAATTGGCTATTCAGAAGCATACTGAATGGAAGGGTAAGATCGAAGTAATCGCGCGTGCTCCCGTAGGCACAAAGGAAGAGCTGGCAGTGGCATATACGCCCGGAGTTGCTGCTCCTTGTCTTGAGATCTCTGAGAATGTCGATCTTTCCTACAAGTATACGAGAAGATCCAATCTTGTAGCAGTTGTTACCGACGGTACGGCTGTATTAGGTCTCGGTGATATCGGACCTGAGGCAGGTATGCCTGTTATGGAAGGTAAGTGCGCTCTGTTTAAGGCTTTCGGTGATGTCGATGCTTTCCCTCTTTGCGTTCGTTCCAAGGATGTAGATGAGATCGTTAAGACAGTTAAGCTCCTTGCCGGTTCCTTCGGCGGTGTAAACCTCGAGGATATTTCAGCTCCCCGCTGCTTCGAGATCGAGAAGAGACTGAAGGAAGACCCTGAAGTAGACATCCCGATCTTCCACGATGACCAGCACGGTACAGCTGTTATCACACTTGCCGGTATGATCAACGCTCTCAAGCTTACAGGCAAGCACATCGATGATATCTCTGTTGTAGTCAACGGTGCTGGTGCTGCAGCTACTGCCATCACTAAGCTCCTTATCGCTCGCGGACTTCATGATGTTGTTCTCTGCGACAGAGCCGGCGCTATCTATCAGGGAAGACCTGATCACATGAACGCTGCCAAGGAAGAGATCGCTGCAATCACGAACCAGAAGGGTAAGAAGGGTACGCTCGCTGAGGTTCTCGTCGGTGCTGACGTATTTATCGGTGTTTCCGCTCCCGGTGTTCTTACAGCAGAGATGGTTGCTACTATGGCAAAGGATCCTATCGTATTTGCATGTGCTAATCCTACACCTGAGATCATGCCTGATGAGGCTAAGGCTGCCGGTGTTGCCGTTATGGCTACAGGCCGTTCCGATTTCCCGAACCAGGTCAACAACGTGCTCGCATTCCCGGGTATCTTCAGAGGTGCTCTCGATGTAAGAGCTTCCGATATCAACGATGCCATGAAGCTTGCAGCTGCTGATGCTATCGCAAGCCTTGTATCTGATGAGGAACTCAATCCCGATTACATCCTGCCCGATGCTTTCGATAACAGAGTCGGACCCACAGTCGCTGCTGCAGTTGCAAAGGCAGCCAAGGATAGCGGCGTAGCTCGTATCTGAGATACTTTTCGAAAATAAAGCAAGCCGTCCTTACGGGCGGCTTGTTTTGTGTTAACAGAGTAATTATGTTAAAATCAATAAGCTAAATTTCTAATGGAGGATTCGCAGATGGTTGATCATATAGAATTACTTCGCCTTATAGAGAAGAATGCACGGCTTACTCCCGAGGAGATCGCCGTAATGCTCGGAGCTCCGGCCGATGAGGTAAGAGCCGAGATACAGAAGCTTACCGATGATAAGATAATCCTCGGATATACAACAGAGATCAACTGGGAGAAGACTTACCCCGATCATGTTACTGCTATGATCGAAGTCAGGATCACTCCCGTAAGAAATCAGGGATTTGATTATATCTCCAATATCCTGAGTCAGTATGATAAGGTTACTGCCTGCTATCTCATGAGCGGCGGATTTGATCTGCTCCTTATCTACGAGGATGATAATCTGAGAGATATTGCAAGCTTCGTATACGAGAAGGTTGCCACTATGGAAGGTGTGTTGTCTACTGCAACGCATTTTATCCTTCGTAAATATAAGGACAACGGCATACGTTTTGATGTATCCAAGCCCGATGACAGGCAGGCGGTTGTATTATGATCGATTATGAATCCAAGATCTCGGGAGTAGTTAAACAGGTTCCGCCTTCGGCTATAAGGCGGTTCTTTGACCTGGCAAGCGAGATGCAGGGCGTCATTTCACTGTCGATTGGCGAGCCTGATTTTGTAACTCCCTGGAAGATAAGAGAAGTAGGTATCAATTCACTTATCGACGGTTATACTCATTATTCTCCGAATGCCGGTTATACCGATTCGCGTAAAGCCATTGTTTCTTATATATCCAGAAGATATGGCGTGGATTATGACTATAAGGGTGAAGTCCTTATTACCGTCGGCGGCAGCGAAGGACTCGATCTTGCCGCACGTGCGCTTATCAATCCCGGCGATGAGGTCATTATCGTTGAACCCTGTTTTGTAGCATATAAGGCAACTGTTCAGTTCGCTCACGGTGTGCCTGTCGTTATCTCTACTAAGCAGGAGAATGATTTTAAGCTTAAAGCCGAGGAACTCGAGGCAGCGATAACGGACAAGACAAAGTATCTGATGCTCGGATATCCCAATAATCCGACAGGTGCAGTAATGACAATGGAAGACCTTAAGCCCATTAGAGATGTCCTTTTGAAGCACCCTGAGATCATTGTTCTGTCTGATGAACTGTACTGCGAGCTTAACTATATTGATGATAAGCCTGCATCTCTTATCTGTTTCCCGGAACTCCGTGACAGGGTTGTCATGGTAAACGGGTTTTCTAAGTCATATGCGATGACGGGCTTCAGGATCGGTTATGTTGTCGGCCCTCACGAGCTTATCGCTCCTATGACTAAGATCCATCAGTATTGCATAATGAGTTCACCGTCAACTGCGCAGTTCGCTCTTGTAGAAGCTGCCTATAATGGTGATGATTGCGTTCGTGAGATGCGTGACGAATATAATCACAGAAGAAGAGTTATCCTTAAGGGGTTAGAAGACGCAGGACTCGAGTGTTTCACTCCATTTGGAGCTTTTTATGCATTCCCGTCCATCAAGTCTACGGGATTGTCTTCCGAGGAATTCTGTGAGAGATTCCTTAAGGAAAAGCTTGTTGCAATAGTTCCCGGCAATGCTTTCGGCGAATGCGGTGAAGGACATGTCAGGATCAGTTATGCTGCATCAATGGATAATATCAAAGAAGCTATGAAGAGATTGGGTGAGTTCACCGAATCTCTGAGAAAGGAAAATAAGAATGCTTGAATTTGACACGATCCGTCTTGAACTGGAAGGATTGGAAGAACCGATCGCCAAATTACGCGAATCGCTTCATATTGAACATGTTCTTACGCAGATAAGCGAATTGGAAGCCCGTACTCAGGAGCCTGATTTCTGGAATGATGTTGAGAAGGCACAGAGCCTTCAGACGAAGCTCAGAAGACAGCAGAAGAAGGTTGATTCCTTTAATGCGCTGAGTAATGAGAGGGAAGAGTTGCTTACTCTTTGTGAACTTGCCAATGAAGAAGAGGATCTCGATTCTCTTCCTGAGCTGCAGGCAGGTCTTTCTACTCTTAAAGAAGACTTCGAGAAGATGAGACTCGAGACGCTCCTTACCGGAGAGTATGATAAGAATAATGCGATCCTTACTCTTCATGCCGGAGCCGGCGGTACAGAGGCGCAGGACTGGGTAAGTATGCTCTACAGAATGTATACGAGATGGGCTGAAGTTCACGGATATGAGATCAAGGTCCTTGAATATCTTGACGGTGATGAAGCCGGTATCAAGTCATGTTCCATCATGCTTACAGGTGAGAATGCATACGGCTTTTTAAGGTCTGAGCTCGGCGTGCACCGCCTTGTCCGTATATCTCCTTTTGATGCGTCAGGCAGGAGACATACATCATTCGCTTCATGTGAAGTTATGCCTGAACTTGATGATTCCATTGAGATCAAGATCGATCCGTCCGATCTTCGTGTTGATACTTACAGATCGACCGGTAAGGGCGGACAGCATATTAACAAGACGGACTCTGCCGTTCGACTAACACACATTCCTACCGGTGTTGTTGTTGCATGTCAGTCTGAGCGTTCTCAGATACAGAACAGAGAGACGGCTATGAATATGCTTAAGGCAAAGCTTTTCGCTCTTGCTCAGGCTGCCCAGATGGAGAAGATCGAAGACCTTAAAGGCAATCAGATGGATATCGCATGGGGATCCCAGATCCGTTCATATGTATTCTGTCCTTATACCATGGTCAAGGATCATCGTACGGGTTATGAAGAAGTTGATGTTGATGCCGTTATGGACGGCAGAATTGACGGATTCATCAATGCTTTCCTGTCGGGGATGAAGATCGAGAAGTAATCTCAGTCTCGCGGCAGATCGTTCAGGAAACGGTCACCGGCTTTACTTTATGACAAATAATAAGAGGCGTCTCGCTGTGAGACGCCTCTTTGCATATCCGGTTACTTCGGATCACTTGTTCCAATCGATGAAGTAGGAATCCATACCGTAGGAGTTAACAGAGGATTCAGTATTAACGACGATGTGAGCTGTGTATGTCTCACCGGCAGGAACTGTAATATTGTTCGGTGTTGCAATGAAGCGGTTAGCATTCGAAGAATCCGAATTGAATACGAAGCTGTCAGACGATACGGATGTGATCGGTGAATTAGCTCTAAGTCTGAAGCTGATATTATTGATGGATACTGCAAGCTGAGCATCTCTGTTTCCTGTATTCTCAAGTATCAGATCAAATTCGAATCCGCTGTCGAGTCTGGTGTAGTTCGCTGTGTGAGTAGTAAATGATGTTACTACATCGCCGGAAGGTGTAACAGACTCGGTAGTTGTTGCTTCAGTCGTAGTTTCTGTTGTGCTCTCTGTTGTAGCTTCAGTTGTTGTTTCAGTAGGTTCCTCAGTTGTCTCAGTCGTAGATTCAGTAGGTTCCGTAGCCTCAGTTGTGGACTCGGTAGGCTCCTCTGTAGGTTCCGGTGAGGGAGTGGGAGTCGGAGTATCAGTTGCTTCAGGCGTAGGTGTAGGAGTAGAAGTAGCTGTTTCAGATGCTTCTGTTGATTCGGAAGTAGCATCCGTAGGTTCAGTCTCATCCGTAGATTCACTTACGTCAGTATCATCTACAGCAGTAACAAGCGTCTCGACCTTGTCCTTTCCGCCGAACTTGGATTTGATCTCGGAATAGTTATCAAGGAACCAGATAAGCAACAGGAAGATGAGCAGAACTACTATTAGCGAGATGATCCCGCTAACGCCGTTCTCCTTCTTTTTCTTTTCCTTCTTCTGCTTCTTCTTTGAATTGACAGTCGTTACAGGCTGAATGTTGCTTCCGGATGAATGCTGCTGAGGCTTAGGTGCAGAAGTGGAAGCTGCCTTGGGGGCTGCAGGTCTGTTGGGAACAGAAGGTTTGTTTACGGCTCCCTTAGGTGCGAAAGGAGATGTGGTGCCGGCCGCTGCAGCAGCGGGGGCGGATACAGGCCTTCTGTTAGCTGCAGGTGCGGAAGGTTTATTATCGCTTACAGCACCGGGCCTTAATCCCTCAGTCTCTTTCTTCAGTGAATCCTCTTCGGGAGCATTACCCTTTACATGTCTCTCAACAGTCTTACTCTTTGTATCTGTCGCTTCGGGAGCTTTGTTCTCGATCTTCTTGTCGGCGGCGACAGAAGCGGCAGCAGCACCTGCCGCGATTGCTGCACCGGCAACAGCAGCTTTACCGATATTCTTATCGTCAGACTTATCTTCCTTTTTGATCTCGGGTGCTGCTTTTACATTCTCAGCTGCAGTAGATTCGGGTTTTGAATCGGCATTCTTACGTCTGCCGAAGGCGTTGACGCCTGATGATACATTGCCGTAAGTGTGTACATTACCCTTTTTGGCAACATCCTCAACCTTCGCTTCTTCTATCGCAGGTTCGGGTTTTACGGGTTCGGGAATGACAGGCTCTGTAACAGCATTAACTGCAGGTGCGCTCTCAATAGCCTTCTCAGTCTTGGACTGTTCATGGACCTTGGGCGATACTGAAGCAGCGTGAGACTCATCCTTAACTTCATTCGAAACAGGAGCTGCAGCTCTTCTGGCGAACGGAGAAGACCTATGAGGTTCTTCGGCAGGCTTTGTATCGATAACAGGGGCTTTGGGTTCAGAGATCTTGTTATCATCCAAGGCGGAAGCTGCGGCAGCAACTCCGGCAGCACCTGCTGCTACAGCAGCAACTTCAGCGGGTTTGACTGCAGGTTCAGCCGGTGCGGCGGAAACAGCCTCAGGCTCGGCAGGTTTGAACGGATTAACGTTCTTCATATAGTCAGGGATGCTAAACAGGTCGTCGTCTGTCTGTGACGGCTCAACAGGTGTCATAGGAACACCGTTCTTATTGCTGAAGTCTGAATTTGAATTGGATGAAGCGGCAAAGTCCAGATCGCTTCCTGCATTAAACAGGTCTTTACCGTTACCCTTGATATCGGCATTGGCAAATGCCTTCAGATCAGGATCATCGTTTGTAAAAACAAGCTGATCGGCTGCCTTCGTCTCTTCAACTGTAGGAGTCTTGGGATTAAAAGGGAAGTCCGATATTTCTTCTTTGATCTCGTCAGCTTTCTTGTCGATCGATTCGATCTTCTGAGACACAACCTCGTTAAGTTTATCATCAGGCTTACGTACAGAAGGTTCAGCAGGAGATCCGAATACGGGCGAAGGTGCAGGGGGAACCGTCTCTGATGATGAGGGGGTTACGGGAGCTGCGGGTGAAGGAGCAGGTGCTTCCGGAACGGGAGCAGCCGCCTGGCTGCCGATCGGCTTAAACGGGTTAATGGATGAATCAAATTCAAAATCATCGAATTCGTCCTTGAATCCGTCGTTTACCGGATCATTGATCTTCCTGTCAAGATTCTCTGTCTCCTTGAGCTTCTCGGATACGGAGTTAACCGGATCATTAGCCTTGAATGATACTGCAAAAGAAGAAGAAATGAGATCATCGTAGGAAGGACCTTCAATATCATCTGTCAATGAGTCATTACCGGAATTGAAAAGACCGGTATGGCCTTCTGTGGCACCGTTAAGAAGTTTTTCCTCATTGTTGTTATTGTTCTCGTTATTATCTGAACCTAACAGCATATAAACACCTCTCACATAAATATATAATAAAATATAGTTCATAATATCACTAAATGCAATTGATATAAACACGTGTAACGCAAATACAATATCTTGACAGAGTCTGATAGTGATGCTATTATCATTGGGCACTTACGGATTGGCTCGTGTGGCGGAATTGGCAGACGCAACGGACTTAAAATCCGTCGGAGTAAAATCCGTACCGGTTCAAGTCCGGTCACGAGCACCATTTTATTCTTAGTGCACCAACAGATACCGCGGAGTGGAGCAGTTGGTAGCTTGCCGGGCTCATAACCCGGAGGTCGCGTGGTTCGAGTCCCGCCTCCGCAACCAGTAATGCAGTTGTAATAATGCAACTGCATTTTAATTTTACAAGAAACAGTATATTTGTTATCGTAAATTAATATGAAAAGGATTGTTCGATTTACATCATTACTGCTTATAACCGTATTGATCCTAATGAATAACGGGATCATGCGGGTTTTTGCCGATGAGATACCGGAAGATCAAGCCGGTATCGTAGATGATACAGTCGTTGAGGATGATGAGGACAGTGAACCCTCCGGGGATACTGATTTGATTGTTGATGACAGTATCTATACCGATTCTGAAGCTCATAATCATATAGTTGACTTCGTTATCAGACTCTATTCCTATGTTCTTGACAGGGAGTATGACAGATACGGTCTTGATTGCTGGACAAGTGATCTTGAGGATCAGATCAAGACAGGCAGTGAAGTCGGATACGGCTTCGTTTTCTCAGATGAGTACAGATCCAAATGTGTTAAACCCGAAGATTACGTTGAGATGCTCTACAACGTATTTCTCGGACGTCCTTCTGATCCGGAAGGAAAGGCCGGATGGGTCTGTCTCATGTATGAAGGTTACAGTTATGAGTATATTTTCGAAGGGTTTGTAAATTCGCGCGAATACAGTGATATCTGTCAGGATTACGGTATTACCAGAGGCGAATACCATGCTGACCGCATACAGGACACGAATCTCGGGGTGACAGGTTTTGTTATGAGGCTTTACGATACCATACTCGGAAGATGGTATGACTCAGACGGCCTTAATTCATGGTGTGAATTACTGCTCACAAAGAAGATGTCATTTGAAGAGGTTGCCGCTGAATTTGTTAATTCTGAGGAGTTCCTGAATCTTGACCTTGATGATACAGAATATGTTAAGACACTTTATACCGCTTTCCTTGACAGAGAATGCGATGATTACGGTGTAAGATACTGGACGGAACAGTTAAGTAACGGAATGACCCGAGATGAGATCTTACAGGGATTTGCCGAGTCAGATGAGTTTAAGGATCTTATCGGAAGTTATACAAATGAGCTTAACGGTGTAAAGATGCCGCTTCCTCATTCTTCTTATATTACTTGGGCCGAAGTAATGGCAGATACTCGTAAGCTTGAATTAGACGTTGAAGAACTCAGGTCGGATCTGGTCGATCTTGCTGATAAGTGGACGGAGATCGGCGCATCATACCGTTTCGGCGGCAAAGTCATCCAATCCGGTTCCATTGATTGTTCCGGCTATGTCACGTATCTCTACAGAGTCGTTCTGGGGACTATGTCTGACATACCGGAATCTTACGGATCTTCCTTATACGGTAATTACTTCAACGTACGTCAGGATACAACTTACAGAGGTATGTGGAATGATTATGCTTCGGTTAACTATCCGATGATCGAGGGAAGATACAATATAAGATCAGCACCGTCGGTTCAGTTCTTTGTTGACAAGTATGGTCTGGGTTCCCCTAATCTTATGGATACAAGGGAATGGGTATATTATCTCAATACGGTAGGTGTTACTTCTACGACGGTTTCCATCGAACAGCTCCGTCAAATGCCTTATTGGCATTTTGATGAAGACAGACCGCAAAGTTTCTCGTGGGATTGGATCGATGAATATAAAGCTGGAGACATCATAATCTGGTTCGAGAATGACGGTACAAGCGTCCATATCGGTATGTATGACGGTCACGGCGGTGTCTATCATTCATCAAGTTATGACTATCAGGCAATTACGGAGAACAATCTCGGAATTCAGCATTCCGATCTCAGAGCCATCGGCTGCGTGACACCGAGAACGTCGCTTTCGTACTTCATCATCTATCATATGACCTGATATTTGAGGCTATTTTGTATTAATCTGCAACTTTGTAAAGTCTCTGCAATAAATATTTTCGAAAGAAATGTATAATATAGAAAACTACATGGAGATTTACTATGTCAGATATTAGCCGTGGTCATTCTGTTAATCAGTCTGAACTATTGAACCGGATAGTCAGAGCCATCATTCTGATAGTCGTTGCACTTATCGCATCGATCACTTTTGTATCCTTTGCGGTCCATCACATGAGATTACAGTTTGAGGAAGAGTTTAAGGGGATAGCGGATACTAAGATACAACAGGTTACTGATGTTGTAAGGATCACGATAAACGGTGATGAGATAGTAAATGATAAGGTCTCTGCAGCTGAGAAGTACAACAGCATCCTTAAGCTTATGCTTGCAGATACGGATTCAGGTTCGATCGGTCAGGAGAGTTATGTATTATTCTCATATTCTGAAGGAGCACTTGATATGCTCTTTGCCGAGGGAGCAGATTCGGCTTCGAATTTTGCATCAGGAACTAGCGAGATCTCGGATTGGCTCAACAGCGACAATTCTCCTTCTATCGTTGAAGGCAAGCGTTTTGAGAGTGTTATCGTTCCGATCGCTGACAGCACAGGCCGATGTGTCGGAATCTTCGAATATAAGGTAAGTTATTCAGAACTCGACTCTCTTGGCGATAAGCTTGAGGGCAGGATACTTACTTCCGTCATCCTGGCGGTCGCTGCCGGTATCGTGCTCTTTATCATCCAGCTTCTGTTGCCCAGGATCATAAACGGTTCTAAGAGAGGAGGGCAGCGCTTATGAGTCGCGGAACATCCGAGAAAAGAAGATTAAGAGAGAGAAGGACTATTGCTGCGACAGTCGGATACTGTTTTGTTATCGTTCTTGTTGTTCTGCTCGTTATGTCCAATGTACTTACAGGTACATATACCGACCTTCTGAGGACAGAGAGAGCTGATACAATGGAATCTCTTGCTGTTGCATCATCTGCAGCGCTCGGGCATACGGAACTGTCCGAAGGCATGACATATCCTCTTACCATATATGAATATGATGATGGCAAGCCATACATCGTTTCCATTTACACTAAGACGACTGATTCTTTCAGACTTCTCTATACTTCGGCTCAGGGCGGTGCTGACCAGTATCTTTCAGGTGTCGGAGATGCATACATTAACTGCTTCGAGCTTCAGAATGAGGCCTTTACTCACAGAAGCGTAAACGGAAAGGAATATGTCTGTGCCATAGCTCCGATCATCTCTTCCGAGAATACCGTAGCAGGTATTATCGAGTATCGCATGCCGATGTCGGACTATACTTCTACAGTCAACGGAATGAGCTTAAGCTGGGTATTTACCATCTTCTCGATAGCGATATCTATGGGTATCATGATATTCGAGCTTAATCTCCTTATATCGACATTGTCTCAGGGAGTTGTATCGAATGTTCCCGTACTTATTATGTATGGGGACAACGCCGTAAGGTTCCTGTCTTTCTTTATGGCTCTCGGAGCTGTCATGCCCGGAGTCATCATATCAACATTTATGAAGGAGCATCTGAGCGGGGAGAGTGACATTAAGGTTCACGGCATGATCGCTGTCGCCGTATTCCTCTATGCCATTGGTCTCTATTGCTTTGCCGGCCTTCGTAAGCTGCTGAAGTTTAAGCTTACGGGACGCATAGCGTTGCTTACCGTTACCGCTTTCGGTTATCTGTTAAGTCTTATCTGCGGTATAGCCGATAATGCATATGTCATGATCGTTCTTACACTTCCGATAGCCTTCTGCTGCGGTATGCCGCTTGATGCTCTTCGTGATTACAGGATCAATGCCGGAAAGCTGGGATATAAAGAATTCGATGACAGACATGTGCATAACCTTCAGTTTGGTTCGTACTTCCTCGGAGCATCTGTCGGTACTGTGGTTGCAGGTATCTGTTATGAACGATTCGGACTGTTGATCGTTTCCATAATCAGCGGAGCTGTATTGCTCCTCACAGCACTCGGTATTATCTACTTTATGAAGAATAACACACCGGTTAATGAGTCTCCGCTGTCTTTTGCCAAGTGGCTTGAACTGGCAACCGATAAATATACGGGAAGATTCATGCTCTCGACATTTGTTATCCTTGGTGCCGTTCTGGCTTTCTATCTTGCATTTGTTCCGAATTACCTCGAGACAGTCGGAATCTCACTTGCGACAACCTCTTTCTATTATCTGCTTGCTGCATTCTCTGCATGTGTACTCGGTACGATCATCAAGAGCAGGTATGCACATATCCTTACTTCAAAGGTAAGAGTAATAATTTCTTCGACCTCGGCGCTGCTCGGATTCGCTATATTCGCACTTCTTCCTACGGCAAAGGTGCTTTGCATTACCTGTGTGCTCTTGGGAATATCTCTCGGGATACATGATTTCTACTACATCTATGTTCTCTATCTATTGTCTGCCAAGCGCTTTAAGGCTAATCTTCGTAAAGCATCAGAGATCGCACTTATTACCGGATTCATTGTAGCTCTTATGATCTTTGCAGTTGCACTTATTGCAGGCAATATCAGGATGATATTCCTTATAGCCGCCATCCTTCTGTTTATCTGCGGATATATCTATCCTATGTCCTCATTCTCCAATGACGTTGATGACAAGGATCCGACTCTTCGTAAGAAAAGGAAGTCTGCACCTAAGCCGAAGCCTGCCCCGGAGACCACGGTGCCGGCTGTTCCGGAGCAGAATGCGGTCCCTGAACAGTATCCTGTAGAACAGTATGTCGACCCGGTTCCTGCTTCACCTTCTGTTGATCAGGATACATATTATGCTGACCCTAATGCTTATTATCCGGAGATGAATAACGGATATTATCAAGGAGGAAACGATAATGGATATGTGGAATGAACCATTAACAAGGGAGAATCTGGAATCCTTCTATAATTCCACTGTCTATATGGCATATTCCTCTGTCCTATCTATTACGAAGGAGACGACCAGGGCAGAGCAGGCTATCGTAAAGTCCTATATAGATGTGTATCAGCAGCGTTCGATAACAAGCGGAAATGATGTAATTTATGTTTTTGGCGATGTGCTGCTCAAGAATACTAATGAGATAATGGACAGGTATCCGCTTCCCGATAACATAAATTTTGCCGAGAGAACACTCGATGAGTATACCCGGAATTTTATGCTCGAAAAGATCTTTTCGAAGGTTGATTCCACCGGATATAAGCTCGCGGAATTCATATCGTCAGATTCAAAGAAGTCCAGATCGGCCAAGAATTTCCAGAAGATAATGGATCTGTTTCCGATCACGCCTCTGCTTATCATACAGTTGATCATAGTTTCTATCATTATCTGGATAGTCAGCTATGCTGCTGTTACAGTTCCTTACCGCAACAAGCCTTTGACTGATTCAGGTAATACTTATCATTCTTCATCGTTGCTCGAAGAGTATGTTGATGTTCTGCCTTATTATCCGCTGAACATAGATTTCCCGGTTAAGCCTGAGGCGGTAAATCCGGATGAAGAAGTGACGAGCACTGATCCTTCCGAATCTCAGCTCGCCCCCGTCATAGTCGTAACTGAAGCTTCTGCTACAAGAGGATGATCTTAAAGAACAACTCTGTTCGCACATTCTTCTCCTGCCTTGAGCTTAAGAAGATTATCAACAGTCGTAGATGCAATATTCTCTAAGGCCTCCCGGGTAAGGAATGCCTGGTGAGACGTTACTATTACATTCGGCATCGATATGAGCCTCGACAAGGTGTCGTCCGACAAAATGTGACCTGATCTGTCTTCGTAGAATACACCGGATTCCTCTTCGTATACATCAAGGCAGGCGGCACCTATCTTGCGTTCTGTTATTCCTTCGAGAAGGGCCTCTGCATCGATAAGTGCACCACGGGAAGTATTGATTATCGTTACGCCTTTCTTAACCTTATTGATCGATCCCCGGTTAAACATATGGAGAGTATCATTGGTAAGAGGGCAGTGGAATGAGATGATATCGGCTTCTTTGTATACTTCATCCAGAGTCTTATATTCGATATCGCTGCCCTCGATCGGGAACTTATCATATGCTATTACCTTCATGCCGAATCCACGGCATATGTCAATGAATACACGTCCGATCTTGCCGGTTCCGATCACACCGACGGTCTTACCGTGAAGATCGAATCCTGTCAAGCCGCTGAGGGAGAAATTATAGTCTCTTGTCCTTATATATGCCTTGTGTATCCTCCTGTTAGAGGTAAGAAGAAGTGCCATTGCATGTTCGGCGACGGCATAAGGGGAGTAGGCCGGTACTCTGACAACGTCCATCTTACCCTCGGCATACTTGATATCAACGTTGTTGAAGCCGGCACATCTGAGAGCTATGAACTTAACACCGTATTCTGCAAGCTTGTCTATTACAGCAGAGTTGACATCGTCGTTGACGAATACACATACTGCATCACAGCCTTTGGCGAGCACGGCATCATCCTCATTAAGTCTTGCATCGAACCATTTTACCCTGATCTTTGCTGCCTTAAGCTTTGGTTCAAATACTTCGCGGTCATAGGGCTTTGTGTCAAAAAAAGCTACTTTCATATTCAAGCCTCCTTATACTATCGTTTTTTATTCTGTGATTCGGGATCAAATCCTGCAAGAGGGTTACTGTTTACTGCCTGCTGAAGAAGTTCATCATCGACATGTGTATATATCTGAGTAGTCGATACGCTTTGGTGTCCGAGGATCATCTGAAGATTCCTGATATCTACATGACCGTATTTATACATAAGTGTAGCAGCCGTATGACGTAGTTTATGTACAGAATAGACCTTGGTATCGATTCCCGCTTCAGCCATAAGACGTTTGATCGATATCTGGATCATGTCGTCGGATATCCTTGTACCGCGTTTGGATATGAATAGCGCTTTTGAATGAGCCGGTTTGATCTTAAGGGTCGAACGTTCCTTCATCCAGTCATCGATCGCATCGATACATGCTTTATTTAGATATATCGTACGCTCTTTATTGCCCTTACCGATGACGGTAAGTGTCGTGTCGTGGATATCATCGATATCGATACCTCTGAGTTCTGACAATCTCATCCCGCAGTTAAGAAAGAGCGTGATCATGCAATAGTCTCTCGCATTGGATATCGTAGGGGAGTTATAAGCAGTCTCCAAGAGTTTGGTGCTCTGATCAAGAGTCAGATATTTGGGATTACGCTTGCCCTGTTTGGGGGTCTCGATATCATATGCCGGATTAGATTCGATAATGTGTTTCTTTGAATGACAGTACTTAAAGAAACTCTTAAGAGACGCGATCCTCCTGGCTCGACTGGAATTAGAGAGCTTACGTTCGCGACTCAGCCAGATCAGGAACACAAGCAGATCATCTGTCGTGACTTTGTTTATGGCTTTCTCGTCTATATCGTCGATGTCTATATCCTCGATAGGAGTGTCCTTGGGTACTTTGCCGTGATCTCTCTTCCAGAATCTGAAGAAGCATATGAGGTCATACTTGTACTCCATTACGGTCAGCTCAGAACGTCCTAAGACAGCCAGCATATAATTGCTGTATTGTTCCAGTACCGGGAAAGTTACCACTTTATCTGCTCCTTGTTGTTAAACTGCATATATTTTACCATAATTACCAACCATATTTTTTATATTGTAGTATTGACCATAGTTATAATGATTTGATAATATACTACCACTCAAGTACAAATGTCCGTCTGTGACGTACATTTTCGAAAAAGATTTGTTAGGAGATTCGGTTTATGGAAAACAAGTTAAGAGTCGGCGTTATCGGTGCTACCGGATATGTCGGACAAAGATTCATCTCACTTCTCGACGGTCATCCGTGGTTTGAATGTGTTGCCTTATGCGCTTCACCCAGATCTGCCGGTAAGACATATGAGGAAGCATGCGAGGGAAGATGGAAGATAGACGTTCCGATGCCTGAGTATGTTAAGAAGATGATCGTTTACGGAACCGATGATATAGAAGAGTATTGTAAGCAGGTTGATTTTACTTTCTGTGCCGTTGACATGAAGAAAGACGAGATCAGAGCTCTCGAGGAGAAGATCGCTAAGCTTGAGACCCCCGTTATCTCTAATAACTCGGCTCACAGATGGACAGAAGATGTTCCTATGATCATCCCTGAGATCAATGCAGATCATGCATCCCTTATCGATGCTCAGCGTAAGAGACTCGGCACATCCAGAGGATTTATTGCAGTTAAGCCCAATTGCTCTATTCAGAGCTACGTTCCGGCGCTTACTCCTTTGCTCGGATTCGGTATCAAGAAGATCAGCGTATGTACATATCAGGCTATCTCCGGTGCCGGCAAGACTTTTGAATCCTGGCCCGAGATGGTAGGCAATCTTATTCCTTATATAGGCGGAGAAGAGGAGAAGTCTGAGAAGGAACCGCTCAAGGTATGGGGTAAGTTCGCCGGTGATCATATCGAACTCGCATCCGAGCCTGTAATCTCTGCACAGTGCTACAGAGTTGCAGTACAGGAAGGTCATACCGCGGCAGTCAGTGTCGAATTCGACAAGAAGCCTTCTGTCGACGAGATGATCAAGGCATGGAACGAGTATGAAGGTGAGGCTCAGAAGCTCGCACTTCCTTCCGCTCCCAAGAAGTTCCTGAGATATCTCGAAGAAGATAACAGACCTCAGCCTAAGCTTGATGCAATGTATGAGAACGGAATGGGCGTTACGATCGCAAGACTTCGTGAAGATAATATCTTTGATTACAAGTTTGCCTGTCTGTCTCATAATACATTAAGAGGTGCAGCAGGAGGCGGAATGCTCAGTGCAGAGCTTCTGACAGCGAAGGGATACCTGACCGCAAAGCAATGATTTTAAGGCGGTCCTTGCGGGTTACCGATACCGGAAGGACCGCTTTTATGATTATCAAAATTAAGGCTTGACGAACGCCAAAGTTATTTATATACTATTCAAGCGTTTGAGCTAACGTTTAGTGTGAACGTGGGCCTTTAGCTCAGTTGGTCAGAGCTCCCGGCTCATAACCGGTAGGTCCCGGGTTCGAGTCCCTGAAGGCCCACCATACACACACTAATTACAATTGAATATGGGAGGATTCCCGAGCGGCCAAAGGGAGCAGACTGTAAATCTGCCGTCGACGACTTCGGTGGTTCGAATCCACCTCCTCCCACCATAGAGAGTTGCTTGATGAGTGTTCGCACGGCATAGCAACTCTTTATTATTGTTGACCTTTGCAGATCGATTTGTTATCATCTTTTATATCTTTATATCTATGCATTGATGAGGAACAGTAACCTACCTTTGATGTTACAGAGAGTCGTCGGCCGGTGTAAGACGATACGGATGAGATAAGTGAACTCGCCTCGGAGCTTTCGTTCTGAACGCTGTTGCAATTAGGAGCGAACGGATGTCCACCGTTACAGGGACAGGATATCGGCTCGATGCCTGTATCCGTGAGTGCATCCCGTGTCGGATGAATTAGAGTGGTACCGCGAATGACCCTTCGTCTCTATGAAGATGAAGGGTCATTTTTGTATAAAGGAGGACACTCTTATGAGATTTGACAGGTACAGGAAGATTCCTGAAGTCGACATTCATGACCGTAAATGGCCGTCTAAGACTATTGATAAGGCACCGATATGGTGTTCGGTAGATCTTCGTGACGGGAATCAGGCACTCGAGATCCCCATGAATCTCGAGCAGAAGGTCAGATTCTTCGAATTCCTCGTTAAGATAGGATTCAAGACGATCGAGATCGGTTTCCCGGCTGCTTCTGATACTGATTATAATTTCTGCCGTTATCTGATCGACAATGATCTCATTCCGTCTGATGTTGCCATCCAGGTTTTGACTCAGTCAAGATCTCATATCATCGATAAGACTATGGAAGCAGTTGAAGGCGCTCCCAATGTGGTCGTGCATCTCTATAATTCCACAAGTATGCTCCAGCGGGAGGTCGTCTTCGGCTTCGGAAGGAAGGAGTGTATAAACCTTGCCGTCGACGGTGCCAAGATGATCAAAGAGTATATAGATAATGATCCTGGTAATACCAACTGGATCCTCGAGTACTCACCCGAGAGCTTCTCATCTACAGAGCCTGACTTTGCTGTCGAGATCTGTGATGCCGTTCTGGATATCTGGCAGCCGACTACTTCGAATAAAGCAATAATCAACCTGCCTGAGACCGTAGAATATACGACTCCGAATGTATATGCGGATATGATCGAATATTTCTGCGATAACACTCGTTACAGAGACAAGATCTATGTATCACTTCATACTCATAATGACAGGGGAACAGGTGTTGCGGCATCCGAGCTCGGTCTTATGGCAGGCGCCGATCGTGTAGAAGGAACATTGTTCGGTAACGGAGAGCGAACCGGTAATGTCGATATAATCACACTCGCTGTGAATATGATGATGCAGGGAGTAGATCCTGAGCTCGATTTCTCTGATATTAACGAATGTATCGATATATATGAAGACTGTACCGGAATGAAAGTAGGTCCAAGACATCCGTGGGCCGGCAAGCTTGTGTTTACGGCATTCTCCGGATCACATCAGGATGCGATCAATAAGGGTAAAAAGAAGATGGATGAGAATGGCAGCGATATCTGGGCTGTTCCGTATCTTCCCGTTGATCCCAGAGACCTTGGCCGTGAATATGAGCCTATTATAAGGATCAACAGCCAGTCGGGCAGAGGCGGTGTTGCTTATGTGCTCGAACAGTACTTCGGCGTGAACCTTCCCAAGTCCTTCCAGCGTGACTTCCTTAAGGTCGTTAAGCATGAAACTGATGAGCATGAGACGGAATTGCTGCCGCAGCAGGTCTTCGATCTTTTCGATGATTATTATATCAACGTATCGGCCCCGTACTGGCTCAAGAGCTTCAGTGAGACCGCTCAGGGTGATAAGGTATCTGTAGTTGAATCCGTCATAACCGATAATGGCAGGGAGATTACCGTAAGAGGACAGGGTAACGGTCTTCTTGATGCCTTCGTCAATGCCCTTGCGAGCTATACAGGGATCGACTTCTCGATTACGATGTATAACGAGCATGCTATGAAGAGCGGTTCTGATTCGGCGGCTATTACTTATATCGAGATCAGAAGGACAAAGGATAATGTCAGATCCATCGGAGCAGGAGTATCGAGTTCCGTAACCAAGAGTTCGGTGCGAGCGGTGCTCAGTGCATTTAACAGGATGCTCTCCGAATAACGGATCAGTTGTCTTTCATGTTGTTGATATTTGTCAGCTGATTGATAGCTACAACGGTCGGTATACGTACTGTAAAGGAGGCCCCGCTTCCTTCGGTGCGGTTACCGGCCGTTATCGATCCCTTGTGCTCCTCGGCAATAGCCTTTGCCAGGGCGAGACCTATACCGTGTTTACCTTCAGATCCCTTGGCGAAACGCTCGAAGAGCTTCGGCAGCATCTCTTTGCTGATACCGGGACCGTCGTCTTCAATGTTAAAGATGATATAACCGTTCTCTTCATATACGTTAAACCAAACCGTACTCTCGGAATACCTCAGGCAGTTCGAGAAAAGATTCTCGAGCATCCTGAAGATGTCATTCTCATTGGCATAGATGAATTGTTCTTTGAGCTTGATATTGTTTATCATCTGCTTATTGGCATGCAGGAATCCGCCACGCACACGCTCGATGACCATCTCAACGATCTCATGAACGTCAAGCTTCTGTTTCTTAACCTCATAGGTTCCGCTCCTGGACATATCCATCTTGGATATGGAAAGCAGGTTCTCGACAAGGGTAGACAATCTCTGTGTCTCTGCAATGATGATGTCAACAGCTTCATCCTTTTTATTGTCATCGAAAATATCGTACTTGATACCTTCTGCGTAACCTTGAATGGACATAAGCGGTGTTCTTAACTCATGTGACGCATTCTGGAAGAATGTCTTCTGTTCAATATCGCTTTCCTGAAGCTTGCCCGCCATCATATTCATCGTATCTGCGAGATCAGACAGTTCGCGGCTGATAATATGCCCTGAAAGCGGCATAAAATTACCGCGTCCGACTCTTCCTGCAAATCTTGACAGTTTGTGAGTACTGTAAAAGATAGGAAAAGCGACTATCACGCTTATGACTGCAGAGGCAATGATCGACAGCATGATCGAGCGGAACAGCGCAAAGTTCATAGAGGAGGTAAACGAATAATACGTGGAAGTGTTTACATAGACCAAGAGGTAGAACTTGTCATAATCCTGTGGTGATGTATCCTCAGAATCACTGTACTCGACCGTTACGAACCTGTAGTAGTAAGTATTGTCCTCATAAGTGGAGGATTGTGTCTCAGCACTTACGTTCAGGCCGTCTTCGGTAATGATATTCTTCAGCAGGTTAGTTGACTTCGCAAGGGTGGAAGCCGAATATGATGCTGTAGGCCACATTATCGAATAATTATCGGAATTATCATAACTGAAAAGGACGATAGATGCGTCGTTGGAGATATCGGTTGCCGATACGATCGAGCTCATAAGCGAATCGCGGATAGCTTCAGAGGAGCCTGCATTCTCGGGTGTGATAGAAGAACGGAAAGCAGTGGCAAAGTTCTGACAGGATTTAACGGCATTATCAATACGGGTATCACATTCCGTTCTGATGTATTTGTCTATTACTACAGAGTTGGAAATATAGATGATCGATACTGTAAGAAGTGATACCAGGATCAGAGAGAAATAGATATGAAGCGCGATAGGGATCCTGAACGAACGCTTGGAATGATTCTTCTTACTCATTGTCGGTATTGTCGTTGTCAGAAGCCTTGTCTGTTATCCTGAAGCCGTATCCCCAGACAGTTGCGATCTTGGCATCCGAGTCTACGATCTTCTTACGCAGTCTCTTTACCGTATCGTCAGCAACACGGGTCTCTACTTCGGTCTCATATCCCCAGATCTTATCCAAGAGCTCGAACCTGGGAACCGCCCGGTCGCTGTTAACTATAAGGTAGGAGAGAAGAGCATATTCATTAGGCGTCAGCGGAAGCTCTTTGTCCTTAAGCGTTGCCGACTTTGTCTTCTTGTTGATCTTGATATCCATATATTCGAGTTCGTTATCAACTTCAGTATTGGAAACACCGGCACTTGCAGCCTGTCGTCTGAAAACGGATTTGACCTTAGTTACCAGCTTGATAGGGCTGAAGGGCTTGGTAAAGTAGTCATCGCTTCCGAGGGAGAGACCTTCGATATAGTCAGCATCGCTGTCGCGTGCAGTCAGCATTATAATAGGGATATTAGATATCTTACGTATCTCGCTTAAGATAAAGAATCCGTCGCGTCCGGGCATCATGACGTCCAGAATGATAAGATCGCAGGGATCCGTGATGAACTTCTTGAGCAGTTCGTCACCTGTCTCGAATGCATAGACGACATAGTCTTCGCGTTCAAGAAAAGATTTGAGAAGGTTCCTGATATTGCTGTCGTCATCTGCTATGTAGATAAGCTTTTCCATGTAATAGATATGCCTTTCGCATTGATTTATGTACATTTTATAATAAACATATTTCCATTACATCGAAAAATGGTGAAAAGTTGTGGGAATATTATCCCTTTTATTATTTCTCATCTCTGATAGAATTATACAGTCAGATGATTATGGGGAGGTATAGGATGCCTACGGTTCTAGTTACAGGTGGTGCCGGTTATATCGGTTCACATACGGTTATCGCTCTTATTGAGAGCGGATATGATGTTGTTATTGCAGATAATCTCTCCAACAGTAAGAAGGCAATGCTCGGAAGACTTGCTGCCATCACAGGTAAGGATATTCCTTTTTATCATATAGACTGTTGCGACAAGGCACAGGTTGACAGAGTCTTTGATGAGAATGATATTGACAGTGTTATTCACTTTGCAGGTCTTAAGGCTGTAGGTGAGAGCGTTAGTAAGCCGATAGAATATTATTCAAATAATATCAACAGCATGCTTACTGTTGTTAATTCGATGAAGGAGCACAATGTAAATAAACTTGTTTTCAGTTCTTCTGCAACTGTCTACGGTATGAGTGAAGATGTTCCTTTTACGGAAGAGAGTCCTCTGGGTGTATGCACAAATCCTTACGGTTGGACAAAGTGGATGATCGAGCAGATGCTTCGTGATACAGCGGTTGCATATCCTGAGTTCAGGATCACACTGCTCCGTTATTTCAATCCTGTAGGTGCTCATGAGAGCGGTCTTATCGGAGAGGACCCTAAGGGTATACCCAATAATCTATTCCCTTATATTTCCAAGGTTGCTTCGGGTTCACTTCAGAAGTTGACCATCTACGGGGATGATTACAATACACCTGACGGAACATGTATCAGAGACTATATCCATGTTTGTGATCTTGCTGACGGACATGTTAAGGCTCTTGCATATATGGATAAGACAACTGATTCAGTTAATCTTTTTAATCTTGGTACGGGAAAGGGAACTTCCGTCAAGGAGGCTCTTGCTGCATACGAGAAGGCATGCGGTCACAGTATCGCGAATACCATCGGTCCCAGAAGAGCCGGCGATATTGCCGTAAGCTACGCTTCTACCGATAAGGCTGAGAAGCTTCTCGGCTTCAGAGCTTTGAGAACTATTGACGATATGTGTGCATCCTCATGGAAGTGGCAGACACAGAACCCTGACGGTTTGCCTGATAACGAATGAGAGGTCTTTATGTCCGATAACGGTTTGATCAAATATCCCGGAAACGGGAATGATAACAGGAAACCCTCTGTCTCCGGGCAGGGCGTTTCTGCAGGGCAGAAGCCGGCAGCCTCCGCTCATAAGGAGTCTGTAGATGAGCTTGCCGATTTTCTTTTCGAGAAGAAGGCTGAAGCTCCTGTAGTCAGGACAAACAGTACAACTGCAGTCGGAAGCTTCGGGAATGACAGCCCTACGGTTAATGTAAGCAATCTTCGTAAAGATATCGTTCCTTCCGAGAAGAAGAACAATGATATCGTCAAAGGCGCCAATGCTTCAGCACAGAAGCGCAATATGAGAAGGCGTAACCGCAGGATCCGGGTGATCTTCAGCATAATTGCCGCACTCCTTGGCCTTTTTGCCGGACTTGTAGTATTCGGTCTCTGGTATAAGGATTACCTCTTAAGTAAACCTACTTATTTTACGCTTCCCGAGGATTTTACTTTCGTTGATGATTCCGGTAATGCGATCAGTTATGATGAATTCGTCGATCAGTACGTTGAACCGACCGAATACGAGATCATTGTTGATGATAAGGTCGCTAACTTCCTTCTTATCGGTATCGACAGCCGCAGCAGGAGCTATTCTGCTACAGGTACGGGTTCGCTTGCTGATGTTATCATGATCATGTCCGTTGATTCAGGTGAGGGAACGATCAAGATGATCTCCATTGCCAGAGACTCTTATGCATATGTTCCGGGTTACCAGAATCCCATGAAGATCAATGCGTCTATGTCGCTTGGCGGACCGGAGCTCCTTAAGCTTACTATCGAGAATCAGTTACGTATTACGATCGACGGATACGCTTTTGTTAATTTCTATAATATGGCCTCGGTCATAGATGCTGTTGGCGGTGTATATGTCGATCTGACATCAACCGAGCTTTATGCCGAAGGCGGTCTTAATCATAACCTTGCAGAAGTTAATAATCTCGCAGGACTTCCTTCTGATTACCAGGCTGTAAACAGTTACGGTTATGATACATGGCTTAACGGCAGACAGGCTGTTGCTTATGCCAGGATCCGTAAAGTTGACAGTGACTATATGAGATCCGAGAGACAGGTTGAGGTGCTCCGAAGCCTTATGGACAGATTCCTTGATCTGTCCATAACAGGCAAGGCAGCTGCGCTGGATGATCTTTTGCCGCTTATAGCCACCAATATCTCGGCAGGAGAGATCACGGATTATGCTCTTGATATCCTGCCGTCACTGAGCAATCTTTCTATCCAGTATATGCAGCTTCCCATCCAGGATTGCTTCTATTCCGGAATGTATGGAGACGAATGGAGTATAAGACCTAACTGGAATGCCATGATCCCTTATGTCCATGAATTCTTCTATAATGAGACGACCGATTTTGACCTTGTCAGGGATATACCTAATTCACCGTCAATCGACAGATGTCCCGATGATCTTGATATCGAAGACCTGCTCAGATAATACTTTTTGACTTTTTTTGATATTCATCTTGACATTAAATGGTCCGAGATTTATATTAATACCGTTGGCACTCGGAATTAATGAGTGCCAACGGTATCTTTTTAATTGATTGGAGGTCTTATACATGACTATCAAACCCTTAGGAGATAAGGTCGTTATCAAGAAGCTTCAGGCCGAAGAGACAACAAAGAGCGGACTTGTTCTTGCATCTGCATCTCAGGAAAAGCCTCAGGTAGCAGAGATCATCGCTGTTGGTCCCGGTGGAGTTATCGACGGTAACGAAGTAAAGATGGAAGTTGCTGTAGGACAGAAGGTTATTATCCGTGATTATTCCGGAACAACTGTAAAGGTTGACGGTGAAGAAGTAATAATCGTTCGTCAGGGAGATATCCTGGCGATCGTTGAGTAATAAGTCTGGAGGTGAATAAATATGGCAAAGGATATTGCTTACGCCGAGGATGCCAGAAAGGCTCTTGAAACAGGCGTTAATAAGGTTGCTAACACAGTAAAGGTTACACTTGGCCCTAAGGGCAGAAATGTTGTTCTTGATAAGAAGTACGGTGCGCCCTTGATCACCAATGACGGTGTTACGATCGCTAAGGAGATCGAGCTCGAGGACAGAGGAGAGAACGCCGGTGCACAGCTTGTTAAAGAAGTAGCATCCAAGACAAATGATGTTGCAGGTGACGGTACAACTACTGCTACTCTGCTTGCTCAGGCTATTATCCGTGAGGGTATGAAGAATGTAGCTGCAGGCGCTAACCCCATCATCCTTCGTAAGGGTATCTCCAAGGCAGTTGATGCTGCAGTAACAGAGATCCTTTCTAATGCCCGTAAGGTCGACGGTTCAAAGGATATCGCCAGAGTTGCTTCCATATCGGCAGGCGACGAGAAGATCGGTGAATATATCTCCGAGGCTATGGAAAAGGTTTCCGCTGACGGTGTTATCACGGTCGAGGAAGGCAAGTCCATGGAGACCGAGCTCGAAGTTGTTGAGGGTATGCAGTTCGACAGAGGTTATATCTCTTCTTACATGGTAACTGACTCCGATAAGATGGAAGCAGTTCTTGATGATCCTTACATCCTTATCACAGATAAGAAGATCTCCAACATTCAGGAGATCCTTCCGGTTCTTGAGCCTATTGCACAATCCGGCGGTAAGCTTCTCATCATTGCCGAGGATATCGAGGGTGATGCACTTGCTACACTTATCCTTAATAAGCTTCGTGGTATCTTTACCGCGATCGGTGTTAAGGCTCCCGGTTATGGTGACAGAAGAAAGGCTATGCTCGAGGATATCGCTATCCTGACCGGCGGTGAGGTCATTACTGCTGATCTCGGCAGAGAACTCAAGGAAACAAAAATCGAACAGCTCGGTCGTGCTCATCAGGTTAAGATCACAAAGGATAATACTGTTATCGTTGACGGTGCCGGTGATTCCGAGAAGATCGCTGCCAGAGCTGCTCAGATCAAGGTCCAGGCTGAGGAGTCTACTTCAGAGTTCGACAAAGAGAAGCTTTATGAGAGACTTGCAAAGCTCTCCGGCGGCGTTGCCGTAATCAGAGTAGGTGCTGCTACAGAGACTGAGATGAAGGAGAAGAAGCTCCGTATCGAGGATGCTCTTGCAGCTACAAGAGCAGCTGTAGAGGAAGGTATCGTTCCCGGCGGCGGAACAGCTTATGTCAATGCAATTCCTGTTGTCAAGAAGCTCCTTGACGAGACAGAAGGCGATGTAAGGACCGGTGTTAAGATCGTCCTCAGAGCACTGGAAGAGCCTGTTCGTCAGATCGCTACCAACGCAGGTCTCGACGGAAGTGTTATCGCAGAGCACGTCAAGAATGAGAAGGCCGGTATCGGCTATGATGCTCTTAACGACAAGTATGTTGATATGTACGAAGCAGGTATCGTTGATCCTGCAAAGGTTACACGTTCTGCACTTCAGAATGCGGCTTCAGTATCATCGACACTTCTTACAACAGAAGCACTTGTTACTGATATTCCCGAGCCCGAGCCTGCTCCGGCACCTCAGCCCGGCATGTATTGATAGGTGATCTGATCTTGTTTATTGGGGGACGCTCGACATCGAGCGCCCCTTTTTATTATCGAAAACCATCGATATTTATCAACTTGTGATAGAATTAGTTGGCGGAGGACGTAAAAATGCTTAATGATTATGTTTATGAGACACTTGTAGCAAGGGATAACGGTAAGCTCGGAAAGATCTTTCCATGGGTATCCTATACCGCACTGACTCTCTTCATCATTATTTTCAATATCCTCACACTTGTTCTTTTCGGTAACTTTATCTATATATCCGGTATGATCTCATTCGGTATCTGGTATCTGGTATACCGCGCGAATAAGAATATGCATATTGAGCACGAGCTGAGCATATGTAATGACAGTGTGACCATGACTAAGATCATCGGGCAGAAGAAGAGGAAGACGAGATGTGAATTCTCTATCAGGGAAGACTGTCAATATATCGGACCTGTAACAGGAGATAAGTTCAACGATCATCTTATCGAGTCTGATGATATCATCAACGGTACCGAATACAGCCCTTTTACAACCGAGGATCCAAATGTATGGTATTGTTTTGTCAGTCAGATGGGAATGAAGTATATCATGCTCTTTAACTTTAAGCCTGAGATGTATAACAATTTCAGACGTTATAACCCTCGTAATACAGAGCCATACGTGATGCCCAAAGAAGAGGAGGCATGATTCTCATGGATATTCCGGAGTTTTCCGAATGCTCATATTATATCAAAGGGACCGACTGCGGACCTGATGACGGGATATTGATGTCCGTACTGGTAGGTGATATCCAGGAAGCCGCAGAGAAGGGGGCTTCTGATTGCGGATTCGACACACATGACATTAATAAACTTAATGCCTGTTGGATAGTGCTTCGTAACAGGATACACATGATCAGGATCCCTAAGTGGCGCGAGACAATTACTATCAGAACATGGCATACCGGAGTAGATAAGTTCTATTTCGGAAGGGAATATGAGATCTTCGACGAAGCCGGGAGTGTCATCGGCTATGCAACTTCCATATGGATTATTGCCGATATAAATGATCACAGACCGATCGTTCCCGGTCGCACAAAAGGATTCGATACGGCCGGCTCTCAGAACAGCAAAATGGTATTCGGAAGCCCTTGTCCTAAGCTAAAGACACCGGCAAGGCCGGAAGAAAAGCCTGCGATCATTAAGTATGCAGATTATTCGGAGCTCGACCACAATCATCATGTTAATAATTCCAGATACCTGGCCTGGATCTATGATGCTATTCACAAGAACGGCTATGATACCGCGAAGATCAATGATATCAACATCAACTATCTCAATGAAGTAAAGGACTCAGAACGTGTAGATGTGTTCGTTGTTCCGGAAGAATCAGGCAATATAAGGGTATATGGCTATAAAAATAATGATATTGGTGTATTTGCCGCTGAATTAGTGTATTCACAATGAATTATTTGTTATAATATCCGTTGATGTGTAAAAATGGAGGCATAATATGATACAGATCAATAACCTCGTCAAGTACTACGGTGATAAGAAGGCCGTCAACGGTATCTCCTTTTCCGTCAACAAGGGTGAAGTCCTGGGATTCCTTGGTCCGAACGGTGCCGGTAAGTCTACGACGATGAATATTATAACCGGTTACCTGTCATCCACTTCAGGGACAGTAAAGGTAAACGGACACGATATCCTCGAAGAACCCGAAGAAGCTAAGAAGTGTATAGGCTATCTGCCTGAGATACCGCCTCTTTATACTGATATGACTGTACTTGAATATCTCAGATTCATCTGTGATATCAAGGGGGTTGACAAGAGTAAGCGTAAGGAGATGCTTGCCAGGATCCTCGCTATGGTAAGGATCGTTGATGTAAGTGACAGAATGATCGGTAATCTTTCCAAGGGTTACAAGCAGCGTGTCGGTATTGCTCAGGCACTTGTAGGTGATCCTGAGATCCTCATACTCGACGAGCCTACGGTCGGTCTCGATCCTAATCAGATCCTCGAGATCCGTAAGCTTATCAGAAGTCTTGCCAAGAATCATACGGTAATCTTAAGTTCACATATCCTGTCAGAGGTTCAGGCTGTGTGTGACCGTGTAGTTATCATTAATAAGGGCAGAGTAGCTGCTATCGATACGATCACAGACCTCGCGAAGAGGCTCAGCGGTACTTCGAAGATGCTCCTCGCATTTAAGGGACCCGTAAAAGCCGTATGTTCATCACTTCATTCGATCCCGGGTGTTAATTCAGTCAACACCAGGATATCCGATAATGAGATCCACGAAGTTGAGATCGGTATCAATAATAATACTTCCGGCGATATTCGCTCGTCGATATTCTTTACGATGGCCAAGGGCGGATGGCCTATTCTGGAATTCCGTTCTCTCGATCCGACGCTCGAAGAGATCTTCTTGAGCATCACGAACGGGGTATAACAGGAGGTCATCATATGCTTGCAGTATTTAAAAGAGAATTCTTATCATATTTCAAAAATCCGACCGGATATGTTGCCATAGCGCTCTATTCGTTTCTTGCCGGATATATCTTCGTTAATAAGTTTGCCGGTGGTACCGTAAACCTCTCTTCCGAGATCATCAGCATGAGATCTTACTTTTTGATCATAGTTCCGATCATCACAATGGGTCTCTTCGCCGAAGACAAGAGAAGAGGTACGGATATCATTTATTACACCTCTCCGGTATCGATATTCAGTGTCGTCTTAGGAAAGTTCCTGGCAGCTATGTCACTGTTCTTCATTATGTTCCTTAATGTATTTGCCCATATGTTCGTTACGGCATCATACGGCGGTGTTGTTGATGTCGGTACATGGGGATCGGTAATCGTTTACTTCTTCCTTGCGGCACTGTTCGTATCGATCGGTATATTCGCATCTTCGATCACGGATACGCAGATCATTTCCGCTATCGTAAGCTTCGTTATATTGCTGTCCATCACTGCCATCGACCGTTTTGCCAGCAATATATCATCTTCTCTGGCATCTATATTCTCCAGCTTCGGTCTCAGCAGCGAGAAAGTCAACACTATCTGCGAGAAAGCCGAGAAGGCCGTCAATTGGCTTAATCCTATTACTAAGACATCCGGATTCCGTTCGGGCATCTTCTCTGTAGCTCCGTTGGTATTCTGCTTCAGTACTACACTCGTATTCCTTTTCCTTACATACAGGGTACTCGAGAAGAAGCGCTGGGCTCAGTGATAACAGAAGGGAAGGATATTATTCATGAGTTCTAATAACAATATCGCGAAGAAGCCGGCTAACAAGTCAGCCGGTAACAAGAAGGATCAGACATCGATCAAGCGTGACCAGAGGAATCTTAATCTTAAGCTTTTCTCTATCGGATCTATCGTTCTCCTGATCGCTATCGTACTGGTAGTCAATATTATCTTTGATTCGCTCATAGGCGATAAACTGACATTTGACTTCTCGTCAACAGGTCAGAACTCCATCACAAGCGTTTCCGAGGATTACATCAAGTCACTGCCGTCAGATACGGATATCAGGATCGTCGGACTTTTCGATGAGCCTACTGATCTTACCGGTTCTCCTCTGGAATATATGGTTCCGCTCCTTAATGACTATCAGGCAAAGTCGGGTGGACGTATCACGGTAGAATACATCAATCCTACGACACATCCTTCGATCATGCAGGAGCTTGATCCTAACGGTCTTTATGATCTTAAGGCTGATATCTATGCCGTTGAGTACAACGGTAAGATCAAGACGATCGTTCCGCTTGACTGTTTCTCATATGATGAGACAACTTATTATCAGACCGGCGGACTTCGTCCAATATCCAACTCGGTTGAATCCAGGTTCACAAATGCCATCATGAGCCTTGTTAACGGTTATGCCGGTAAGGTCTACTTCGTTACCAATCTTAACGAGTCATACGGACATCTCATGCTTTCCCAGATCCTTGAAGGTATCGGTTATGAATCCGAGGACCTGCCGGCAGCTGATTCGTTCGCCGTACCTTCAGACTGTTCGCTGCTCGTTATCAGCGGTATCAACAGCGATCTTTCCGAGAATATGGCTCAGCAGATCATTACCTACATTAACCAGGGCGGTAAGGTGATCGTCGCTATCGACTTTATGTACAATTACGCTACTGATTACACGAATCTCAATGCTGTTCTCGAAGTTATGAATCTTAAGATCGACAGTAATCTCGTTATGGAGCAGGATACTTCCTATCTCTATAATTCAAGCAATCCACTCGAATCTAAGGTTACCATCGCTTCTGACTATACAGTCTACAATCCTTCTGTTACTTACCTGCGAAGCAGTCTTAACCGTTCGGTAACTACAGCAGGTAACCCTGCTTCGTATATTACTGTAGCTCCTGTCCTTCAGACATCTGACAAGGCCGGTCTTACTGATATTTCCGGGCAGGCTCCCACGATCATCTCCGGAACAACAGGTCAGTACAATATCGGAATGCACTCCGAATTCTCCGATGCCAAGGGGCAGGAGATGTATGTCTTCGGTACCTTGAACTTTACTTCCGATTACTATATCGGACAGTATGGCACTACTGACAGTAATGTAGTCTTCATCCGTAATATCATCAGCGACATGCTCGATGCAGGTGATACCATCATCGTAGATTCCAAGCCTATAGCGGATTATTCGCTCGATGAGGACAAGCTGTCAAATGATAAGTCGACACTGATGCGTACCGTATTTATGGTTGTCATTCCTCTTGCAATGGTAATCTGCGGTGTCATCGTATATAACAAGAGAAAGAATCTGTAAGTCATATTTATGAAATCATTAAAGAATCTGTTGATACCTTTTATAATCTTTATCGTGCTGTTGCTCATTGTAGTTATCTGGGCAATAGCCAAGCCCAAGGACAAAAAAGACGATCAGGAAGAGGAGGTATCCGAGTATCAGATCGCTTTTGTCTCATTGAACGATCTTCGAACCCTTCAGGTCACCGGTCCCGATATTACTGATAACAGGATCGATATCGTCCCTGATGAGATGTCTGATATCGGATTCACGTTTAATTATGCTTCTCCTGACAGAGATGACGCTGTCAATTATTCGCAGGACGCGATGAGAAGCTATGCAAGTGTTCTGACGAATTTTGCAGGTACATCCAAGATAGAATCTCCATCCGATCTGTCCGAATATGGTCTTGATTCCGGCTACTATACCGTTACATGGATCAAGAATGACGGATCAACAGTAAATATACGTGTCGGTGTTCAGACATATGACAATTCCGGCTGCTACTGCATGGTAGAAGGCGAGTCCGATGTTTATGTTACAGGTACCCTCAAGGCTGTTTATTGTAAGTATCAGATGATAAATTTCCTCGAAAAGAGTCTTTTGAGGATAGATTACTCTCAGATCAACTCGGTCGAGTTTGACAGATTGTCAGATAACGTTCATATCGTTACAGACTGTAATATCGATCCCGAATCGGGAGATCCTTATTACAATGTCTATGAACCTTATGAGATCAAGGCAAGTTCATATTTTGAGAATCTTGTTGAATATATAGCCACACTTGATATCTCGGAGTTCCTCGATATCTCAGAAGAGGAGCTCGCCGAATATGGTATGGATGAACCTAATTACACCTTCATTTTTACCATGGATACCGGTGTAGTCATTAAGGTCGAGTTGTCTTCACTCCGTAACGGTTTCTATTATGGTCACTGTTCCGGCATCGATCATTACTTTATGATCGCAGAGAATCAGATAACCGGACTTGAGACGCCTATACTTACGTTGCTCAATAAGTATGTTGCTTACTACGGTTCTTCCGATCTGTCCAAGATCAGCGCTGATTATGAAGGTCAGCATTTTGATCTCGTTCTTGATGTTGCTAACGGAGATTCTATTTCCGATCCTGATTCCACGGCACAGCTCAATCTCAGAGATGCCCGTATTACAACATCTGACGGAAGATCATATGCCGCTATCATCTTCGAGGCAGTCGCCTGTATCGAGATAGGCGGTATCGATACCGAAGTCGATCCTGAATACGATCCGGTTCTTACTCTTACGTTCAATACAAAGGATTACGAGACCAAGACGGTTGATTTCATTGAGAGAGATGTAAACTCCTATTACGTCTTCATCAACGGCAATTATTCATCGTTCTATGTCTATGCCAATGAGCTCTTCTTTGATGCGGGAACTGACATGTATTCATACGGCGCATGGGCTTCGTTTGTACTTGCATCGGAAGCGATAGATAACCAGGTCAACGGTGTGTATGACGTTACGGAGGATGCCGCCTGATAAGATGAGCGCCAAAGAAGGAAAAAAGAGAGATAAGCTTACCGGTAAACTCGCGATTGTTATTATCGTCAGTGCAGTGCTTATGCTGGCAAGTCTTGTAATGCTATTCTTTGTGACCAAGAAGGAAGCAGCTCTCGAAGGCGCTGACCAGGCGATCAGATTATCTGCTCAGGGCGGATTCAACTGTGAGTATGCCGAGGCTCAGAAGCTATATCCCTTCTATGAAGGTGTTATCAAGGTTACAAATGACCGTATTGCATATCTTACGATGTCAGGTAACGATGTCTTCAGTGTATCGGTTGCTTATGCCAACCCACAATGTTATGTATCAGGGGACAGGGCGGTAGTCTTCGATGCCAACGGTTATTCTTTCACCGTTATCAGGAATGAGGAGCTCGTTTATTCAAAGCCTACTGTTGATAAGATCAAAGCTGTCGCGCTCTCTTCAGGCGGTTTGTGTGCCGTTATCACTGATGGTGCGGACTCATATGGAGAACTGATCGTTTATAACGAGAAGGGTGACATACTCTTTAAGTGGAGTTCATATAATTCGGGATATCCTCTTTGCTGTTCTTTTAACGATTCCGAGGATATGCTGGCCGTATCTACCATCAATACAAATGGTGCCGAGTATAAGCCCTATGTTAAGGTTTTCTCGCTCAAGGATATCAACGGAAACCTGTCCGTTTCAGATTATGCCTATTATACTTTCGATAATGCCGACATCCTGTCTTCGATCATGTATGTGGGTGATGAACTGTTGACATTCTCTTCTGAGGGCATATATCAGGTTGAAGATGATCAGTTGAAACTCATCGGCACCGACTTCGGAACTATCAATTATGTAACTCGTGTCGGAGATAATATCTTCGTTATCTATTCCGAAGGTGTTGAGCAATTGAATAAGCTTGCCGTTATCACAACAAGCGGAGGAACAAATTATAATTCACCGATCGGTTCTGAAGTAAATGCAGTTACAACAGACGGATCAAGGTATGCTGTCTGTATCGATAAGAAGATTTATGTTTATAATAAGAGTGGAAGTGTTCTGGCGGATATATCTGTTGATGAAGATATCCTCAGGATCGGATTTATCGGTAATGATAAGCTTGTTGTAGTATCTACGAGCGGCGTGCATACGGTCAACATTTGACGTAAGGAAGGAAATATGGAAACTGAAGTCAAACTGGCATTTAAGACAGCTGAAGAGATGTTCTCTATCATAGAGGCAGACTGGTTCAAGCATTATTGTCTCGATACTTCTGAGCGTAAGTCAGTTACTCTTAATAACACATATTTTGATACACCTGACCGTAAACTCTCGGCCCGTGGAGGTTCTATCCGCGTACGTCATTATGAAGATGACGAGGACAGCAACAGTTACGAGCATACAGTTAAATTCGGCGGAAGTGTTAATAACGGACTTCACCAGCGCTACGAATGGAACTATGTCACGAACAGCCGTAAGTTCAAGATCGATGAATTTAAGAGAGCTGTTGCCGAGTCCGGAGATCCTGCTGATCTGCTTGATGAGGTCCTTGAGGGTGTAAACGATGATGATATCGTTCCATTGGCTTCAACTGTCTTCGAACGTACAACATATATGTTCGGATATGGTGACAGTATTATGGAAGCTTGCTTCGATCTCGGAAAGATCGAGGCAGCAGGTAAGAGTGAAGATATCTGTGAACTCGAGCTTGAGCTTGAATCCGGCGATGTCGTGGATCTTAAGGATATAGCACAATATATTGTTGAGAATACAAATGCAGTTACTTTTGATGACAGTAAGTTTAAGCGTTGCCTGAGGTTGATCGACGATGTATGATGTCGCGATCATAGGCGCCGGTGCATCCGGACTTATGTGCGCTTCGTATCTGGCTTATCTTCAACGCAAAGGTGACATCCCTTCGAATATTAAGACAGTTGTGATCGAGCGTAATCCCAAACCGGGGAAGAAACTGCTCCTTACCGGAAGCGGGCGTTGCAATCTGACAAATCTCAATGCATCTTATTCTGACTACAATACGGATTCCAAGGAAGTGCTTCGTAATATACTGGATGGTTTTACGCCTGATGATCTGCTTCTTTTTGCTCATGAGGAACTTGGGATCGATACTGTGTCCAGGGAATCTCTTGTGTATCCTGTCACTTATCGAAGTGCCACCGTTCTTGACGCATTAAGATTCTATCTTGATGACAATAAGACTGAACTCATAACAGGACAAAAGGTCTTAGAGATCGAGCGTGAAAGCAATGTCTACAGATTAGGTTTGGATAGTGGTGTAATGATCGAAGCCGGGTTTGTTGTAATTGCGGCAGGCGGGATGTCATACCCCAAGACAGGCTCGGACGGAAACGGTTTTTATCTGTTTACGGGCGACAAAGCCGCATCTTTGATAAGGCCGATACCTGCTCTTGTTCCTTTGATCACTTCTGATAAAGACATAAAGTCACTATCCGGTACCTCTGTAACTGCAAAGATCACTGTCCATACAGAAAAAGAGACTGTTTCTGAAGAGGGAACGCTTCTGTTTACAGATTACGGCATTTCCGGTATCTGTGTGATGATCCTGTCCGGGTTATGTATCGCATCTGCTCAGAATAATGGTAAGTTTCCCAGGATAACGATCGACCTGTTAAGTCAGTATGATCAGGAAGAAGCAGCATTACAGGTTATCAACAGGATCAGAAAGTTCCCTGACAGAAGAGCTGTCGATGCACTTAGCGGCCTTGTCAGAAGTAACATCCTGATCGTTATCTTTAAGAGAGCAAAAGTTAATACGGACATCTTATGCAGGGATCTTAAAGAAGCTTCAATACGTAAGCTGATCGATCTGTTGACAGCATTCCCGGTATCCGTAAGCGGTAATACCGGATTCGATAACAGTCAGGTAACCAGAGGCGGACTGAGTCTGGGAGACTTAGGCGAGGAGCTTTGCGACCCGAACGGTATCTATTATTGTGGTGAGATCGTGAATGTCGACGGACCTTGCGGCGGCTATAATCTGCAGTGGGCATGGGCTTCGGCAGTTCGTGTTGCCTTAAGTATCGGTAAGAAGCTATGATGAAAGATGTTGTTTTCGCTCCGGATCAGATAGGTGAAGCTGACGACGTGCTTGCTTTGCTTGCAAACCGATTTCATGTTCGAAAAGGAAATCATATACGTATAGCCAGACGTTTTATCGATGCCAGGCATAAAGACAGGATAAAGATCGTCTACCGTGTTGAGGAGGAGACCCGTGAAGCGCTGGCTGAGATCATCAAACAGGATGAATCACTTGCATTTCCATACAGGAATGCACATCCGCGTCTTAAAGAAAGACCGGTTATCGTCGGATTCGGTCCGGCAGGGATGTATGCGGGATTGGTTCTGGCTGAATACGGCCTGCGTCCTTTGATCATAGAACGCGGAAGCGACGTCGATAATAGAGCTGTTGATATCGACAAGGTCAGAAACGGAGGAGCCGTTGATCCGGAATCCAATGTTCAGTTTGGAGAGGGCGGAGCCGGAACATTCTCTGACGGAAAGCTCTATACCGGAGTTACTTCCGGCCTTAAGGCTTATATATCAAGGGTTATGGTCGATAATGGAGCAGACCCCGCGATCTTATATGATGCTCACCCTCATGTCGGAACAGATAAACTTCGCGGTGTTGTCAAAGGGATAAGAGAAAAGATCATATCACTCGGGGGTGAGATCCTTTTCGATACTGTTGTTAAGGATCTTATAATCTCTGACGGAAAGATAACCGGGCTCGACACCGATAAAGGAAAGATCCCCGCATCGGATGTTATCCTTGCGATCGGTCACAGCAGCCGTGATACTATAAGAATGCTCTTGTCACGTGGTGTTGTGCTTGAATCCAAGCCTTTTGCCGTAGGTGTCAGGATCGAACACAGGAGAGAGGATATTGACAAGGCACTGTATGGATTTGATACAGCTTGTTATAGGAATATCTCTGCTGCTCCTTATAAATTATCCTGTGATACGGTAACCGGCCGTAAGCTCTATACTTTTTGCATGTGCCCCGGCGGCGAAGTAGTCGCTGCACAGTCGTCCGGTGGAGCAATCTGCACCAACGGTATGAGTTACAGCGATCGAGGTCTTACGAATTCCAATACGGCACTGTTAGTTCCGGTGAATCAGGACGATTATGGCAACGGCGTGCTTGACGGTATGTATTATCAAGAAAAGCTCGAGTATAGTGCATTTATTGCTGCCGGATCTTCCGGGATGGCACCTTTTGCATATTACGGAAGGCTGTCCGGCAAGAATACAACTGTTGGTAGGAGTGTTTCCCCTTCGTTTAAGCCCGGTGTAGTCGAATCAGATCTTAAGAGCGTATTTGATGAGGTTATTACTGATACGGTTATCGATGGTATCAGCAGGATGGGAGGCAAGATCCGTGGTTTTGATATACCTGATGCCGTAATTACGGCACCTGAAGCACGTAGTTCCTCACCGGTCCGTATACTCAGGGACAAAACGACTTTTATGAGTGTCAATGTAAAAGGACTGTATCCGTGCGGCGAGGGGGCAGGTTATGCAGGTGGCATAATGTCCTCAGCTATTGACGGAATAAAATGTGCTAATGCTATTATCGAAAATGTGTTAAACTGAGTTAGCTTAAGAAAACATAGAGGAGTCTATTATGGCAACTGATAACAATAAAGCAGTAATCTCGGTCATCGGAAGGGACCGTGTCGGTATAATCGCAGGTGTTGCAACACTTCTTGCCGAGAACAATATCAATATCAATGACATCTCACAAACTATCCTTGACAACATCTTCACCATGATCATGATGGTCGATCTTCAGGATCATGAGATCGAGAATTCAGATATCGTTGAGAAGCTTAATGCTCTCGGCGAGGAACTCGGAGTATCGATCACTATTCAGCACACTGAACTGTTCAATAAGATGCATCGTATCTGAGGAAGGTTTTACAGATGATTACAGATTTTGAGATACTTGAGACTATGAAGATGTTCAAGGAACAGCACCTTGACATCAGAACTATAACCATGGGCATATCATTGATGGATTGTGCCGCATCTTCTGTTGATGAATCGTGCGATAAGATCTATTCCAAGATCTGCCGTTATGCAGGCAAGCTTGTAGAGACCGGTGAGGCTATAAGTAAGAAGTACGGAGTACCGATCATACACAAAAGAATATCGGTTACACCGATATCGATAGTCGCCGCAGCTTGTGGCGCTAAGGATTACACGCCTTTTGCAAAGACCCTTGACCGTGCTGCAAAAGAATGCGGCGTCAACTTTGTCGGCGGTTTCTCTGCCATGGTTCAGAAGGGTTATACTAATTCTGATCTTATTCTTATCAATTCCATTCCTGAAGCACTGGCAACCACGGAATTTGTCTGTTCTTCGGTCAATCTTGCATCCACAAGGACCGGTATCAATATGGATGCCGTAAGAGATATGGGTGTCATCATCAAGAAGACTGCAGAAGCTACTAAGGACAATGATGCATTAGGTTGCGCTAAGTTGGTAGTCTTCGCTAATGCACCTGAAGATAACCCGTTTATGGCAGGAGCATTCCTCGGAGTCGGTGAGCCGGAGTGTGTTATAAATGTAGGAATATCAGGCCCCGGTGTTGTTAAACACGCACTCGAAGAGGTTAAGGGAGCTGATCTCGGAACTGTCGCCGAGACGATAAAAAAAGCAGCATTTAAGATCACTCGTGTTGGTGAACTTGTCGCCAGAGAAGCATCTGAGAGACTTGGTGTTCCTTTTGGAATAATCGATCTGTCTCTTGCACCTACTCCTGCAGTAGGAGATTCGGTTGCCCGTCTTCTTGAAGAGTTCGGTCTCGAGACATGCGGTACATGGGGAACTACTGCTGCTCTTGCCATGCTCAATGATGCTGTTAAGAAGGGCGGCACGATGGCATCATCATTTGTCGGCGGTCTATCGGGCGCATTCATTCCTGTATCTGAGGATGAGGGTATGATCGCAGCAGCTGAGTCCGGTTCACTCCTTCTCGAGAAGCTTGAGGCTATGACATGTGTTTGTTCTGTCGGACTTGATATGATCGCGATCCCGGGAGATACGTCGGCTGAGACTATATCGGGTATTATAGCCGACGAGATGGCGCTTGGTACATTCAATAATAAGACGACTGCTGTCAGGATCATTCCCGTTCCCGGTAAGACAGTAGGAGATTCCGTAGAATTCGGCGGTCTTCTTGGTAAAGCGCCTATTATGCCTGTTAACAACGCATCCTGTGCTGACTTCATTCACAGAGGCGGAAGGATACCTGCGCCGATACACAGTATGAGGAACTGAGTTACAGAAGCTTTTTTATTCTCGCGTTCAATGACGGGTCATATAGGGTAATGTTCGAATCACATACCCTATAATTTTTTGTGTCACGGATGATGCGTGTTATACCGCAATTGCTCTGCAGATCGTCTCCCCAGAAGAGAGACAGGTCATTTTCGCCTCTTATATGCATCATCAGGCCTTTATTAAGTGCACCGTGACCGGATATGAGGATCTTTTTGTCAGTTGATGCGAGAGGTTCAATCTTGTCGATCAGGAAATCCGATGCACGCTCGATCAGCCGCGTAAGAGTCTCGAGTGAAGGATCGTTCATATCTGCTACAAGTTTGTTATATATATGCGGTGCACTCTTGAAAAAACGGAATGCACAATCCTGATCGGATAACATATCTTCCACTATCTTTCCTTCAAACGGGCCGAAAGACAATTCGAGAAGACGGTCGTCCGTGATAATGTCAGAACCGGGAGACAGGAGAGAGGCAGTCTCAAATGCTCTTTGTAACGGGCTTGAATATATAAAGTCAAAAGCCAGTCCGTCAGAAATGAATTTCATTCCGGTCTGTCTTGCCATCTCGCGTCCTGCTTCGTTAAGCTCGGTGTCAGAACGGCCCTGGATCATATGCTTAACGTTCCATTCTGTTGTTCCGTGCCTTACAAGGTATATTTCCATTATTCAGATCTCCTTTTTTCCTAAATGAATATACCACATTATCACCTATAATTTGCCCTTCGTTCCCTTGATATAATCCCCGATATATGGTAATTTTTATTGGTATTAAATCCCATCCAATAATTAAGGAGGATACTATGATTTACTCGACAGAAGTTAAGAATATGTGCCCCGTTCATCAGGGTGTACATCATGGTGCTGCACCTATTCCTGAAGAGGCTAAGTGGGTTCAGTCAAAAGAGGTTAAGGATATTTCCGGCTATACACACGGTATCGGCTGGTGTGCTCCTCAGCAGGGTTGCTGCAAGCTGTCCCTCAATGTTAAGGACGGTATCATCCAGGAAGCACTCGTTGAGACTATCGGTTGCTCCGGTATGACACATTCAGCTGCCATGGCTGCTGAGATCCTTCCCGGACTTACAGTCCTTGAGGCTCTTAATACAGACCTTGTATGCGATGCTATCAATACAGCTATGAGAGAACTCTTCTTGCAGATCGTTTACGGTAGAACACAGTCTGCATTCTCTGAGGGCGGTCTTCAGATCGGTGCCGGCCTCGAGGATCTCGGTAAGGGTACACGTTCCATGGTCGGTACAACATACGGTACACTTGAGAAGGGCCCCAGATATCTCGAGCTCACAGACGGTTACATCACTGAGATCGCTCTGGATGAGGACGATGAGATCATCGGTTATAAGTACGTGAACTTCGGTAAGATGATGGACTTCATCAAGGCCGGTGATGACGCTAACACAGCATTTGAGAAGGCTTCCGGTAAGTACGGAAGAGTTGCTGATGCCGTAAGATGCATCGATCCCAGAAAGCAGTAAGGAAAAGGAGGAATTTAATCATGGCATTATTTGAATCATATGAGAGAAGAGA